>CAZWTF010000004.1:0-114899 GCA_964636815.1 uncultured Pseudomonadota bacterium
CTGCACTCGCACGCAAACAGTTCCTTTTGATCCCTACGAGTTATAGGCTTAGGTCGCCATCGGTTGATGGCGATGTGATCCATGTCGTTTTGAGAAAAACGCCAAAATCACCCCGATAACTCGCACATGTACTTATTTTATTAAATCTAAATTTGGTATTAGTACATGTCGAGATAAACCGAAGCTCTGGCGCTTCTAAGCGACATGGGCTTCTCGATAACACAACTGAGCAGAGCGAAGTTTGTTAGCGACTGTCAGAGGGTTTTTATCTCGATAGGGATCAAAAGGAACTGTTTGTGTCCATGGCGCGGAAGGGTGACAAGACCCTTTCGCAAAAAACAATTTGAGTAAAGCGAAAATTGAGGTCTCCGGCGTTCAGCTGGAGATTAAAAGATCTTAGTAAAAAATCATGTAAGCGGATTAGGTGTAAAATAAATCGAACTACTATAATTTTTGTGCTTAATCTCTTGATACACCCTTGCAATATACATAAAACTCTCACTTTTAATATAAATCTTACGACTATGTATAGCTTTTATTTTTGAAACGGGAGGTTTTGCAGGACCAAGAATAGTAAGAGGTAACTCATGCTGTTTTACATATGCATAAAGAGTATCAATGATATGATATGCGTCTTGTTCCAATTTTTGTTCATTAACATGTTTCAATTCTAGTTCTGCAAATTTTGCTATTGGCGGATATTGTAATTCATCACGTATACTTGTTTCTGCCGCATAAAATTGGAGATAATCCGTTTCATTTAAGTATTTAAATAGTTCATGATCTGCCATTGTTTGAATAATAACAGTACTTTGTTCATGATTTCTGCCCGCACGGCCCGAAACTTGAATAAGTTGTTGCAGTGCAGTTTCAGCGGCATTGTAGATTGGAAAACTGAGTTGCAAATCTGCCCATAGCACACCAACCAATGTTACGTGAGGAAAATGAAACCCTTTAGTAATTGTTTGTGTGCCAACTAATATATTGATTTTGTTTTCCATCATGTCAGTGATGGTTTGTTGCCATACTTTTTTCTTGGCAGTTGTATCCAAATCAGCACGTGCAATGTTTGCGTTTGGGAACATTTTTTGTAGCAATGTTACAACTTGTTGAGTACCGATACCTTTTTTTATGAATGTATCTGCACTACTTTTACATTCAGAGCATGCAGCAGGTAATGTTTGTGAAATGCCGCAATAATGACATACAAGGCGGTTGTCTTCATGTAATGTTAAGCTAACAGAGCAGTCAACGCATGAAAAAATAAAGGTACATTGTTTGCACTGCACAAAAAAGCTAAAACCACGCCGATTGATAAAAATAATAGTCTGTTCATTTTTTGCTAATCGGTTTTTAATTTCATACTCTAACTCTTTGCTGACCCAAAACTGTTTTCTATTTTTGTTTTCGGTCAGAGAAACAACTTTAACGGTTGGTAACGTCCCAGAAAATCTTTTTTTGAGCTGAAAGAACGCCCATTTTTTTGTTTTAACATTGTGTAATGTTTGTAGTGATGGTGTTGCAGAACCAAGTAAAATAGGAATACCAGCAAGCTGTGCACGAATAATTGCAGCTTCTTTGCTGTTAATTTTTGGATGTTTTTTTTCTTGATATCCAACTTCATGTTCTTCATCAACAACAATAAAACCAAGATTGGGAATGGGTAACAGTATTGGCAAATGTACACCAATTAAAATCATTGGCGTTTTATTTTTTAAATTGTTCCATACAGCATTTTTTTCTTTGGGTGTTTTTCCTGAATGAAACCCATAAATAGGCATGTTTGGCAGCTCGTGCTTTAATCTATTTTCAAACGCTATTGCGAGAGTGACTTCTGGTAGTAGCAGTAAACTAGTTTTATTTTGTTGCAGAGCTTGTAGAAAAAGATGTTTATAGACCTCTGTTTTTCCTGATCCAGTTACCCCGTGCAAAAGCACGGGACAATACTTGCTGTTACCAATGTTTGGAGCAATATAATTACACACTTTTTGTTGTTCGTCAGTGAGTGTAACGGTGCTTTCTGCTGAATGAATTTTATTTTCTAGTGCAAGAATAATTTCATTCTCTTTTTTGTTAGCAAGAAAATGATGAATGCGCTTAATAAAATAGATTGCCTCAATCAAATAATATTCACCCAGTTTTTGTAAAAAACTTTGATAATGCTCATCTGCAGGGAGTGGCTCAAGGCCATGAATTTCTTTTAGTTCAAATGCAAGATTGTGTGGTTTGTTTTTGTACTCATCAATCACCAATGCAGGAATGATGCGATTGCGCACGGGTACCTGTACAATAAGGCCTGATAAAGACTTATTTGCAAGGTTTTGTGGTACGGCGTACCAGAGAGGTTCAGGTAATCCATTAAGGAGTTTGACGCGAATAAACATGATTTAAGAATACAGGAAAATGATTGTTGTTGTAAATGAAAATAGCTGAGTTGTGCAAATTTGTTTATCAGGATATGATTATATTGTGATCTATTACAATTTGTGTATTTAAGAGATTGAAATATTATGAAAAATATATTGTTCGCGATAGCGGTTTTAGGTGGCTATGTTGGTTTAGCTATGGGTAGTGAAAAAGATGATGGAGTAATTGTTTTTAAAGCGGCAATTACTGCATTACAGAATAATCCATTACGATATTGTCAAAAAGAATATATCGATTTTTTGAATAAGGATTATGGTATACAATGTGCTTACAATGAGCCTCTTATAGGTGTGTCTTACCAGCAGAATTCACAAAGCAAACTTATTGAGCGAATTACTTTTATACCATTTAAATATTTTTTAGATAATAGCGGTAAACAACAAAATAATAGCAGTTCTTTTAAGCAATGTGATGTTGAATTACTGTCTTGTTCAAATCAAAGTGCAGAAGAGAAAAATAAGTTTAGGATAGTATTAGGTACAGATTTTAATAATAAGACACCTCAAGACTTGTTGAATGAGTTTAAAGAAATACCTCAATGTGCGCTCGGAAGCTATTTTGATAAAAAAAGTGATATGTTGTCGTGGAGAGATCCATATGAAGTTGAAAAAGAGCTGTGCAGTGATGATGTCATACGCCAAATAGAAGGTAAGGGTGGTTGGGAGAAAATCGAGTGGGCACACGGAAAGATGGAGCGTTTTCGGCATAAATATGCCCAAGGAATTAATGGGTATTTTGGAGAAGAAGTAAAAGAAAAAATACGACAAGATCACAAAGCAATGCAAACTGCCCTGTTTTATTCTCGAATTAGAAAATTATTTGGGTTTTCAATTGCTGCAATTATTGCGTATCTTTTGTATCAAAAACTTTATAATACAGTGGAATTAATATGAAATATCGTTTTTTAACTGTTCTTTTTTTAACTAATTTTATGCCTTCGATTGTAGGCAGTGAGCAGCCAATAGTTATACCTGAGCAAAAGATTTATAATCTGCTGAATAAACCGGTTGAAATTTTTGTTCATTTTAGCTCGGATGCACGTGACTTGTATTATGTGGGCGAAAAAAGAGTGGAGTATTTGAAGCAGAAGCCTGCAGCTAATAGTCCTTGTTTTATCAATTGTGAATATAGGTCAAAAGATTTACGCACAAATCTTGATGATATGTTGGATTCTATTATTCAGTCATCAAATATGAATACAGAAGATGATTATAAGCAATATCGGCTACTTTCAAATAGTACTCGTCTGCAAAAAATTACTGAAAACTTTAAGACGCTACACCCTCAGAATATTATTCCTTTACGTTATTTTTTGACTGATACTGAGCAATTTAAAAATAAGGGTGATATTCTTTTTAAATTTACTGAAAAAATAGAAGAAGATGAGATTTTTTTTGAGGTAAAATTAGGGGAAGATTTAAGTAATATAGATGCACAAAAAATTATTACACAATTTTGCAATAGCAACGCACAGCATATTACTAGCGATAGGGATGAATTACAAAAGAACGCAATTATTGATTACGTTCAAGGCTATCGTTATAATAGCGGTTCATTTAAGCATGGAGCATTATCATATAAAGTTGAGCTAGATAGTAAAAAATTACAAGAAAAGGCTGATGCAAGTCGTAAAAAAAACGAAGAAGAGAAAAAACAGAAAGAGCAACAAGCTCAAGAAAAAGCTGTGTTGTATTCTAAAATTAAGAAGACACTTTTTGGTGGTTCAATTGCTGCAATTATTGCGTATCTGTTGTACCAAAAACTTTATAATACAGCGGAATTAATATGAAATATCGTTTTTTAACTGTTCTTTTTTTAATTAGTTTTGTGCCCTCAGTTATTGGAAGTGAGCAATCAAATAAGCCGGTTGAAATTTTTGTTCATTTTAACTCGGATGCACGTGACTTGTATTATGTGGGTAAGCAACGCATGGAGTATTTGGAACAATTTAATCTAGAGCCTGTAGAGAATAGTCCTTGTTTTATTAATTGTGGTTACAAAACAGAGGACTTTCGAGCAAGTATTTTTGATTTATTGCCCTTTGCTAGAGACGTACGGGTATGTTCTGTTAAAGACCGTTATACAATTCCTTTTTTAAAAGTTATTCCTTTACAGTATTTTTTGACAGGTAAAGATCAGTTTAAAAAACAAGGGGATGTTCTTTTTTCATGTACCAAAAAAATAGATGAACAGGATATTGTTTTTCAAGTAAAGTTAGGCGAAAATCCCAGAAATATAGATACGAAAGTTCTTATGGAAATATTTTTTGGTCAAATAGCATCGTACGTTGAAGAAGATATGTATGAGTTACTGGAAAAAAAGATTATTGAACAAAAGACACTTTCCTATTTTTGTGAACACGGGCCAAAAGCCTGTAAAAAAAATGATATCATAAAAAATCAAAAAAAATATAATGATGAGTTCTTGCAGCAGAGAAAATTACAACAACAGAAAGAACAAAAAAATCAACAAAATGCTGTGTTTTATTCTCGAATTAAAAAGATACTTGGTGGTTCAATCGCCGCAATTTTTATGTATCTTTTATATCAAAAAATTTATGAAAAACATTTGAATTAAAAGAAAGAGGTTTGCATTGATGTGCAAACCTCTTTCTTTTAATTATTGCGTATAAAAATGTGAGCAGTTATTTTGTGTGTTGCTCACGCTCTAACTTATCAGCTTCAAGCGCCTCATGTTTTTCAACAGCTTGCTTAATACTATTGTTGATGTGTGTGATGGTGATAATACCAGTTTTGGTTGCAAGTGCTTTTTTATGCATCGCATGTACAGCGTCTTTTATTTCAGCATGTGATAAACCATCTGTTTGTTCTACCATATTGTTAATTTGTGCTGGAGTAAGTAGTGCTTGAGCGGCTTTAACAAATGCTACACTATTATTTTTTGTGTTTAAGAGAACATTCTTATTATAAAGATCGAACAAGTTTGTACGTGTTATTGCATTTGGCAATGGCATTAACACACGGTCTTGAAAGCGGCGACCCATTGCTTCATCCATAACATACGCATGGTTTGTTGCAGCAATTAACATAAATTTATCACTACCATTACCCGTAAGTGCTAAAATGTGGTTCAGTACTTTGTAATGATCAGATGAAGGGTCGAGGCTATCTCTATTTACAAAGAGTGCATCGGCTTCATCAACAAAAATAATTGCGCCATACTTACTACGATTAGCTATATCAACCAATTCATTGACGTATTTAATACCTTCAACACCAGATTGTAATAATGAACCTGCAGTAACAGGTAAGAAATCCATGTTGGTTTTATCCGCTAAGATTTGTGCAAATAATGTTTTACCAGTACCGGGTTTGCCATAAAGAAGCAAGTTGTCATAGGTTGCTTTTTTACCGTTATAAATATGATCACGAATGTTTTTTGTTTTTTCTTCAATTTCTATCAGACGATCTTTAACTTGTTCATCAAAGATCATTGCAGGAGATTGATATCCAGATTTCCAACGGTTAACTCTGTCCCAGCGACCAACTTTTGAGCCAGGTAATAAAATTGCTGGTTTTGGATTAAGAAGGCGTTTTTCAAGAAGTTGCCAGCATAATTTTGTTCCATATGTTGCAGATATAGATACTACGGCACCAAATGCATACGGCCCGACTATTTGTATAGCGTTTTGCAGGTTAAAAATTGAAGCTAAGCCTTGATTGGTCATTTGTGTTACAGATGGCCAAACTTCTCGTTCGAGACCTTGTTGCGCACCTTGTGCTGCTTGCCCAACATTAGATGCCCAAGCGTCAGCACCATCTTTGATGCTATTTTTGAGATTTGTATCATTCATTGCATCTCTAAAGGCGTCAGTTGCTTGTGTAGCACCACTTGTAAGACCATCTTTGAGAGAGTTTCCAATGTTTTTGTTGTTCATTGCATTTTTAAAAGCATCAGCTGTTTGCTGAGTCATACCGGTAAGACCGGTTTCTAAGTTTTTACCAAATTTTTTATCATTCCCTGCTTGAGCAAAAGCTTCTGCAGTGCTGGTAACAACCCCTGTAACAACTTCTTTTACGATCTCTTTAGTGCCATCACCTAATGCTTCACCTAAACCATCAAAGTTATCCAAATGAACATTGACCGATACTTGGTCAAGATTAATATCTTTATTACCTAAAAGAGCAATAGGGCTTTGGAGAGCAACTAAGAGTGTTAAAACGTGATATAATTGATGTTTTTTCATAACGATATCCCCTAAAAAGAAAAAAATAGTGAAATATTTATATCTATATAAAAATTGCGATTCTTACTATAATTTTATGTAAAACAATTCAGTTTGTCAAAAGGGGTGCCAAAAAGGCCTTAGAGAGGGTAAAATAGCTTGCTATTCGAGGTTATAGGTTGATATTCTGTAAAGTATCATAATAAGTAGCCTTAATAAGGAAAATAGCTTATGGCAAGAATAGAAGAAGCTCTGAAACGCATAGATGAAAAAAAGAAAAAATTAGATGCATTTCGCCCTTTACCTTCAGCATTAGTAAATAATCTTCAAGAGTGGCTTGCAGTAGAATTTACGTATACTTCGAATGCAATAGAAGGAAATACTCTGTCTTTTAGTGAAACAGCGATGGTTGTAGAAAAAGGTATTACTATTGCAGGAAAAACGGTTCGTGAGCATCTTGAAGCAATTAATCATGCACAAGCGATTGATTTTATCATCGATCTTGCACGTAAAAAACAGGCAGATTTGGCGCTTGATGACATTCTTGCTATTCATAAAATAGTGTTACAAAAAATAGATGATATGCATGCAGGTGTTTTACGTAAAGTAATGGTAAAGGTTACTGGTTCTCAAACAGTGTTTCCTAATTACGCAAAAGTGCCTTTTTTGATGGTTGATTTTATTTCATGGTTACAGGAAGCAAAAGATCATTCAGTAATTGTCGCAGCGCTTGCACATTATAAACTGGTTACTATTCATCCTTTTGTTGATGGGAATGGGAGGACTGCTCGACTACTTATGAATTTATTACTTTTACAACATGGATATCCATTGGCAATTATCAAAAAAGAACAACGCCCTGAATATATTGCAGCAATTGAACAAGCCCGAAACACGGATGATTTTAATCAATTCTATACAGTCATCATTGCAGCTGTTGAATATAGTTTGGATATGTATTTAGAAGCCATTGCGCAATCTGATTTATCATAAAGAATTATTTGCGAGAGTAGTACCATAGCCCAATGAATAAAATTGCACTTGAAGCGGTGGAAGCATAGAGCCACTTTGTGATTTTGGCAATTGATTGATTTTGTTGCGCAATTGTTTCTTGATGCAATCGGATTATTGTCTGTAATGATGAAACATTATCTTCGCTTTTTTCTATTCTTTCTTGAGATTTTGTCTCTAATTCTGTGAGCGTTTTAATCAATTCGCTGAGTGTTTGTTCTGTGCCAAGTTTATCAATTGCATTTTTTTGATCTGAGCTTGATTGCGAGAGTTCTAAAATGTTTTGTTCAGTTGTTTTTATTCTTTCTTCTAAGCTGGTAGCTGTTTCTGCAATTACTTTGATTAATTCGTTGAGTTGGAGTTGCTCTGAATCAAAAGACATTATTTGTTTTTTTGTGTTTTGATTTATCCTACCTTGATCTTCAATAAATCCTGTGAGCGCTTTGGTCAATAGGTTTATCTTTTTATGCTTTTCCTTCATTTTATTGTGGCATGATAACAGCTCTGTTTTACATAAGTCGAATTGATTTTGGCATAATAATAGCTCTTCTTTGAATGAGTTGAATCGTTGTTCAAAGTTTGATTTTTGCATATGCAAAGGCAGAGTTTTATTGATAGTTTTTTGTATGCCATCTGGTTGTGTTATGACTATTGTTGGTACGATTGGCGGGGTTGATGATTCCATGGGTTATAACTTTTTTTTAGTGATTAAATATAAAATTTGAAGATGTTAACAGTAAAAAATTATTATTTATGGGTATAGTACCATAAATACGCAAACATTATAAAATTGATACTTAATCCAAGAGCGGTACAGATACCTACCAAGCCAAACCATTTACGATCTTGATTGTTTGTTGTAATAAAACATTGATGATTGTTTGATAGTGTTGTTATACGTTGCAATAGTTGCGTGTTCTGTTGTTGTAATTCTTCTATATCTTTGAGTGCTTTTCCGTTAATTATAAGAGGGTTTGAAGCGTTATCAAATTTCGTGTTGAGAGCTAATAATTGTTCTTTAAGTTCTTTGTTGGATTGTATTTTTTTTTCATCAGCATCGCTTATTTTTTTGCTGATATCCAGTAGCGTTTCATTGAATTTTTTATCTTTTGGTTCTTGAGAGATTATTGTTGAAAGAGACGATTGTGGTGGTTGTAATTCCATCTGTTTTCCATTCTAATAACATATGCAAATCCGTTTATCACGAATTTGCATATATCTTATAGCTTATTTTTAAAATTTATACTCTTGTTTTATGTCGATACCCAGTAGCTTCAGCAGCCATTAATGTACGTTGCATGTAAGAAAGTTTTGGTTCAATAAAGTCATCTTGTTCTTTGAGTGCAAAAAGAATAATGTTGTCTCCGTTTGAACGAAGATCATTTCTTACGCTTTGATAAAATGATGAAGGCATATCTGCTGCGGTGAGTTCTAAGAAGTAGCAGTAGCGATTCAATAGAGTCCAGTGCAAATCATCTAAATCATTGATATCATCAATAATATTATGTTCTAAAAACGCTACCAGCTGTTCAGCTATTTTTTTAGTTATCTGCCACGTTTCTTCACGTGCAGTAGGGTCCCATACCAATTTGCTTAAAGCGATTTCACAAAATCTGATAATCCCTTGACGTAACTGCTCTTGTACAATCTCTTCCTCTGCTATAGCAACAATATTGCTACTAATTTTTTCTAAGAAAAGATTAGGATCTTGTCTGAATGAATCATATTCGCTGCTGAATTTTGCATAGAGCATATTGTTAACCGTTGACTGAAAGCGATCAACGAATGTTGCATCATACAATGCTGAATCAGTGATGTATGCACGTGATTTGATGAATGAAAAATAAGGAACTGTTTGATTAGGTAATGTTTCAAGCAGTTCTGAAAAAGCATATGCATTGACGTAATGTGAACCTTTTAACATGTTAGAAAATAGTTTTACGATAGAACGTAAATATGCAGGTGGTTGATTGCTGTTGGCACCATGCGCAATCAGGTGAGAAAGATGTGAAAAGTTGTGTGGTAACACTTCTTTTCTATATTCTGGAGTTCTCAATTCTTTTTGTATTGCTACAATAAGATGGTCTTGGCTGTGCAACATACTATCTTTTTCTTGAAAAGCATGTGCATTTATACTATGACTGGAGATAATGCTTACGATAAAAAGTATGATAAAATAATGTATCATGATTTGACTCCGTATAAAATTAATAAATAACCTCGGATCAGGTTTTAATGGTATCATACATATAGTAATTTGATCAATAATTGTCTTCAATTGTTTTGGGGGTCCCCAAATTGAAGCAGAGCGCAAATTGGGGTAAAGTTTATGGCGTTATATACGTATGAAGCTTTTTCAAAGCAGGGTAAAAAAGTTAGCGGCGTTATTGATGCGCCATCAGCAGAGGCCTTGCGAGAGCAGTTAACAAAACAGGGGTTGTTTCCTATCAAAATTGAACTGTCTGGTGGAGTTTCTACCGGCGGTTTTTTTAAACGTTTATTCGAAAAAAAAGTCACCGTTAAAGATAAAATTATTTTTACAAAACAGTTAGCTATTTTACTTAAATCAGGCGTCCCTATCTTACAAGCAGTTGAAACATTGATCGAGCAGTTTGAAGGTGGCGTTAAAACAATGCTTGTACGTATTAAAGATGATATAAAAGAAGGTATATCGCTTGCAGATGCGCTTGCTAAATACCCCAAAGTATTTGAAAAAATATATGTTCAGCTTGTTCGTGCAGGTGAAGCAACAGGTAAATTGGATACTATTCTTGAACGCTTAACTGTTTATTTGGAGCGTAGAGAAACGATTGGTAAAAAAGTAAAAAGTGCTATGCAACAACCAATTATTCAGTTGGTTGTTGCGGTTGGTGTTGTGGCTGTGTTGGTGATGAAAGTGGTGCCACAAATGGCAAAAAACTTTGCATCACAAAAACAGGAATTGCCAGGCCCAACACAGTTTATTCTGTCTCTCTCTAATTTCATGATTAGTTATTTTTATATTGTTATTATTGGTATTGTTGCAGTAGTAGCTTTATTTAAATTTTGGAAAGCAACACCAGCTGGAGGCAGGCAATACGATCAACTTAAACTTAAGTTACCTTTAGTTAAATATCTTTCAAAAACTAATGCAGTAGTACAATTCAGTTATACGCTTGGATTACTTCTTGAAGGTGGTGTAAATATTGCCGATGCGCTTGATATTGTGGTGAGTGTTATTGATAATCGTGTTTTGGCATCTGCGTTGCGTACCGCACGTGATAATATTGTTAAAGAGGGTAAAATAGCAGAGTATTTGCAACAAACAAAAATATTTCCACCGATTGCAATTTATTTGATTAGAACGGGAGAACAAAGTGGGCAGTTGGATAAGATGCTGTTAACTGTTGCTGATAACTATGAAAAAGAATATGTTGAGCTCATTGATACAATGACTGGTTTAATTTCACCGATTATGTTGGTTGTAATGGCAGTTATTGTTGGTTTTATTGTACTAGCGATTGCAATGCCAATGATGCAACAAATTCAAAATATTGGATAGTAAATATTATTTCAAAGGAGTTTTTTATGATGACGATGGCACAAAAAGATACGCGAACACGATACGCACGCCCAGGTTTTTCTTTAATGGAAATTATGATTGCTGTTATGATTCTTGGTCTTGTTATGGCAATGGTTGGCCCTGCATTGAACAATGCGTACAAAAAATCACAAAAAAGAACAGCAGCTGCATCATTGAAAAGTTTTAAAAATGCGATTGCTGAATATCAACGCGAAACGCATCAACTCCCTACAAAATTGAAAGACCTTATTAAAAAACCAGCAAATGTTACTGGTTGGGAAGGTCCGTATATAGAAAAAGATGAAGTTCCAGCAGATCCTTGGGGACAAGATTTTAAATATAAAATAACTCAAGGTGCTAAGCATCCATACGAATTGTATTCATGGGGACCTAATGGTCAAGGTTCTCCAAAAGATGAATGGATTAGTGTTTGGGAAGAGCCATCAAAAAAGGAATAACTCCTTGAATAAGACTATACCCACCGTTCGCTTAACCCCATCTTCAGTTTCTTTCGATGGGGACCCCGATTGGAATGAAATGAAAATTGGGGCTAAAGGGTGCAAAAATAAAAAGTTATTGTTGGGTCGCATCCTTCGATACATTTTTGAAGACAAAAACACTCAGGACGAGCGGAAATGTAATAGTGGTTTTTCTTTGCTTGAGTTGATGATAGTGATTGCAATTATCGGTGTGATTGGTGCAGTCATTATGCCTAATATTGGTCGAAAAACACCGCGCTATGAACGGGAAGCGTTTATAGCGCGGTTTAACACTTTGGTGCAATATGGTTGGCAGCAAGCTTTGATGACGCACAAAATACAACGGATTACTGTTGATGTGGGAAAAAAGATAATTTCATTAGCTACGGATTCAGGAGATAAAGACCGTGCAGGAGAAATTGTTTTTAAACCGATTGAAAATTCAGTGGAAGATACAGAAATCAGTATTGTTCCTCAATTTCAGATCAAACAGTTTTTTATTGAAGGTTTTGATATGATGACAAAGTTTGCACGGAGTAAAACAGCAACAATGTGGTTTTATATTGTCCCTGAAGGAATGGTGCAAAATGTGGTGATTAATGGTGTTGATACACAAGATTTACAAGATGATCAACCACGACAATTTTCATTAGTGCTTAATCCTTTTACTGCGCTTTTTAAAACATATGATACATTTCAAAAACCATAACGGTAACGGCTTTACGTTGATTGAAACAGTGCTTGCAATGTCGATTGCGGCATTAGTTTTTACACCAATGATTATTATATTGAGTACTGTGATTCAACGCGTTGATCGTTATTCTAAAGAATTTAATTATATATTGCTTGGTAAAAATGTATTGCTGCAAGCGCGGCAAAAACAGGATCCTAATGCACAAACGTTTTCACTAGATCAACCTGCCATTGATTTTGGTCCATCAGTAACTTATTCTCTTGAAAAGGGTGTTGATTCAAAATCATCGCTTGCATCAGTGCAAGGTTTGCACAAAGAATTAGTCAATATTTCTTGGACGGAACTGGAAAGAAAAAAGAACGAACAGTTAATAACATTTGTGTACAAACAACCTGAGCAGAAGAAATCATGAAACAAGGATTTATGTTAATTGAACTTATTATTGCAACATTGATAGCATCATTGGTTGCTGGAGTTTTATTTGCTGTTTTGTTTCAGAGTTCGCGTGTTCAAACTTCTGTTGATACAGTTATTGATCTCTCTGTGCGTATTGGGGTGGTTGAAAATCAGTTAGAAAAAGATTTATTGGGCGCATTTATACCCAAGCAAGCTGAAGAATCCTCTTCCGCTAAAGCTGTGGCGGATAAACAAGCTGAAGATAAAAAAGAAGATGGGCAAGGTCAAAAAGCTCCTGCAAAAGAAACGCCAAAACCAATAGAAAAAATTTTTTATAGCACCAACAAAAATGGGCAATTAGATACGCTTTCGTTTGTTACCAACAATCCTTTGGTTGTATACGTTGGTAAGGATGTTGGAGTAGTAAAACCAAAAGTTGTTCGTGTGCAATATACGCTTAAACCAGAAGAAAATAAAAAAGATTCATACGCATTATTTAGACAAGAAAGTATGGAACTTGATTTAGAAAAATATAAAAATGTTACCCCGTATGAAGTGATCGGTGGTATCAAAAGATGTACGGTAACATTTACGGCTCGTATTTTAAAACCCTCTTCTGCTAAAGCTTCAGAGGGCGCTCAAGAAACTAAGAAGGAATACGAGTACAAAACCCAAAATGAATGGGTAAGTGAGCAGAAAAAAGAGAATACAGAGAATAAAGAGAAGTCAGAATTTCCACGAATTCCATATAGCGTAGAGATGAAGTTAGTTTTGTGGGATTTGCAAGAGAAGAAAGAAAAAGAATTTACAATTGTGTGCGAAATTTCTACTGATTTTTCTCCAATTAAAGTTAAGAAAGAAGATAAAAAAGAGCCTGAAAAACCAAAAAAAGATGATAAAGAAGAGCAACCTGTAGATCAGGTTCCTTTTGCGCCTGGAGTTGTTCAAGGTAATCAGCAGACTACCAAAAAAATAATTACACTTGCCGATCGAACGACAGGAAAAATTATGTATCAAGCAGAAAAGAATGAAAATACAGTGAATGAGGTATGGAAAAGATTTGGTATTCGAGTGTAGAAAATGAAAATTAATTGTAAGCAATATTTTTTAGGGCGCTCGAAGATATCCTTCAACAAGTTCAGGATGAGCGCTGTAAGCAATTCATCAAATTCGATAGAGGCTCAGCCTGACGAAGCTTTAGTGAAGACAGGTTACATCATGATTTTCACATTGCTTGTTGTAGGGGCAGCAATGATGATTGTCACGTATGTAGGGCATCGTGGTTCTTTTTATTTACCATTTTCATACATGATTGCAGCGCGTGAAAAAGCAAAAATGTTAGCGCTTGGTGGGGTTCAAGTTGCCATTGCACAGTTAGCTTTGGTTGAGAAGCCAAAAGAGCAAAAAAAAGATGAAAATAAGCAAAGTGTATCTGAAGATGCGGAATTTTTAGCACGTATTTTACCAACGTTAAATCGTTGGCAACAGTTTGATTTAAAAGAAAATATCGATGGTGTTGATGGTCAAATAAAAGTATGCCTGATGTGTGAAGAAGGTAAAATTAATTTAAATGATAGTATTGATTTTGATAAAGGTGCATTTAAGGGAACTGATCAACAAGGTTGGAAGGCGATTATGCAAGAGCTGTGCAAGTCAATTGAAAAACTGACCAAAAGTTCAGATCTGTTTCCTGCATTAGAAAAAATTATTAAAGATGTAAAATTTCCATTTAATGATGCAACAGAGCTGATTACGCATAAAGAATTTAGTCAATTTAAAGATACGCTTTTCTATCAACCTCCAACACAAAAAAAACAAGATACTCTTTATTTAACAGATATTTTTACGGTATGGTCTAGTTCCAATAAGCTTGAACCGTGGCTCTTTTCAGATTCAATAAATGGTTTGTTGGGATTGCCACGCGTGGAAGTTGATGATATAAAACAAAGAAAAGAGCAATCTGCAGCATGGGTGAAAAATTTTAAAGAGCAAACAAGTTGGCAACAAGATTGGAAAACAATATTGATGCCAGTGTATGGGAAAGAGTTGCGGACTTTGCCTAAACATATAGACTCAATGCTAAGTGCCAAATTTGCACCATGTTATTTTTCGGTTTTGGTGCATGGTAAAGTTGGTGAAGTAACACAATGTGTGTACGCAATATTAGAAAGAAATAAACGTTTGCAAGGTGATACTCTTGCGTATGACGTTGCAATAAAAAAATTATATTGGTTGTGATAGTAAAAAGGAATGAGTTTGCAAGCTAAAATAGAGACGCGTGTTGGAATCTTTGTTTTAATAGCACTTGCCATTTTTGGGTACATGGGTTTTAAAATTGGAGCATTCCGTTTTGACCGTTCAAAATACACAAAATATATGTTGTATTTCCGTGATATTTCTGGATTAACACGTAAAGCAGCTGTTAAAATTGCTGGTGTAAAAGTAGGGTGGGTAGAAAGTATTAAACTTCTTGAAGGGCCTCAAACGCAAGCCGAAGCTGAAATAATGGTTTCGTCTGATTATCCTTTATTTCAAAATGCGTACGCCCTTGTCCGTCAAGATGGTCTTTTAGGGCCAAAATATATTGATCTTCTTCCTGGTGATCAACTGTTGCGAGAGTTGCATGAAGGAGAATCTCTCCAAAAATCTGGTGTAGAACCTGTTGATCTTGATGATATTTTCCGTGAAGTAAAAGTGATAGCTCATAATGTTCGTGAAGTGAGTGAATCATTTAAAGATGCTTTGGGTGGACCGCAGGGAATGGATCAGATTAAATCTTTTGTAAGTAATATCGAAAATGCTGCAGAGAAATTTTCAAGTGTAACAAACATCATTGAAAAATCATTTGCACGTAATGAAGATAATATAGACGCATTCTTAGAAATTGGTACCAACGTGCGTACCTTGTCTGACAGATTAGAACACAATGTGTTTCCTGCATTCCAAGAAAGTATTGAAAAAATTGCAACCGTGTTTGATCGTGATTTTGGACGCATAGCAATGCATGTTGAAACAACAACGAGTGCACTTGAAGATGCTGCAGCACAAGCGCGTGATGGGTTGCGTAGTGTAAGTTCTGTTGCTGAAAAAATCGATGAAGGAAAAGGTTTACTTGGCAAATTGGTTAATGAAGATGAAACGTATCGTGATATTAAAGTTGCGGTTTCAGGATTCAAAAATTATGTAAGTAAACTTGACCGTATGCAAATTACATTTGATACGCATTTTGAAACCATGCATCGTCCAGCGGAAAACTATCGCTACGAAGATTCAAAAGGGTACTTTGATGTGCGTATTCATCCAAACGAAGAACATTTCTATGTGGTGCAAATAGCAAGCTCGGAAAAAGGTTTTGCGTATCGTACAGATAGGCAGCTCACTTACACCAATGATGATCTTCAGTATATTGATACAGCAAAACTAAATAATCCTATAGCAGTTAATCCAACTGCACCTATTACTCCTGATGAACGACCAAGACTGTTATCTGATAGTGAGTATGCAAATACGTTGCCATTTGATGATCAATTAAAAACAAATTATAGACGAGAAGAGTTACGTTTTGAACGTAATGGAGTGCGAATTGGTTTACAGTTTGGTAAAATATTTGGCGACATGGCTTTGCGTGTTGGTATGATTGATGGCTTTGCAGGAATGGGAGCTGATTATGAGTTTCCATTTAAAACTGATAAATTCCGTTGGGTGACAACGTTTGAAGGTTTTGATTTCCGTGGGTTTAATCGTCGAGGGCCAAATAAATTTCATCAAGATAAACGTCCTCACCTCAAATGGTTAAATAGAATGTTCTTGATGCGCAATATTTACTTCACGTTTGGTGCTGATGACTTTGTCAGTAAACAGAACGCTAACGCGTTTGTGGGTGTTGGTTTACGATTCGGTGATGATGATGTGAAGTATGTTCTTGGTAGTATTTCCGGTGCTGGTGGATTGGTTAAAACATAATAATAAGTGATTAAAAAGGCTGTGCAAAATATGCACAGCCTTTTTTTTGTCTTGGTTTACTTGTCTTTTTCAGATTCGTCGCTTGCTATATATTGTTTTGCTAAATATGTTCCAAAAACAATAAATCCTGTAGCAATAAAAGTATTGAGCGCAACAATTTTTCCACTATTCTGTTGTTCTATGTCTTGCAAAGCAATGGTTGTTTTTATGGCGTCATGCAACAGATATGTTCCAAGACAAAGGCTGGTGGTTGCAAGAATAGGTTTTGCTTTGTAATGGAGTTCTACAAACTCTCTTTTTTCAGCGTATGTGCACCATGATGTGAGTATGATGAGTGCATTGATTGTGTATTTCATTGTTCATCGGTAGAAGAAGTTTCTGCTGCTTCATAATCACTTTCAGATTTTGATGAAGAATAGTCGTACTCAAGTTGTTTTTTAAGTCTTCGCCGTTCTTGTTCAAGATCACTGCAAGACTCAGATGAAGATTGGGAATAATTTGAGTGGTTGAGCGAATCATTTGTTAATGGCTCTGTTGGAATGGGGAAATGACATTTGTTTTTTAAATAGTCCATAAACTTGTCTATTCGTTGAATGCCAGCTTCTAATTGTGCTTTAATAATCTCTTGTTTGATTTGTTCCCATTCTTGATCAATTTCATCTGAAGATAATGATGATAGATCTGATAATGGTTTGATATAAGATTGTAAGATTTCATCCGTAGACTTGGGAGTTGCAATTTTTCGAGCTGCTTTATCAATGTATTTAATCAGAGAGAATGTTGCCTTTTCGTGATTGATTTTATCACCCGAAAGGATAAATATTGTTGGGATGGAGTGGGATAAAAGAGACCAAATTTTTAAAATTCGTTCTTTTGCATCTTCAGGTTTTATGCCATTTATTGGTTCAACGTCATCTATATTGATATTATAAAATGCTAAATCGATTGTATTGTCAGGGTTATGTAAGAAATCCCATAATCCATCTGGAATTTGATTTTGGATTATAATTTTGTTGTTAAAGAGTGTAGATAGTTCAGTATTATTTTTTGGAAAAAAAATAGATCCATTACCGTTGCTAAAATAATATTCGGCTGTGTTTGTTGTGATGTTTTCATCAATAATAAGAATGTGCTGAATGGTATCTTTATGTTCTTCTAACGCATATGCTGATGCTATTGGGATTGGAGCATATACATCACCGTTATTGCCTTGATTGTGTCCAGCAAATGAATAACTTTCAGCTAATGAAATTGCATAATTTGGTTTGCATTGTGTAAGATTGTTCATCGCGATAACAGACTCAGTTGCTGCAAACGTTGTGCTTACATTATCAAGCATGAATGGTAGGTATGTTCTGCTGTATCTATTTGGATACAATGCCATTGCGAAGTTGTTATTGATTGCTGCAAGCATTGTGCTGGGACATTGATCTAAGTTGTTTAAATAGTCACGAGAATGTATACGAGTAACTTCAGGGGATTGGTGAGAGAGTGCATCATCTATTTTTGGGCATTTACTTTGAGGGCTAAATTTTTCTGTCAGTTTTGCTTCTAATGCATGAAGACTGTTTTTGGTATTATACACAATATGTGGAATAGGGGTTTGCGCAGCATAACTGATTATTGTGTAGAAGAGAGTGCTTATACATACAATTTGTTTTTGCATTTAATACCCTTTTTTTAGTATGGATGAGAAATAATTTACCAAGATGCAATTGGCATCATCATAATATTAAAAAAGGAAAAAAGTAATGAAGATAATAAAGAGTATTCCACAAGATCAGGTTTTTTGGTATCTCAATAAAAACAGTGCCACAGCGCCGTTAATGCATGATATTTCTACAGAGATTGTTGTTGTTGGTGGTGGCATGGCAGGACTAACTGCAGCACAAGAGTTTCAGAAAAAAGGCTGCAAAGTTGTTGTGATAGAAAAAAACTTTTGTGGCGGAGGTGCATCAGGAAAAAGTTCAGGATTTATCACACCAGATTCAGAGTTATCACTGTTTGAGTTGATGCGTTGCTTTGGTGAAGATACGGGCAAAAAATTGTGGAAGTTGATTGGGTCAGGTGTTGATATTATTGAAAGTAATATAAAAAATTATCAGATTGATTGTGATTATCAAAAACAAGATACATTAATTCTTGCAAATAGCGCACGTGCGTTTAAAAATGACATTCAAAAAGAGTATAGCAGTCGCCAAGAGGCTGGCTATGAAAGTGTGTTATATACACATGAAGGTGTGCAAAATGTTATTGGGTCTGACGGCTATAAGGGTGGAATATCATATGGAGGTACATTTGGTATTCACGCTTATCAATACTGTTCTGGTATGAAAAAGATTTTACAAGAATCGGGTGTGCAGATATATGAAGAAACACCAGCAATATCTATTGCAGACAATAGTGTTACAACACCACATGCAAGAATCAAAGCAGATCATATTGTTGTGTGTACTGATCGTTTTGAACCGGCAGCATCATTGTTGTGGGATAGCGTCTATCATGTACAAACTTTTTTAATGATGTCTGCACCGCTTTCTGATGGCCAGATTAAACAGATTTTTCCAGGCGAACCGTTTATGGTGTGGGATACTGATATGGTGTATCAGTATTATCGTATTACGGGGGATAATCGGTTAATGCTAGGGGGCTCAGATGTATTGTATACGTATGGAAATGAATCACATAATAACAGTCGTGTTGCAAAGCAGTTGATGCATTATTTTCATAAAAAATTTCCATCAGTTACCATTGATTTTGAATATATGTGGCCGGGACTTATTGGTATTAGTAAAGATGTGTTTCCCATAGCAGGTTTTGATAAGCAGATGTCATCAGTGTATTACATTGCAGGTGCGTGTGGTTTGCCATTTGCAGCAGCATTGGGTGAGCATTGTGTAGATCGTATTATGAATAATAACCGTGAGTTTGACGAATATTTTTCACCGTATAGATCATTTACATTAGGTGCAACTATGCAAAAATTATTGGGCACGCGATTGACTTTTGCGTTGTCCAATTTTTTATCTGTTGGAAGTTTGTAAGATCTATTTTATGCGAGTTGATAATTGTTGAGCATGATGCGGAATGCACATAATTTGAGAGATGTGTTTTGCCACGCAATAGTAGTCATATATTTCAGGTGGTGCATCTGGGATGTATAACTATTATCAGAAATAATGCGATTAAGTTGCGCACGTATTTTAGTGATTTCAACATGATTATATGCGATAAGGTAGCGGATGCATTGTTGTTTTTCATTGCTATAACTGTAATGTGCTTGTTGTGCTATGCTCATCCATTCTGCATACAGTTTTTTTGGAGGATATGCTGCTTGGAGCTGTTCTAGTGTTGTATTGATTATTTTGAGTGCATCAATTTCATTATATGATAATTGTTGCGGATCTATCTCTTTCAAAAAATGATATACGTTGGTAGCAAGAAAGAGAGAAAGAGGTTTTGCAAAAAATTGAATGAGCGCTGTTACATTTTTAGGAATATAGGTTGTGTTATCATTGTTGGGAATATCGTAGATATTATAAAAAATATAATCCATATCAAATGCATGGTATTCATTGTTAATTTCATCAAAAGAGAGATTATAGTTATGGCGATCAATATTTGATGTAAAAATATCAAGCGCTGAAATTTTACAAAGATCTTTATGGAGTGTAAGGCTATGTAAATTTTGTCTGCTTGTTAAAGCGCCGTAAAGATTTAAATAACAAGACATTGTACTGTTTCCAATTTCTTTGCCTGGTACAACGGTGTGTAATGTTTTAGTGAGATGAGGATACGTATCAATAGATTGTAAAGACGTGTCATATGCAGGAAAAATTGCAACATCATTAATGTTAATATTTGCAGCAAGACCAATTTTTGCACCAAGCATTTCATGAATAGATGGTTCTGCTGTTGGGTTACAGTAATTGATTTTAGTATTATATTTTAAGACAAATTGTTTGTTTTTTGCGTCTTTTACCAAAAATATAGTCTGTCCAAGTGTTGCTACGTGAGTAAGAGGTTCGGTGAATGCAACATCAGCAACAAGTGAAAATGCTGAGAATAGCATGGTAGCAAAGAGTAAATTTTGTGCAAGAAATGGTCGTTTTTTTGACAAGAACTTCATTTATACCCCCTAATTTAGTATAAAATAAGGCTTAAAAGGCTGTTATATATACCACAATTCTAGCAGATTATGACAAACTGTCAATATTGCTATAAACAGCGCTTTTGGGGGTAATATGGCGATTGAATCGTAAGTTTGGGCGTTTTAAGAGGGAGTTTTTTTCTGGATTTGTTAATAAGATTACGCTCAGTCAGCCAAGATAGAAACAGGTGCTTTACAAAAAGGCATCGCTCAAGGAATCTTTTGGTCTCACCTATTTTTGCATCATTGATAGGGAAAATGTTAGTTAGATGCAGTTTTTTGATTGTACCAGCAATTTTGAGATACCGTTTGCAGGTTTTTACTTCGGTTTCAATAGTTGCGATAAAAGTGATTAGAGGGTGTGATGCATCATTTGGGTTTTTTCTGTTGTAATGGTATTCGCCAATTGAACGTATCAGTTCTTGTGTCAGCTCTGTATGTGGTGTTGCGCATAAATGTTCAAAGCTGTAATCTGATTTCCAGCATGACCAGCGTTGTGTGTCTTTAAGATAATAATAATCATGTAATAAGAATATATATATGCTGCTATAGGCTGTTATAATTGTGCCTGCTGCAATCTTGTAACGATATTTCCATAGCAATGTTTTGAGAGCATTGTTTACGCTGTTGTAATTTTCTTTGGTGAATACTTCTTGCGCTTTTTGCAGCATTGTAAATGCAACATCTTTCATTTGTACGCCAATTGCATTAATTGTTGATGTTGTATTGGTGATGAACTGTGGATTAATGTTGGTATTATAGGTTGGATTAGCTATGTTTGGATTATTATTAAATATTGGATTATTGCCAGGGTTTTGTGTGGCATATGTGTACGTTGATAAAAAGGTGAGCAATAGTAAAAAATTTTTATTGAGCATAAAGAGGCCTTTGTGCAAGCTAATTTATTTGATTATTAGCTATATTATATTCCGCCAACCATGATAAAAAAAGATGTTTGATAAAAAGAATGCGTTCAAGTAGCTGGGTAACCTCATTGATTTTTGTATCACTTGTTGGAAAAACAGTTGTTAGGCGTAATTTTTTGATTGTATTGGCAATCATCAGATACCGTTTGTATCTTTTAATTTCTGTTTCAATAGCATGAATAAATATCATCAAAGGATGTGCAAAGTTGGTAGGCTTATTTTTATCATAATATTGTTTGTTAATTGCGCACAAAAGTTCATGTGTTAAATCTTTTTGTGACATAGTGCATAAGCATTCAAATGAACATTCTTGTTTCCAGCGTGCCCATGTTGTGTTGTGGAGCATGTGGTAATAATCAGTAAATAATAGTGCACTGATAATGCTGTATGACCCTATAATGGTTGTGCCAGTAATATGATAGCGGTATTCCCACAAAGCATTTTTGAGATTGTTTTTGAGTAAGTGGTAATTTTCTGGTGTTGCGACAGATTTAATTTTTTGAATGCATTGTAAAGTAATATCGCTGATTTTGACGCTGAAAGCGGAAGAATTAGCGATATTAATTTGCGGATGAAGTTCAATTTGCGGATGAAGTTCAATTTGCGGATGAAGTTCAATTTGCGGATGAAGTTCAATTTGTGGGGTTATAGTAGTGTTGTAAATAGGGGCTGGTATTGTATTTTCACATAAAGATTGTTGTATACATAACAAAGTAAAAAAAATGAGGTATGTTTTAAGTGTGTTATACACGGAATGTTCCTTTTTTTGAGTTAAATTTGTTATAAGATACTAACGTTTTTTATTATTTGAAAGTATAAAAATAGATAGGATAAATATATGTTAATGCGAATGGTTACTTTTTTTGTTGATGAGCTTTTGTGGATGATGACATGGGGCTCTTATCAGTTAACTTTAGGACTTATTTTTTCATGGTTCTTTTTTATGCTGATGGGCCGCTTGCGAATGTTGCCCGCATTATTTTTAACAATTGGATCGTATGCTTTTTCGATTGTTCTTTATTTTGTTTTTGTATCTGTTCTTTTGATAAATTTTTTTGAGTGGAAATTTATTGGTGGCGGCATGCCAAGTGTTTATAATGCCCTTGATGCGGCATTAATTTTAGGTGGCATTTTATCTGTTTTACAATGCTTGTTTTTTGCAATTATCAGTTTTTGGCGACAATTCCCTGTTGTGCATTTTTTTATTCTTTCATTGATTAGTAATTTGTTGGCTGCAGGGTGCGCTTCGTTTTTTATTAAAATTACGTTTTAATATTTGTTTGAAGAGAAGAACCTCAATATTGCGCTCGTCCTGAACTTGTTGAAGGATATCTTTGAGCGTAAACTAAAATAAGTACATGTGCGAGTTATCGGGGTGATTCTGGCGTTTTTCTCAAAACGACATGGATCACATCGCCATCAACTGATGGCGACCGAAGCCTATAACTCGTAGGGATCAAAGGGAACGTTTGTGCACGAGTGCAGAGGGGTTGCAAAACCCCTTTGCAAAGAATCACCGTAACGAAGTGAAGGTTTAGGTCTCCGGCGTTAAGCTGGAGATTAGTTTTTTGTTTTATTTATTTTTAAATTAGCGCTGGAAGATATCCTTCAACAAGTTCAGGACGAGCGCATAAAAGAAAACTATCTTTACTCACTGCTCAATATCTTTTTTGTTTCCCTTTTGTAATCCTCCACTTGCGGCTGATCAAAAGGATTAACATTCAATAAATAACCAAGATACATAATTTCTATCATTTTAATCTGCATAAATTGGCCGATATAATAGGCAGATTTTTCAGGTATCATACAAGAAACAAAGGGACGTTTATCATTGTGATACGCTCGTCTTGTTCCTTCTAAAATCGCATCCATAATTGTTGTTAATGTCTTACCTTGAATATGAGGAACAAGAGATTCAAATTCCGGGAACTCAGGTAAATATAAATCTGTTGTTGTGTTGCCAATAAAAATGAATGTGGTGAATCTGTTATATGGTCCTGCTAAATAGAGTTGTGCAACAGAATGCAAGTCAGTGCTGCCGATAGAAACAGTTGGTAAAACACCAGTATTAATTCGTTCTTTTTCTCTATTATACGCTTTGCCAACACTTTCGGCTGAAAGTTGACGGTACCATGCACCAAGATTGTTTAATGCAACAGAAAATAAGAATGTATCGTGAATAATATTGCCATGCTTGTAATGTGTGTCGATGAGCGCAGCGCTCATAGCAGCAGGATTATTACTCAGCTGTTTTTCTATACCCATGAAAAATCCACTTTGCGCTCCTGCGCATAATGTTTCAATATCAATATCTAAAAAACAGAGAGGAAACAGTCCAACGGCAGAGAATACAGAATAACGTCCACCAACGTTTTTTGGAATGGCAAGATGTATAAATTCTTCTTGTTCTGCGAGTTTCCATAATGCAGAATCCTCATCTGTTGTTGCGACCACAAAGTGGTGATAATTGTAGGGACGATGACTTTTGAGTATTTCAAGAAAGATTTCAAAATTAGCGATAGTTTCGGTCGTGGTGCCTGATTTGCTAATGACATTGATAATAATATTGTCACCTTTTTCCAGTTCCCGTTCAACTAGATGTGCAATGTCATCAACAGTGTCAGTGTCTACCGTATCTACAAAATAAACACTGACTTCATGATGTTCATTGTAAAATTTACCCCGTAGGGCTTCAAGAACAGCCATAGTGCCTAGATTTGATCCACCAATGCCAATGACAACGAGCGTCGTAGGTTGATGCCTTTTTGTTGTTTTAACTGTCTCTTGAATTGTTGTGATTAGTTCTTCATCAAATGGAAGATTGATTGATGTATAATCATTATCATAATGATGCGCACGAGCTTGGCTTATGTTTTCAATCTCATGTTGCAGCTGTGTTTGTAGTGGCTCTAGGGTTTCTTTGTTCACCAGGCAACTTTGTTCATAGTCAAAATGAGTGTTTTTCATAGAGTTAATCCTTTATTTGAGTCCAGGTTCAGATTATGTTATCTTCTGATGATTTTAAAATAAAGATACACATGTCGCAAAGAAGTTTAAAAAAAAGGATATTGTATGGAGAAGTTGATGAAGAACAATATGATGAAGCTCGTTGTATGCACAGGAATTTTTTGCGGTACAAGTTTTGGTATGGAAAAAGAGCAAGCAATATCCGGTGTAGTACAAAACAAACTTTATGTAGAGTATTGTGATGTTTTTCAAAGGATTAATCAAGATGGTAGTTATTCTAATGTTGAAGATTCAACAGAGAGCATCATAAGATCGTCTAAAAGATTTAATAAAGGTCATTTTCTTACCTTCAACAATCAGAAATATTGCGTGCAAGGTGATTTCAATTATGCAATCAGTGTTGCTTTAAAAAAAGGAGGGATAGAGCGTATTGATTTAAATTTGGAAAACTCTTATCTTGCACCACTACAATGTACCAATGATCAATTAAAAGAAGTGGTACGATTGATAGAGGTAAGAAACGGATTGATAGATTTGATAGAGATTAAAGATGGAAAAGTGCACTACAAAGACGGGAAGCAATATAATCTTTTTGTGCTTGATGAATATAATTTTCGACTTGATATTGAGTCTGTTGCTTTTGATATAGAAGAGATGGTGAGAGAGTTGAAAGATGATGTTGTTAAAAAAGAAACAAATAATAGTGAGCTTGCAAAAAAGTAAGCGTAGAGGTTGTATAATCTCTTGATTGGTTAAGAAAGCAGAGAGTCTTGAATAATTCAAGGCTCTTTTTTTTTAGATTTATGTTTTTTATGTTATCTTATCAGCTATTTAAGCAAGATAATTAGTTTTTTAAATAAGAAGGTATTGCATGGAAAAGTTGATGAATCATATTGTGCTGAAGTTGGTTCTGTGTACAGGAATTTTTTGTGGTACAAATTTTGGTATGGAAAAAGAGCAAGCAGTCGTTTGTGTCCCACAGCAGATAGTTCTTCGTATGCCACAAAAGCAACTTTATATTGAACATGATTATACAGCATATAGTTATTATGGTAATGATAAGCATGTTGTACAATATCGAAAAATTAATGAATTCGGATCTTATTTTGAGGTTAAAAGTTCAACTCAGAGTAAAATCGAATCAGCAATAAAGTTTAAATGTTGTTATCTTGTATTGCAAAATCAGCAATATTACGTGAAGGCTGGAGCTGATTATAGTTTGAGCATTGTAGCAAAAAATAAGAATGTTTTGGATCCAGATCTTGTACCAGTACAATTCACCAGATCGCAATTAGCAGGATTGATAAGATTGATAGACGAAAAAGAAAAAAAAGTCTTTATACTTGATGGATATGGTCATCGACTTGATATTATAGATGTTTCACGTAGCATTGCATTAGACATTGAGGGCTCTATTAGACCTCAGGTAAGACAGAATTATGGATATGGTTACAATGCACATAATCATTATGTTGCAGATGATACAGGTTGCATAATTTCTTAATTGGTTAGAAAAACAGAGGGCTTTGGATAATTTCAAGGCTCTTTTTTTATGTTATTCTCTTAACGGTTTAAATAAAAAAATTAGTTTTGAAAAAGGGATTTTATATGAAAAGGTTAATGAATAACAACGTACTTAAGGTGATTCTGTGCGCAGGGATTTTTTGTAACATGAGCTTTGCTATGGATAAAGATCATACAATAATTAATATTTCACAAACGAATCTTTATGTAGAGCATGATAATGGTAATTATTCTACGTATCGAGTCATTGGGCAAGATGGTATTGAGTCTAATATTGATGGTGTAATGTTCAGCAGAATAAGATTATTAAATAAATTTGAAGCCGGTGATCTTACAAAATCGAAAGATGGAAAATATTATGTACAAGGTAAATATGATTATGCAGCTCATGTTGCGATGAAAAAAGATCCACATATAAATACAACTTACCAACCTTTGAATTTGCATACATCTGATTTTATTGTGCCGATAGAATGTACTGAAGCTCAATTAAAAGAAGTGGTACGTTTGTGTAGTAGAACTTACATGAAAGCTAAAGTGTTTGTGATTGATCAATATAATGCACGGCTTGATATTGGCAGTATTTCATTGGATGTAAATACAATAATTGAACAATTACGACTTGATGATGAGCGAAAAGGAAAAGAAGACAGGATACGTTTTGAAGAAGAGTGTCAGGCAAGCAGAGATGGTAGGTTTATTCAAGATATGATAAAGATTGCTTGCTGTTCTGGTTTATTAGCATGTGGGATTTTTTTAAGTAATTTTTAAAAAAGTTAGGTTTTAAAAAGGTATTTTTATGAAAAAATTGATGAATAATACTTGGTTGAAGCTTGTAATGTGCGCAGGAATGTTTTGCAATATGAGCTTTGCCATGGACAGCAAAGGTGGTTTGCAAAAACGTTCCAATAGTCGTGGAGAGCAACAACAAAAAGGCATATATCAAAAAGATGCTTCTGCAAAAAAACCGCTAAGCGATGACGAAGATCTAGGGTGTCGAGACTGTGGAATGTGTTGTGTGGTGGGTGTGGTATATATTACTGCTATGGTGTGTTCAATAGATGCACGTGCATCGTACCATGAGCAGTTTGGAAATAAATAGTAAAAGGTATTATACGAGAAAACTGATGAATAATAATGTGCTGAAATTGATTGTGTGCGCAGGAATTTTTTGTGGTACAAACTTTGGTATGTATCAAGGTATATATAATAATGAGATAGACTATAGGCCTTATATTTCAATGCCTAAAGATGAAGATTGGGGAAAACATCTAAAAGCTCGTAGACAGCAATGGCAAAGAGCTATAAGTGAAAATAATAATCGCATAGTCAATGAAAAAATTTTAGAGGGATATGGAATGATATGCGCCGTTCCGGTTATATTATGTTGTATAGGATTATCTGTGCTATTCGATTTTTGCCCGGTACGCAATAGGTGGTCTAGAGATAAATAGTGAATTGTAGAGGGCTTTCTTTACAAACCATGGCACATAGTTTAGCTTAAATAATACGTAGAATTAATAATTATTTATGCACAAGGTTCATCAGAATGAATCAATTTCAGAATATAGAAAAAAATAGTACAACAGTACCGACCAAAAATGGCTATGTCCTTGCTATTACAGGCACAATTGTGGATGTGCAATTCCCTTCCGAATCAACTCCTGACATTTTGAATGAGTTGCAAATTCTCTTTCCCACAAAACATAGTGAACTCCAAAAAAAAGCGAGCATAGAAGTTGCGCAACAGCTTGGTGATGGTGTTGTGCGTTGTATTGCGATAGAAAACATTTATAACATTACGCGTGGCTTAGAAGTTATTGATACTGGAGCCCCTATTAAAGTTCCAGTGGGTGATAATGTTTTGGGGCGCGTTTTTAACGTCCTTGGCGATGTTATTGATGGTAAGCCAGAAATTGAAGCAGTTGATAGATGGCAAATTTTCAGATCAGCGCCATTGTTTACTGAACTTAAAATCAAAAATGAAATTCAAGAGACTGGAATTAAAGTTATCGACATGATGTGCCCATATATTAAGGGTTCAAAAATTGGACTTTTTGGTGGTGCAGGTGTTGGTAAAACCGTTTTGGTACAAGAACTTATTCGTAATATTGCAACTGAGCATGGCGGCGTTTCTGTCTTCACAGGTATTGGTGAACGTACGCGTGAAGGTAATGAGCTGTGGTTAGAGATGCAACGTACTGGTGTTCTTGATAAAACGGCATTAGTGTTTGGTCAAATGGGTGAAATGCCTGGGGCACGTTTACGTGTTGGCCTTACCGGTTTAACCATGGCTGAATATTTTAGAGATAAAGAAAAAAAAGACGTACTGCTGTTCATTGATAACATTTTCAGATTTGTACAAGCTGGTTCAGAAGTTTCTGCGTTACTTGGCAGATTACCATCTGCTGTTGGATATCAACCAACGCTTGCTTCAGAAATGGGTGCGTTTCAAGAGCGTATCACGAGTACAACTGATGGTTCTATTACGTCTATTCAAGCAGTATATGTTCCTGCTGATGATATTACCGATCCTGCAACTGCCACAACATTTATTCATTTGGATGCAAGCACGGTTCTTTCTCGTAAACTGGTTGAACTTGGTATTTATCCTGCAGTAGACCCATTACTTTCGAGCTCAAAAGGGTTGCAGGAAAATGTTATTGGAGAGCGTCATTATAAAGTTGCACGCAATATTCAAAACATTTTGCAACGGTATAAAGAGTTGCAAGACGTGATTGCTATTTTAGGTATGGAAGAGCTTGCTGAAGAAGATAAAATTGTTGTGAAGCGTGCAAAACGAATTCAAAAATTCTTAACGCAACCGCTCTTTACGGCTGAATTTGCAACGGGTATGAAAGGTCGTTACGTGCCGCGTGAAAAAGCGATAGAAGATTTTGAAAAAATTATTGCTGGTGATTATGACCATCTTCCTGAAGAGGCATTCTATTTGGTTGGAACTCTCGAAGAAGTGATTGAAAAATCTCGAAAACTGTTACAACAAGAGGGTGCTGCGTGAAGTTGGTAGTTGTAACTCCACAAAGTAAATATGAATATGTTGTGCAATGGATTGAGGTGCATACAGTTTCCGGTTCGTTGTTTGTTAAGCCTGGGCATGCGCCGATGATTTTGATGCTTGCGCCTGGATCTGATTTTTCTTTTTTATTAGATAACAGCGAAAAGAAAACAGTTGCACTTTCCCGCTCAGGGTTTATGGAAGTTCATAGAAGTGGTGCGGTTGTCCTATTAGGTCAAGACGTTGTTTAGAAAAAATAAGATTTAAAATTAATCCCCGGCGTTAAGCTGGGGATTAGTAATATTGGGGGTTAATCTTATATTGAGTTGAATGTTAAAAATTAATATGCTGAAAAGATATTTTTTGAAAAAACTTAAAATTTGAAAACAGCAAAAATAATGAAAAAGATCATCGGTCATATAATTTCCGGTTCTTTAACAGAAGGCCTTGTAATTCGCATTTCCCCAGACATGCCATTAGAAGATATTAAAACAGGTAAGTTTGTTTCTATAGCAGGTAAACATCATACCTTTTTTTCATTAATAACAGATTTAAGTTTAGAAGTTACTCACCCAGATATTTTATTATTCCCACCAACGCCAGAAGAGAAATTGTTAAATTCTTTATTAAAACAGCGTGATATTTACGCAACTGCAGTGTTAAAACCAATGCTTATGTTGAATAAAGATAATACGCCATCACCAGTCAAAACAATTCCATCTCATTTTGCAACTGTGCATGATGCTGATAAAAAGGATGTAGCGCTTATTTTTGGCGACGAAGCGCATGCAAGTAAAAAATATTTTAGTATTGGTTGTCCACTTGATATGGATACTCCAGTATGCATCAATCTTGAAAAATTGACTGAGCGTAGCAATGGTATTTTTGGTAAAACTGGTACGGGAAAAACATTTCTTACTCGTTTAGTGCTTGCTGGTCTTATAAAAAATGATAAAGCGATCAATCTTATTTTTGATATGCATAGTGAATATGGTTTGCAGGCGCGTAAAGAGTCAGAGCATCAATCATTTGTTAAAGGCCTTAAAACACTGTTTTCTGATCGGGTGTCTATTTTTTCATTAGATCCAGAATCCACGCGCAGACGTGGTGGCAGCCCTGATGTGGATATTGTTTTATCATATAGTTCAATTCAGGTGGAAGATATATTGTCTTTGCAAGATGAATTGAATTTGCACTCAACTGCTATTGAAGCGGCGTATTTGATTGTAGGGCAATATAAACAAGATTGGTTGTATGTGCTCCTTAATCAAGGTGAAAACTTAAAAGAGTTTGCGCAATCAATTGGTGCACATCCAGAATCAATTGCCGCGTTGTACAGAAAATTAAAGCGCATTGAACGCTTGCCGTTTTTTAAGCCATTGCATAAAGGTGCGCATGTAGAAGTTATCGATCAGATGATGGAGTTTATAGACAAAGGAATTAATATTGTTGTGGAGTTTGGTAATTATACTTCCACATTTGTCTATCTATTAATCGCCAATATTATTTCCCGTCGCATACATTCGCAGTACGTTGCAAAAACAGAAAAATTTTTAGGGTCTCAGCGTAAAGAAGATGAACCAAAAAAATTGTTGATCACCATTGAAGAAGCGCATAAGTTTTTAAATCCACAAGCAGCACGGCAAACCATTTTTGGTGTGATTGCGCGAGAAATGCGTAAATATTATGTTTCACTGCTTGTTGTTGATCAACGTCCATCTGGTATTGATCCAGAAATTATTTCACAAATTGGTACAAAAATTGTAGCGCAATTGAATGATGAAAAAGATATTCAAGCGGTGCTAACTGGTGTGAGTGGTGCAACTGCATTGCGATCAATTTTGGCATCTTTAGATACAAAAAAACAGGCACTGTTGCTTGGTCATGCAATTACAATGCCTGTGGTTGTTCAAACGCGTGAATACGATGAGAAATTTTATCGTGATATGGGCGATATGGTTACTTCTGCCCAGATTGATCAATTGGTTAATGAACTGTTTTAATAATTATAGTTTCTTTTTTTTCTCGTCTGGGGCTTACGTTCATCAACCATTTTTTGTAACCACCCAGTTTGTTCCATCTCCAAAGCAGTTACATATCCTTTTTTTCCAGGATAAGGAGCTGTTACTTCAAGGTTGGCATTGTGGTTTATGAATAACTGTGCGTATTTTTTGTCTTCATGATAAATAGCGAGCATTAATGGAGTAGGATCGTATAATGATTTACGAGAGTCTGGGTTAGCTCCTTTTGTAAGTAGTTCTTGTGTTTGTGAAAAACTGCTTTCTTTATCTAAATTGTTATTATATCTATCGAAAGATATTTGTATGAGTTGTTTACTCAGCTCTTCATTGCATTCCATGCTATGTGATAATGCAGGCAATAGTGTCAACACAAAAAAAATTATTTTTTTATTCATATTTATTTCACCACAAAATTAATCAAACGATCTTTAACAAAAATCACTTTCACAATTTCTTTCTCAGCAAGCCAGTTTGCAATTGCAGCGCGTGATAACTGTTCAACTGTTGATTGTTCAGTTCCACGATCCACTGTAACATTCGCACGTAATTTACCATTCACTTGAACGATAATTTCTACCGTATTTTCATACGTGTATTCTGGATTTGCGTGAGGCCATGTGCAATTTTGCAATTGCTTATTCAGCAATTGCTCTAAGAGTTCACTTGCCATGTGTGGTGCCATTGTAGAAAGTACAATGATTACTTTTTCAGCTGAATCTTGGCTTAATTGCATTGATTGTTGTGTTGCATCATTAATCCATTCCATGAATGCAGAAAGTGCAGTGTTTGGTTTAAATGAATCAATACGTTCTTGGAATGCTTGTAACAGTTTATGTAGACGACGCGTTACAGAAATGGCTTCAGTTTGACCTTGTGGTAAAATGGTGCCAGGTTTGCTCAAGAAATCGTACATGCGGTGTGCAAAACGTTTTACGCCTTCTATGCTGCTATCTTGCCATTCACAATCAAGTTCAGGTGGTCCCATGAATAAAATATACATGCGTAGCACATCAGAACCGTACTGTTTTACCATGTCATCAGGGCTGACAACATTCCCTTTTGATTTTGACATTTTTTCAACAAGACCTGATTTTTCTGAATATTTGAGTACCATTCCTTGATTGAACAGTTGTTTGAATGGTTCATCAAATGGTAGATGTCCTAAATCATGCAATACTTTTACCCAGAAGCGTGCGTACAATAAATGTAAGATTGCATGTTCAATTCCACCAACATATAAATCAACGGGAAGCCAGTATTGCATATCAGCAGCATCCCATGGTTTATTTTTTAACTGTGGATTTGGGTAGCGTAAGAAGTACCAGCATGAACCAGCCCATTGTGGCATAGTGTTTGTTTCACGTTGTGCAGGGCCATCACATTGTGGGCATGATACGTTTACCCAATCAGCTACTTTTGAAAGTGGCGATTCACCTGTTCCTGTTGGTTCATAATGTTCAAGGTATGGTAGTGTAATTGGAAGTTGATCTTCTGGAACGGGAACAATTCCACATTTTTTACAATGAATGAGTGGAATGGGTTCACCCCAATACCGTTGGCGGGAGAATACCCAATCGCGTAATTTATAGTTTGTTTTTTTTGTTGCAAGATTACGTGTAACAAGGTGGTCAACAATTGCATTTTTACCAGTTGTTTGCGCTGGCATGCCGTTAAAACTATTGCTGTTTATTAATATGCCATCGCCAGTGTATGCTGCAGTAAGCTGTCCATTATTATTTACTTTGACTTCAGGAGCATCGATTACTTGTTTGATTGGTAAATCAAATTGGCGAGCAAAATCAAAATCACGTTCACAATGTGCAGGAACTCCCATCACGATACCAGTGCCATAATCAGCAATAACAAAGCTAGAAAGATATACAGGAACTTTTTGACCATTGATAGGATTGATTGCATAACTTCCTGTGAATACGCCTGTTTTTTCTTTATCCGCGATACGTTCACGTGCAGCCATTGTGTTGATATGTGTTTTATAAGCATCAACAGCAGATTTGTTTTCTGGAGTGGTAATAGCATCAACAATTGCAAGTTCTGGTGCCATAACAAGGAATGTTACGCCAAAAATGGTTTCTGAACAGGTTGTGTATACTGGCAAAGGAATAGAAAAACCATCTTGTGCTTCAACAGTAAAATTTATAACAGCACCTTCACTTTTGCCAATCCAGTTACGTTGCATCAATTTTACTTTTTCTGGCCACTCAAGTTTATCAAGACCAGTTAACAGTTTTTCTGCGTATGCGGTGATTTTTAAGATCCACTGTCTGATTTCGCGTTGGATAACTTCTGAACCGCAACGTTCACATTTGCCATCAACAACTTCTTCATTGGCAAGACCCGTTAGGCATGAGGGACACCAGTTGATTGGAGCGTTAGCTTCATACGCAAGACCGGCTTTGAACATTTGCAAAAAGATCCATTGTGTCCATTTATAATAGTCAGGATCAGTGGTATTGATTTCTTTATCCCAATCATAGAGTGCGGCGATGTCTTGGAGTTGTTCTTTGAAGGTAGCAATATTACTTGCAGTACCCTCGGCAGGTTGTATACCTTTTTTGATCGCATCATTTTCTGCAGGAAGACCAAATGCATCCCATCCCATTGGATGTAAAATGTTGTAACCTTCAAGCCATTTGATACGTGTATAGACATCAGAAAGAACATATCCACGCCAGTGACCTACGTGTAGGCCGCTGCCTGATGGATATGGAAACATATCAAGACAGTAAAACTTTTTTCCGCTGTGACTGTTTTTAGTTTTTGCTACGGGGTTTTGGGCCCAGCGTTGCTGCCATTTTTTTTCAACTTTTGAAACATCGTAACTCATTTTTCTAACCCCAAAAAAATTGTTTATATGTAACAATTTTAGATGTTTCTTAAAAAAAGGCTATTTATTGGAAACGGGCAGTTTCTTTAAGTTCAGTGAGCATGCCAAACATAATATATCCAAATGCGATGGCAATATCGCGCAGAATAATGTCATACATGTCGCCAATCATGAACAAGTTGGCGATTACAATCCCAATCCATGCGGCAACAAGGTAAGCGCCAAAGCGTGGAAATTTGGTTAAAATAAGTAATCCGGCAATAATTTCTATGATGCCAACAACAGGAACCAAAGAAACGATTGGAACATATGATGCAGTAAAAGGGCTTACATAGATATTCCAGTTAACAATGTAAAAAGTGAATTTATCAGCGCCGATGAGTATCGGAACAAGACCGTAAACATAGCGTGCAACTGTCCACATGGTGTTAAATTTGCTTTCATTAATCGTCAACATATACGACTCCTTTATACTTTTTATTTTTTATGACATTTTTCATTCATAGCATATGATTTGCTAATCTTTCCACTAAATTTATACTGAAATATATAATAGGAAGGAATACAATGTCACAAATAGTTACTTCTCAACAACAAAATCAACCATTGCATGACGAACAGATATTAGTAGTGCGTCGTGCACATTTGTTTGCAACATGCGATGCATGGCATGGATTACAAGAGGTTGATTTTGATCATTATGTGCATATCATTAATCACCGTAAAGAATTTCATTCACGTTCGTTGATGGAAATAAATCCAACATATAAACAGATTATCCCTTATCTTATTTTTACCCATGATAGTAAATATTTTTTGATGCAGCGTAAATCAGATGCATCTGAATCACGTTTGCGTAACAAGTTAACACTTGGTATTGGTGGGCATATTAGGCAAGAAGATATGGGTGAGAATTCGTTAATTGCATGGGCAATGCGTGAATTTCATGAAGAAGTGAACTATGCAGGTAATATAACAGTAAAACCACTTGGTATTATTAATGATGACTCTAATGATGTTGGTAAAGTACATATTGGATTTGCATTTTTGATGATTGGTGATTCCCCTGAAATTAGCGTTAAGTCAGAGCTTAAAAGTGGTGAGCTTGTTTCTTATGATGATTGTATTGCACAAAAAGAGAGTATGGAATCTTGGAGCCAGTTTGTAGTGGATGCTCTATAATCAATTCTTAATTGGGCACTCGAGTAAAGCTGGATGAAAAACTTGGAGTCAGTTTGTAATGAATTTCTTACACAATGAAAAACAATAATTAATATAAACAAGAGGTTGCATTATGGAACAGTCAGCAGGAGAATTGGGTAAACTTATCAAGGCGCAAGCTATGTTTGAGCGTTTTCGTCGTGATATGCAGGATGATAGAGATCAGATGGGAGCGGTTTTAGCATTTAAAGTTTGTTATGAATTAGCGTTAAGAGTGATGAAAGCTCTTTTGGTGGTTAAGGGTTTAGAAGCAACATCGCCAAAAGACATATTTAGAAAAGCAGCAGTTGCAAAAATAGTTCCTGATTCTGATGTATGGTTTATTTTCCAAGAAAATAGAAACTTGACGGCACATGTATATGAACAAGCAAATCTTGTCACTATTCTTGAAAGTTTTGATATATTCTCTTTAAACATTAATGAGATAATTCAAGCGGCGTCAATAGCAACTCCAAAGGATTAAGCATGTCAGATGCAACAACAACAATAGAATCATTAAAAAATGATGTTGAAAAATTTACCACAGATCGTGAATGGCAACAGTTTCATAGTCCAAAAAACTTAAGCATGGCGCTTGCTTCAGAAGCAGCTGAAGTAATGGATCTGTTTTTGTGGTGTGAAAGTGCTGCATCATATGAAGAGTTAGAAAAACGTAGACAAGATGTAGAAGATGAAATTGCTGATGTTGCAGTTTTAGTGTTAGCTTTTTGTGTCCGGCATAATATTGATTTAAGCAAAGCTATCGCTCATAAACGGATTGAAGCTGCTCGTAAATATCCGATTGAAAAATGTAAGGGTAAATACCTTAAATACGATCAATATAAATAATAAAAAGCCTCCAGCTAAAAACTGGAGGCTTTTTTATTTTCTTTGTAGTCCCAACATTAAAGGACTATTTTTATGGATTTGAGTTTTTCTTTTTATTATTTTTTGAGCGACTAACTGTTTTTCATATTCCGTTAATTTTTTGTATGGATTTGATGAATTGATTTCTTCCAGTGAACCCATATTGTTATGGTTTTGTATAGCATTAGTGCAGAGATGAAAAGCTATGCCTTTTTTTGCTGTTATGTGTAGAATTTTACCGTTGCTTTCATCAATAAAACCACCATATTTTTTTGTATCTGATAAAAATTCTGCGAATCTTTCGCATCGCCATGGCAATGGTAATGAAGAACCATTTTGGATATACTCATTTTTATCGTTTAATTGCCATAGATACATAATTCTATCTTGACGACTGTCTTTACTGTTTTCTTTAAGTGTAAATATAGCAAGCATATTATGAGCATCTTGCATAAAATTGAAATGATACACGTAATTATTCTGTTTTATTTTATAAAGTTGTTCTGCTGTTTGACTGTTGAGTATTCTTATATATGATGTTTCGGCTTGATCTTGACCTGTATAATTGCTTATTGTTGCTATCCGTGACCCGTCTTGATTGAACTGTATAAAAGCAATGGGAGGATATTTTTTAAGTTTGATTTTTTCTTTTCCCGTTTTCAGATTCCATATATGTAATACTTCATCATAGCTGTATGAAGCGGCGGTATCAGTTTTTGAGTGTATTGCAAAACTACAAACCGTGCGTTCGTGTATAAGAGGTATGTCATACTCCAAGCACTGTTCTTTACGTGTGGTTTGCATTATGTATGTTTTGATTGGTAGGGCAATCTTATTCAGTTGATCCGCGGGTTGTTTTTTTTGGGGATCATCAATGATTTGTACTGTTTTATAACTAACGTCATCTAAGTTTTGACGAGCAAAATTCATGAAATATGTAATTGTTTCATTAAATAAAATATTTTTTTTACGCAATGCAGTAATGAGTTTTTTGGAGAGTTGCGTATTGTCATCCTCGCATGCTGTGTTGGCAGAATTCACTATATCGAGCATGTTTTCTTGTGTTAATTGGAATTTGTTTAAAAAATTATTTATGTAATCAGGATATGCAGTATGGGAGTGATATTTTTTATTAATCTCTTTATCTATAAGGTCGACTATCGCAATGGTATAGTTGTTAATAGGTTGTTGTAGTTCTACAAAAGGTTCATGTTCCATTGCCACAATTATGTGTGTTACAAAAGAAGTAATAAGAGATAAAAGTATTAGTGCATGTTTCACTGCTATATCCCTTTTTTTATGTAATATTATGTGTAATATCCAGGATGAATTGTTGCGTGTTGCACGATAACGATGTAAAGAGGGCGTGATCTTTTTTGACTAATTTGAGAGATTCATTTTCTGTTATAAAAGGATGTTCGTACTCTGGTATATACAGGAATTCATTATAAGCTGTTTGCGCATGTAGTTCGAGCAATTTTGTGAGCGTGTTTAATGTATTAGGGCGTGCTTTTTTGAGAGAAATATGTAATAACGAATTGTCCAATTGTAAGGTAGTTGTAAAAGTTGTTTGGTCATACAGAACACGATTTATGGTAACTTCTCTTTCGGAGTAGGTGTTATAGTTGAGTAAAAAATACAATTGATCGTAAAAAAAATGGCAGGGTTTGTTGTTATCGGTAAGGAGTGGTTGTTGAGTGTTATTGATGTTGATATATGTAACGTCTGCTTTATTATCTATGAGCAGCTGTAATAATAGTAGTTTATACATCCCTGCTTTATTGTATTTATAGGCATCATTACTTAATGATTTATTAGTTTGTCTTTGATTTTGTATAAATTTAGTAATAAATGATTGATCTAATGGCAGAGTGTGTTGATTGTTTTCTGGTTTATATTTTGGTTGAGTGATTTCTGGATTTTTTTTAATTTTTTGTATAGCAGCGTTAACTTTTTTGTCTGCAATGTCGCCTTTGTATACTCCTAGAAATTCGTTGAGTATTTTTTTGACGTTGTCTTTCACAGGGTGTTGATTAGTGATGCATAGTAAAGAATTATTAAAGATTAAGCTTGTTATGAAGATTTCATGGTGTTTTTGATCTGTGGAATTTGAGCAACTTGGTGTTGCAATAACAGTGTTATAATTTAAAAAAATAAATAATTTTTCATAAAAAATTTCTGTGAATCTTTTTTTATTATGAGTAAACCAATAGTCAAGATTTTTCTCTATATTGATAAAACATATTTTTGTTTTATGTTCTGTCAGTTTTTGTAACAATGAGAGTCTTTTGTTGAGATTATCAAAGTAATGATCTTTAAATTCATTTTTGTTTTTAATAATAATTTTGTTAAGTAAGTGATTACTTAAAATGAGAATTTTTGGTCTGATTTTATTCGATTGTTGTATGAGTTCCATACATTGAGTGTATGAAAACGTGAACAACGTAATTACCTGTAATATTATTTTTATTTTCATTTTTTTATGTATTATGAGGTGTATTTCTATGTCAATGATTTTATTGCATTTTGCAGTGCAGTATAGATAAAAAAGTAGATAATGTTAAGTGGTGTAATTATATAGCAATTACAAGATAATCATCGACAATTGTTTTTGTATTAAAAGGCTTATCTGTGTTGAAGGTAAATGGCGTTTTTTTAAGCATTATGTGAAATGATTTAATTTCTTCATCAACTGTTATTAAGGTTGGTGGTGCATGCTGGTAAGAAACAATTTTTTTGTTTTTATCTTTGTTTTCATCAATGATTGTTGTTTCTGCAAAAGGTTTATCTGTGTTTGTGTTCGATGGCGATGTTTCAATAGCTATAAGATGAAATGATTTAATTGCTTCATCAATAGAAAACATATTAATAATATTTGTATATTGATATTTTTTTGCAAGGCTCAGTGGAGTGAATCCTCGTTCATCATAAACATTTTTATGAGCTCCGCAAGAAAGTAACGCTTGGACGACTGTTGGTGCATTGTGAAACACTGCCGCATGTAACGGTCGTGCTCGTTTAAAGCGATAAGCTTTGTTGGGATCAGCTTTGTATTGCAAAAGAAGCATTACAATATTATGCAAGATTTTTCTTTTTTTATACAAAGGATTTTCTTGTTCTGTATCCCATTCCATTGCGATATGGATTGTATGATCACCGCACCCATCTTCAACATTTGGGTCAGCACCTTGTTCTAATAGCAGTTTGACAAGTTGCTCATTCCCTTTTTTTATTGCGAGTATTAACGGAGTTTCTTTGGTATCATTTTTTGCATTGATATCCGCTTTGTGTTCGCAAAGTATCTGTGCAAAGGTACAAGTTAGGTCATGATCTTCTGATTTTTCTATAATGCTATGCAGTAATGAGTTGTTATCATAGTATCTGATATTTGGATGAGCGCCTTGTGTAAGAAGTAATTGTGTTTTTTGTATATCTTCTTTATCTAATGTGCTTGAAAAAAGAAAATGTAAGGGATGATGATTGTTATTGTGAGCCCGGATAAGCTTATGTTCGGAGGCAGTTATTTGTTGATAGAATAAATATGATAAAAAAGGGAGTAATGAGATGTATACTCTTTTTTTTTGCTTCATTTTTTTATTTTTTTTAATTCTTCTCTATTTAATGTTTCTGCGTTTAGTAGTATAGCCAATTTTTGAGCATCAAGCTCGTTATTTATAGAGATTGTTTTGAGTGCTTCTAAAAACTGATAGTCTTTTTCATGATGACTTTCTGTGACTGAAAAGTAAGCTACTCGGTTAATAAGGAGCTGATAATATTCGATTCTTGTATCATCCAAGAGGATGTTATTGAAATTTTTTAGATCATCAATAACTGAGTTGATGATTTTTATTCTTGGTGATTCTTCAGGGTTAGCATGAGTTTGTTCGCAGTAAGAATTACGATATAAATTATGCTGAGTAATGTATTTTAAGATGTTACATATTTTATAGTTGAGTGGAATTAAATCTTCTGTAATTATTTTTGAGCATATTTGAGCTCTATTAGCAGTGTTTATTTGTGTTTCAAATAGTTCATTGTATAATTCTTCAGTGTGTTGATTAAATCTGGTAATGGTCTGTTGGTAAAATTCTTGGGCTGTGTTTGGATTTTTGTTTGAAAGTTTGAATAAAGTAGATAGAGTTTTTTGATTATTATTTTTGTACATTGCCGAACAGGACATCACATTCATATGTATTATACAAAAAAGAAAGAGATTTGCTTTATTCATTACTATTACCTTTCTTATAAAAGAATGTATACCAATATAGTATATTAATGTGTGCGTGTGAAAATCTCAATAAAAAAAGACGACTTGCAGTTTTTTCTGCGAGTCGTCTTTTTTATTAATTCAATTTAAGAGGCTGAATTAGTACATACCGCCCATTCCACCCATACCGCCCATATTAGGCATGGTAGGGTTTTCTTTTTTATCTTCTGCGATATCACACACAGTAGCTTCTGTGGTGAGTAATAATCCTGCAATTGATGCTGCGTATTGAATTGCTGAGCGAGTTACTTTAGCGGGATCAATGATTCCTGCTTTCACCATATCAACGTATTCACCTTTTTTAGCATCAAAACCGATATTGCCTGTTTCAGATTTCACTTTGTTTGTGATGACTGAAGCTTCGTAACCAGCATTTGATGAAATAATGCGTAGAGGTTCTTCTAATGCACGGCGAACAATTTGTACACCAAGTTGTTGATCACCTTCAAGTTTTAATGCATCAACAGCATTTTGTGCGCGGATGAGTGCAACGCCACCGCCTGCAACAATACCTTCTTCTACTGCAGCGCGTGTTGCGTGTAGTGCATCTTCAATGCGATCTTTTTTTTCTTTCATTTCAGTTTCTGTAGCTGCACCAACTTTGATAACTGCAACGCCGCCTGCAAGTTTTGCTAAACGTTCTTGCATTTTTTCTTTGTCGTAATCAGAACTACAGTTTTCAATTTGCGTGCGTAGTTGTGCAACACGTCCTTTGATTGCTTCAACGTTGCCGCAGCCTTCAATGATTGTGCAATTATCTTTAGTAAGTACAATACGTTTTGCTGTACCAAGATCAGTGATTTGAATGGTTTCAAGTTTTAAACCAATACCTTCTGAAACCAATGTTGCGCCTGTTAATATTGCGATATCTTCAAGCATTGCTTTCCGGCGGTCACCAAAACCAGGAGCTTTAACAGCCGCAACGTTTAATACACCGCGTAATCTGTTTACTACTAATGTTGCAAGAGCTTCACCTTCAACATCTTCAGCAATAATAACTAAAGAACGACCAACTTTTGCGACTTGTTCCAAGATAGGTAACAAGCTTTTCATGTTGGTGATTTTTTTTTCAACAATTAATAAAAATGGATTTTCTAACACAGCTTCCATTTTTTCTTGGTTGGTAACAAAATAAGGAGAAAGATATCCGCGATCAAATTCCATACCTTCTACAACATCAAGTTCATCTTTCATGCCGCGTGCTTCTTCAACGGTGATAACACCATCGCGACCAACGCGTTCCATTGCTTGTGCAATAAGATCGCCAATTGCATCGTCAGAGTTTGCAGAAATGGTAGCAATTTGTTGAATTTCTTTTTTATCAGAAACAGGAGATGAATTTTGTTTGATTGTTTCTACAACTGCTGCAACGGCTTTATCAATGCCACGTTTCAGTTCAGTTGGATTTGCGCCAGCGGTAACAAATTTATTACCTTCTCTGAAGATTGCTTGCGCAAGAACGGTTGCAGTTGTTGTTCCATCGCCAGCGATATCCGCTGTTTTGCTTGCAACTTCACGCACCATCTGAGCGCCCATGTTTTCTAATTTATCTTCTAAGGTAATTTCTTTTGCAACGGTTACGCCGTCTTTGGTGATTGTTGGGGTGCCAAATGCGCGTTCAATGACAACGTTGCGCCCTAAAGGCCCAAGAGTAACTTTAACTGCATCGGCAAGAGTATCAACACCTCTACGAATTTTTTCACGTGCGTCGACGCCAAATACGATTCTTTTTGATGACATGATTATACTACCTTCTTTATTAATTTTTTATTCAATAATTCCAAGGATATCATCTTCACGAACAATGCGGTGATCTTCACCGGCATCAGTGCCTGAATATTTGCCAACGTAGACAATGTCGCCAGCTTTGACTGCAAGAGGAATGAGTTTGCCTTCAAGAATACGACCTTGGCCTGCAGCGACAACTTTACCAGTTTGCGGCTTCTCTTTCGCGGCGTCTGGAATAATGATGCCTGAGGTTGTTTTTTGTTCTTGTTCGATGAGTTTAATTAAGACACGATCGCCGAGTGGACGAAAATTATGAAACATATATTATCTCCTTCGTGTGATAGTATAAATATCGTGATATTTATTGTTTTTTCTTGAGTATATATAAAAAAATAAAAAAATCAAACATATTTACATTAAGAGACTCAGGTTTGTTATGTTTTTATTGTGTGAATTTGTCATTTAATCCTTTATTTATAAAGGTTTTTTGGTTGTATAAAAATAAATTTTTTTTGTGATAAATCTTTATGCTCTTGCACTCATATAATTTATATAAATGAGCTGTGTTTTTGTCATATAACAATATGTGTTATAGTGAAAAGAATAATAAAAAAAGGAGAAATAAAGTGCAGATCTATCCATCACTCATGTCAGTTGCATTAGAAAATCTTGAAGATGAAATAAAATTACTACAACCATATTGCGCAGGTTTTCATTTAGATGTTATGGATAATAAATTTGTTCACAACAGTGCCTTATCAATTGATGTAGTAAATAAGATTGCAAAAATAGTGAATAAACCAGTTTGGTTGCATCTGATGGTAGAATATCCAGATCAATTTTATAGTGCTTTTGTGTTGCCAAATGACTCACTTGTTTCATTTCACATAGAATCAAAAATTGATGTTAATCAGTTTGCAAAAATAATAAGAGAAAAAAAACACAAACCAAGTATCGCAATAAGTCCAAAAACGCCTCTTGAGAGAATCGTTCCTTTTTTGCAAGTTATGGATCAAGTTTTGTTGATGTCGGTTGAACCTGGTTTTTCTGGACAGCCTTTTTTGCCAGAATCTATTTTTCGTTTAGAACAATTAACCGCTTACCGAAAAAAAAGTAATGCTTTGTTTTCGATAGGTATTGATGGTGGAATTTGTAAAGATAATATAAAAACAGTTTTTGAAAAAGGAGTTGATGATTGTGCTATTGCTTCTGGAATATTTAAGAAGCCTGATCATCTTGTTGCGCTGCATGAACTAAGGGATATTATTGCTAGATAAACAATTACTGTGTTATGGTGATATTGCAATTTATTTTTTCGCATAAAAATTTTAAAAAAAAAGGAGCCGTATGAAAAAACATCATTCTATGCACAAAGTATTATTGATTGGTGTAGTTGCAGTAGTTGCTATTGCAGGTGTTATGTTTGTAAAAAGTCGTTTTGGTGGAATGACATTTATGAGCATGGGGCACTCAGCAGGTGATGTAATGATTGCGAATGATTCATCTGAAGCTATCAGTGTTGAATATAAAGAAAATGGTAAAGATGTTAATGTTGTTGTGCAACCTGGAAAATCAGTATCTGGCGGTAACGGTTTTATTAAAATTTTTACTGCAAAAAAAGCTGGTGCATATGAATTAACGTATCAATATCCTCATTCAGCGCAACAAGTAACAATATCACAAATTATTGCAGCAGCAAAACAGGACAAAATGGAAGGTGAAGTTTATACAAGACGCGGCATGATTGGTGATATCAAAGTGTTTTATGAAGAAGTTGAACAAGAGTAATTATTAGATAGAATTTATTTTTGTTTTTATAAAGGGGCTGTAAAAAGCCCCTTTAATTTTTGTTATTGTGAAATTAATCAACATTTTCTATCATTTCTGCTCTATCAGCAGCATAGTTTTTTTGGATAATTTTGCCTTGAATTGTTGTAGAGAACTTGTTCAATACATTAAGTGCTGATGATCTGAGAGCGTATCTATTCATTGTATCCACGCGTTTCTGTGCTTTTATTAATTGTTGTATATCGTATGTATCTAATTTATTTTCATCCAAACCTGTAATTGTATTGAAATCATATATGCCAACAGTTGCATATATTGTTGCCAAAACACCGACATCACGGCATGTGGTATAAAAACTGTTTGTCCAGTCACGTACGCGGTTTATATTGCTCATGATGGTTGAAGTTATTGGATTATCTTGGGCACTAAAATTTAGTGTTGAGAGCATTAATGTACCGATGATTGTAGCTGTTCTGATATGTTTTGTTATCATAATTTTTCCTTGTTTAATAAAAAATAATCAGTGTTGTAATCAGCCATGTGATCCATTGAAAGGGCCAAAACAAAATCCTCATAAGATATAATGATCTGTGTTGGTATTTTCCCCAGTGCTTATAGTAGTACATGAGAATGGTATGAATAATGAGCAGTATAATAGTGACATATGTGTAGAAGAATGCGTATTCCATATACAAGGTGCTGCCTGATGGATATTGTTCTCGCATTGATCTTTGTAATACAATAAGTGCAAAAAATAGACCTGAATAGGCGCCAAGAATGGAGAGAGCAGAGCTTGTTCTTGTGATAACTAAAAGGGTAGTGAACAGTGTAAAGAGAATAACGAGTAGTGGTAATAAATAGATCACAAATGGATTTAAAAGACTACGAGTTATAATTGCATTATAAATAAGATGATAATGGTCAGTAACTTTACCATATCCTTTAAGTCCAAAGTCAGCTTTTGGTTCAACTTTTTGATACTCAAAAAACGCTTGTTCAATAGTAAATCCAGAGAGTGAAAACTCTTTACTTAATCCTGGTGTTGATTCAGGGCTGAGTTTTTTATATGCAACCAAATCTGGTGTGAGCATTATATTTTTTTCAATATCTTTATGTTCAAGAATGATGCGCAGCTGTTGTTGATCGAATGGGAATTTTTCATATTTTTGTTCTTGATACATAACGCCTTGTATATTCCATGTAGATGTTTCTTCATCACCTGATTCTGAAAGAATTGGTGTTCCATATATCATGCGTGTTGCTTGTGGAAGGTCCATGCCGCGAATAATATCTGTATGAATTGTGGTGTTGTATTTATTCCACAAATATCCTGAAAGCGTTATATTATCAGGTCCTGTATTGCTGAGTGAATACAAAAGAATTCCGCATGGAATATTAATAGGAGGGGCTTCATGTTTACGCACAGCTTCTTCATTAAGATCATTTAAGAATTTATTAAGTGCTGATTGATCAGTAATAATGGTGCGTGATTCTCGGTTAACAAGGGTTGTTTTTTGAATAATGCGCCATGAACTGATAAGTGCGAGTAAAAGTATTATATTTGCTATAGCGATATATTGCGCAAGAGAAAACAGAGCAAATCTCCATAATAGTGCGCACAAAAGCAGTAATGTTATAGTTATCCATACAACTATCCAAAAATAGTAATGACGAATTATTGTTGATGAAAGGCCAATTTCATCTTGAGAAAAAATTGTTCCAATAATCCAGTTGTTAATTTGTATGGGCTGAGTGTATATCCACATAGATTCATGTGTTGATTTTGAACTGTATGAAGCCATAACTGGTTGGTGATTAATTGCTTTTTGTGCAATGCTTGCAAGCTCTTCATCTCCTTGTGATTGTGCGTGTTGCAAGAGTGTTGTCTCTTTTTGAACAAGATTGGTGAGTGGATGGTATATAAATGTGCCATTATTAGTCATAATAATACCGTATCCTGTTTGACCAATGCCACTATATTCTGCAATGTTTATAATTTTTTTGAGAGAGAATGTAAGCGCAATAACACCGCTAGATTTGCCTTGTTGATCCACAAATGTGCAAGCATACATTGCGGTTTGATGCTTATCATGACTGTTATTTTGATTAATAAGCCATACAGATCCTTTTTTTAAAGCCTGGGTAAACCACGCTGTTTTAAGGATATTTTCGGCAGACTCTTTTGTAGAGCTGGTAGAATAAACTGTTTGAGTGTCTTGTTTAAAAATGAGAATTTCCGTGAGTGTGTGATTTTCCGCAAGATCCCTTTTGATACGAGTATTGATATCGTCTTGTTTGAGATATTGTGTGCGTAAATCAGCGGCAATTGATTGCCCAACAAATGCTATTTTTTTCAGAATAGTGTCAATAGCGTCACTATTTTTTGTAACGATTGCTATTGCTTGTTTTTTTGCTTTTTCAACACTATTTAATTTGCTTTTCTGACAGAGAATGATGTTTTTTATAGTTATTGCAGCAAAAAATACGAACAGTATAAAGAGTGGATGTTTGAACAGAGTAGGAATTTTATTGAGAGGTCTACGATGATTAATTTTTGTTATAGCGTGCGCAAGTTGTGGGTAAAAAAGATAACTGTTAAGCAGTACGCTGAGGATAAAAATAGCAAGCAATAGTAAGAAAAAGGTGTAGATTTTGTTTGCCGATTGAACTATTTCATTTTGATCAATTTTGATTGTTATTCCCCAATCAACTTTGGGGATAAATTGCCATGCGCTTACCGTTTTTTCATCACGATAATCACGCGTTGTCCCCGATCCATTTTTACCAGTAATGGCTGCTTCAATCCCAAGAAGATCATCTGTTGATATGGCTCTTTTTTTAAATGCTAAATCAGCATCGTTACGCGTGGGTGCAAGAAATATAATTTGAGAGCCATCTTTTTTAGCTAATACAACTTCACCTGTTTTTCCTAAGCCAATATATTGATTGGTGATCATATATATTTTTTCTTGATTTAATTGATACGCTAATGCACCAATGAATTTTTTTTCTTTAAGAATTGGAATTGTTATAAAAAGAGCAGGTTCTTTTACCAGTTCGCTGTACGTAAAATCAGAAAAGTCATTGGTAAGACTCATTGCAGCGCGTGCATATGATTGAGCCAGTGATGAATCTGTTTGTTCGTGTACGTTAGATCCAACAAAGTTTTCTGTTGTTGTGGAAAAGGTAATGATGCCATTTTTATCAATAAAGAGTAGGTTTTTAAATCCCGTGTTTTTTGCTGCAAGCTTTATATTTTCAAATGCTTGTGTATTTTTTGATGTCTTGGCAAAAGATGAAGACAGTTGTATTGCATTATTGAGTTGCTCATTAAGATAGGTGTTAATCTCTTCAGTTCGTTCATGCACCATTGTTATTAATTTGTTCTGATATGCTGGAATAATGGAAAAATACATATAATTATAGAGACCAAGAGTGCCAGCAGCCATAACAAAAAATAGGGGTGTTGTATAACCAATTATTTTTTTGATTAGCATCATTTATTATTCTCTTTTTTACTTAAATTTGCGCGTAACTCATTCCATTCGCTGATTGTTCTTGTAGGAGGATATGGTAAAGGTTTAATAGCTTTTTCAGAACTCAATAAAATTGTAAATTGTTTATCTGAGCGTATTTTTCCAATTCTAAAAAACAGCCATGTAGAAAGTGATTTTTCTGCAATATGAATAAGCCCTTGAGGAGCATTAAATGCTTGATTATTCAGAGCAGGAAGAACAAGATCTGTTTTTGTTGATTGTGCTTTTTCTATTGCTTGTTTCCATAAATAGATACTGTAATAGGCTGCTTCCATTGCGTCACTTGTTCCATGGTCATTACCGTAAGCGCTTTGTATTTTTTTGATAAACTTTTTATTTTCAGCATTATCAATACTTTCAAAATAGCTCCATGTTGCATAATCACCGGTCATTGAATCGGTTTTAAACAGTTTGAGTTCTGGTTCTGATATGCTGAATGACATGGTGGGTATTTTTTCCGGTGTAATACCTTGTTCACGTAATGCATTAAAAAATGCAATGTTTGGTTCACCTTCAATGTTATTTAAAATCACACTAGGTTGCGTGTTTATGATCTTTTCTACAATGTGGCTGACATTGGTATCACCAAGAGCAAGATATGCTTCTCCTACAACAGTTCCATCATGAGCATGGATTACATCTTTAATAATTTCATGAACTAAAAGATCAGAGCCGATAAGGAAAAATTTATTACCAAGATGTTGCATGCACCACGTAACACCAGGAATATATTGTTGGTTTGGGGATGTGCTTGCATAAACAATATGTGGTGATTCTTCAAGTCCTTCAGATTGAACAGGATAAAAAAGAAGAGAGTTGTGTTTTTCTACCACATCTTTAACAGCTATTCTGCTTGGAGATGTCCAGCAGCCAAAAAGAGCAACAACTTTTTCTTGTGTTATAAGGCGTTCCGCTTCTTGCGCAAATACACGCTCATCGGATTTGCAATCAACAAGAATTGGTTCAACTTGTCTGTTTAAAATACCACCGCTTTGATTGATTTCTTTAATTGCAAGGAGTGTTGCGTTTGCAACAGGTTTTTCACTGATTGCGAGGTTGCCGGTTAATGAGTGGAGGATGCCGACTTTGATTTTTTCTGAGGATTGAAGAGGGTTGAGTGTATACCACAGCGTGGTGATAATGCTAAAAGCGATCAAAAATAAGAGGATATACCATTTTTTTGTCATGGATTTCATAGCCTTTTCTTAAAATATATAGAAAAAGACTAGGAATTATATGGCAAGTAAGTCAATACATTAAAAGAATAAGCTTGGTCTTATAAAAAACTTGATTTTGGGCACAAAAAAAAGAGCCGTGTTTTCACACAGCTCTTTTAAATTTTCAATCCACTAATAAGAATTAGTAGCGAGAATTTCTTCCACCATCACGGCTGAAACCACCTTCACGACGTGGACCACGGCTGTTGTTGTTGCTGAAACCGCCAGTGTTTTCACGTGGACGAGATTCGTTAACAACTAGTTTACGGCCTTGAAATTCTTGACCATTTAATTCAGCGATAGCTTTTTGAGCTTCGTCATTATTTGGCATTTCAACAAAACCGAAACCACGAGATGCGCCAGTGAACTTGTCAGTAACAATTTTAGTTGTTGTTACTGCGCCAAAACCTTCAAAAAGGTCTCTGATTGAAGCTTCTGTTGCTGAATAAGGAAGATTTCCGAGATAAATATTCATAAAAAAATCACTCTAGTAAAAATAAAACAATTACCGATAACATTTATTGGCCAATAAATATTTATTACATTTATTAGTCTAGCAGAAGAAAATACTCTAAGCAAGGTTTATTTATTGTATGGATAAGGGCCTATACTTGCGTATAAGCCCTCAATTCTTATTTTTTCTCTTATCGCTCTCTGGCTTGTCCTTCAAAGCCTTGGCGAAGGAGGAAGCTGCAAGAGGGCTTAAGTCTTAGTAACGAGAATTTCTGCCGCCGCCATCACGGTTATAGCCACCATCACGACGTGGAGGACGGCTGTCACCATTGTTTTCGCGTGGACGAGATTCGTTTACTACGATTTTACGACCTTCAAAATCTGTACCATTAAGCCCATCAATAGCTTTTTGGCCTTCGTCATCATTTGGCATTTCAACAAAACCAAAACCACGGGATGAACCAGTGAATTTGTCAGTAACTATTTTAGTAGTTGTTACTGCGCCATAAGTTTCGAAAAGATTTCTTAATGAATTGTCTGTAGATGTGTAAGAGAGATTTCCAACATAAATGTTCATAGACATCACTTTAGTAAAAATAAACAGATAACCAACACCGTTTATAAGTTATAAACGATAAACACCAACAGCTTATCAGAATAAAAATGCAGACGCAAGAGATGAGAAAAGCAAACTCTTTATTTTTCAATTGTAATTTTAATATTATGGGTTTACATGGCTTTCATAAATATTGGAGGGGGGTAGGTATGAAGCATAGAAAGAGAATAACTTCTGCTTTTGGAGCAGCTATTTTGTCGGCAGCATTATGCATCGGTGTTCGGTTGCACAGTATGAAGCCATCTGCATTTACACTAAAAAGTCGTCGTCATGGTATTCCTGTTGATCAGCCGCGTTATAAAAGTGAAGTTGTATGGGTAAAGACATCTGATGGAATGGTGCTAGAGGTTCCGCAATGGCAGATTGATCAATCTAAGGTGTTACAAGTTATGTTTGTGCATCAAAAAGGTGGTAATAGTAAGGATAACCCAGTTAATGCATCAATGATCACGAGTAAGCAGTTGGGGTTATTGCAAGAGGCTTTGCAGAAAGCCAGCAGCCTTGAAATATTTAGAAAATTTTATGCCTCATTATCCGGGGTTCAGCAAAAATCTCTTCTTGTAGATGCGTTTACCTTGGAAATGCAGGGTCTAGCATCACTGATAATAAGTTATATGTTTCCGATAGAAGTTCAGCAACAGATGGGCGCAGCTGCTTTGCAGCAGGCGGGGATCATTGATCCGGTAATACAATATTTGAAAAAAAATTCAGAACAAATTCCTGTTTATCATAAGGGGCCTATTGTATCGGTTGCATTGAGTTCTGATGGCAACCGTATGATTTCTGGAGCAGCAGGCATTGACCATAATCTTATTCTCTATGATTTAAAAGCTCATAAACCAATAAAAGATTTGGTTTTAAATACCTTTCCGCAGCCTTGTGTAGCATTTAGCCCTGATGGGCAGTATGTTATTGCAGGCGCTCTTCGATTTGTGGATAATCTTATTCTTTGGGATGGTGTAACAGGTGAAGAAATACGTATTATTGCAACAGCTGGCAGTATGGTAGAGTGTGTAGCATATAGTCCAGATGGTAAGTATATAGTTTCAGGTTCATCCGATAAAAACTTAATTCTATGGGATATTAGGACGGGCAAAAAGATAAAAACTTTTAAAGGTCATACTGCGGTAATAAAATGTGTGGCTTATAGTCCGGATGGCGATTGTATAGTTTCAGGTTCCTCAGATAATAATGTAATTTTGTGGAATAGTAGTGGCAAACAGATAAAAATTCTTGAAGGTCATAAAGAGAGAGTCAATTGTATAGCCTATAGTTCAAATGGTAAGAACGTAGTTTCAGGATCAAGTGATAATAATTTGATCTTATGGAATGTTGAGACTGGCAAACAGATAAAGGTTCTTAAAGGTCACACTGGAGCAGTGGAATGTGTAGCATATAGTCCAAATGGTAAGTATATAGTTTCAGGATCACGAGATGGTAATTTAATTTTATGGAATGCTCAAGATGGTCAGCAGATAAATATTTTTGAAGGACATGCTGGAGCAATACTTTGTGTGGCATACAATCCAGATGGTCAGTATGTGGTTGCAGGAAGACAAGATGGTACATTGTTTTTATGGAAATTGGTTGATGAGCAAGTGCTTAATCTTATAGCAACAAGTTTAAATCTTGCACAAGCGCGTTTGTTGTATCGTTTGTATTTGGCAAAAATTAATAATGTTCCAGTGGTAATAGATAAAAGAGATCTTGATTATCAACTGTATCTTACATTGCCTATTGATGTTCAACGAGTGGTTAAATCATTTTTACCATTTGAGTTAGTATTTGATGTTACTGAAAAAATGATACAAGAAAAAATGAATGAGTATCGATTGTCATTGTTTTATGATTATTCATATGTGTTTGGTAAGTCTGAAAAAAAGCATGATAAAAAAATAAAATCGGTAAAAGATGCCATGCAAAAATTTGATACAAATTCTATTGAATATAAAGCATGTGAACGGTTATTGATTGAATTAGAACAGAAAGCAGCTTTTTCAGGTATAATGGAGATAAAAAAATGACAAAGCAATCAGTTGTGACCATACTTTTAGTTATTATCGGACTATTTTTATCATGGTATATGTATCAACAATATAAACAGTATCAAAATGGGTTTAAATTTTTTATTCAGGCAAAATAATGTATCGTACTGAAAAATTTGCTACAAATAAATTGGTATAATGTAACAACCTCATGCGTAACAACATGAGGTTGTTGTTTATTTAAAACGTTAGTGAAATTTTCCCCCAGAATTTCCAGAGTTGGAGCAATGAAGTTTCGAATGGAATATCAACTGATCCGCCAACGCCAATAACCCCACCGATTGTTTCACCGTTTTTAACCCAACCTAAACTTGCAACAGCCCGTTGCGTAAATCCACCGCTGCTTTGTCCTGATTGCTGATCTAAATCCAATCGACCAATGGGAACAAAATCAAGATCATCTGGTGCTTGTTGTGCAATGGTACTGCGGCTTGCTGTTTTGCCTGGAGCACTTCCTGCAATACCAAATGGTTGATCGATTGGTGTATTAAGATTTGTTCGTTCAGTTGGATGTCCCCAAATGCCGTAACCAATTTCACCTTCTACAGATTTTACTTTCAGCCTCCAGCCGAGTGCAAAATCAACAACGTTAAATGGTTTTGCATAAATTCTTTGTGTAAAAAAGTTAACGCCAGGTAAGTTGGTGGTTGTTGCAGGATCGAACGGTTTACCTTCAATGATTGGTTTGTTAACAAGTACAAATCTACTCCATGGTTTATTGAGTAAATCATAGGTACGATCTTGTTTATTTCTGATGAGAATAACAGATTCAAGATCAAGAAACACGCACCAAGCCCAATCGCTTGTATTACGATTAAGTGGTGCTTGCATATTAATTCCAGCACCAATTCCCAAGTGATGATTGTTACCATTCACCGCTTCAAACATTATTTCACCACTTTGTTTATTGCCTGTTGGTATGCCAAGTATTGAGTAATAATTAAGTTGGAAACAGTCTTCAGAAATGTATGATGTTCCAATTTTTATTCGTAGTTCTGCAACACCAGTGCGTTTTTTTTGGCAGTTGGTGATACGGCTATAACACCATGAAGGTTGATTGAACGCTTGGAGTATATCTTGTGGAAACTGTTCTTGAGGGTTCATGACATCTGTTTGTGTGAGTTGAATATCATTTTCTGTTTCTGACACAGGCATTTGAATTGTGATGTACATATCGCGTAATACCATAACATCAAACCAATTTTTTAAATCTTGATGATATTCAAGAAACACCCCAGCTTGTTTTTGTTTTGGGTTAAGAGACAAGATGCCGCTGAACGTAGATGGTAAGTTAACCCATTCTGCACGAATGTCTCTGTCTAAGATAAGAGGAGTATCATCACCAGCAACTAATAGGTGGTTCTTGCCTTTCATCAAAAAGTATTCTGCTGTTTTGCAAAGTGTCATAGATTTTTGCAAAAAAGGAATAGCTTGCACACCACCTCTAACGGGGCCTTTTTTATTGTATGCAATGTTGTGCCAAAGCGCTTGTTCCATGACAACATCATAATATCCCGGTTTGGTATACATAAAAGAGTGAGCATAGATTTTGCGATCATAGCAGTTGTTTGGAATAATAAAAAAAAGAGATAACAGCGCGAGACATTTTTTCATTCAACATATCCTTATTTTTTGTTTCTAGCTTAGGACAGGATGAGGATAAATTCAAGAGGATAACAAAGATATGCTTGTTTTGAGGTCCATATTATCGTACACAATTCCTGCAATTGCCTGTGTTAACGCAATACTTTCTGCCAAAGAGTATTGAAAAATATTTCGTCCCGTTGCTGTTCCTACGCTATCACCACTGTGAATTTGATCATACAATAGCGCAAGATATTCTTGTGGTTTGCTTTGTTCACCACCAGCGCAAATAACTTTGGTGTTTCCAGCAGCAGCAGATGCAATTTTAAGATTTTGTACCGATGTAGAAATGTTTGTTGCTGAAGGAGTTTTTATTTTTACAAAATCAGCACCAAGTGATGCAGCAATACCCGTAGCGCCTGCAAGAAGATGAGGATCAGTTTCGTCTGTAATTGCTGCGCCTCGTGGGTACATCCAAATGATTGCTACAAGGCCTTCATTATGTGCATGCGCAATAGTGGCAGCTGCTTGTGCAAGTTGTTCTGATTCATACTCACTGCCAAGATAGATGGTAATGCCAACTCCGGGGATCATGATATTGTTGTTGTGATGCATACTCATTACATCATCAACAGTCCATAATAAATTACTTTTGGGATCGTGTTGTTCAAGAGGTATGAGATTGGTTTTACCATTAAGTTTTGCAATATAGTTTATTGATGGATACTGTTTTGCATAACGTGCAATAAGCCCCAGATGTGTTGCCATTGCACCAATATTGCCCTGTGATGCAATGCGAAAAAGATGTTCAGGGTGAATTGCTTGTGCATTAATGTTCGGACCATAAAAATCTTTATTAAGGTGTTCTATTTTGTGATCGCATGAAAATAAAAAGATGCGACCAGTGTTGCGTGTAATTGTTGTATAATTTTTTATAAAAATATCACGTTTTTTTTCTGGCACATCTGCCGGGACAAGGCAATTGGTTTGATGCATGAAAACTTCTCCTCAGAAATTTGACCCCATTTTCAGTCACTTTCAATGGGGACCCCGTTTAAGAAATAATCCTATCATGAATAAGCATTCGTTCTGCGACAGATTCAAATAAAGGTACTGCCACCGTTGATGCATAAACATTTTTTTGTTGCGACTCTTTTACAAATGTTACGATGACGCGTTGGTAATCATCTTTTTCTACAATGCCTGCGCAGGTGTAGATATTATGATTTGGATCATATTTACCATCAATGAGCATGTTTGCTGTTCCTGTTTTGCTCATGATGCGATACCCTTTAATTGCTGCTCTACGTGCGGTGCCGCGCAGGGTTGTTTTTTCTAATATTTCTTTCATGGTGTTGAGTGTTGCATCTGAGTAGAGTTTTTTGTAATTTGTTTCCTGCGGAGTGCATTGATTTAAGATAAGGATGGGATGAACTTTGTATCCCGTTGCAATAATAGAAAACGCGCACGCAAGTTGTAACAACGTTAGAGAAACTTCATAGCCATAAGAAAGTGAAATAATTGATTGCTTAGACCAATTTTCAGGAGGATTAACAAATCCACTGTTTTCTCCAGGGAATTTGATGTTTGTTTTGGCCCCAAAGCCGAGTTTTTTGTAATGGTCATACATTCTATCATTCAAACGTTTGGCAACAATAGCGATACCAATATTGTTTGATAATGCAATAACATCAGTGAATGGAATAACACCATGCGCTTGCACAGTGTTGATGGTGCGGCCATCAATCTGTGTAGTAAGACTATTTTTGCAATCAATCAATTCTTCAGGAGTCACCACGCCTTCTTCAAGGGCAGCAAGCGCAGCGCATACTTTCATTACTGAACCAAGTTCGTGTGCATCAGTGATGATTCTATTTTTAAAGTTTTCATTGTTGGTGGAGTGTGCGTTGTTGGGATCAAAATAAGGGTAAGAAAGCATGGTAATGATTTCACCGGTCTTGGGGTCCATGATGATAACAGCTGCTTCTTTTGATTTAAATTTATCCACCGTTTGTTGCACAGCTTCTTGAACCAAGAATTGTAAATCTGCATCAATGGTCAAATGTAATGGTTGACCAAGATCGCCTTGTACCGTTGTCTCTTTTTTAAAGTAATAATATCCAGATCGCGCATCTTTATCTAAGTGATACGTTGTTGGCTGACCTGCAAGTGTATTGTTATAGAGCAACTCAAGACCAAGGAGCCCTTTATTATCAATGCTGGTGAGTCCCACAAGAGGGCTTGCTGATGCAAGAGGGTAATAACGGCCTGGTTCAGAAAGAAGGAAAATATCGGGGTTATTGTGATCTTTAATCAGTTCAATCTCTTGCAAAGAAAGTCTGCGTTTGATGAACATAAAATGCTTATGTTTATTTTTTTCAAAACGTGCAATAGTTTGTGGGAAATGTTTTTTTAGGAATGTAAATGTACGTTTTTTATCTTTCATCTGTGTGGGTAAAATAAACGCGGCGATATAATCTTTGTTCATCGCAAGATAATTGCGACCGGTTCTATCAAAAATTGGCCCGCGTAGAGGTGTTTGTGTGATTGTTACATGATACTGTTGTTTTGCCAGTTTTTTATAAAAATCATGCTGCTTGATTTGAATGACATATAAATTGATCCCAACTGCTGCATAGAGCATGGTGAAAAAAAAGAAAATGAGTGTTGAGCGAAATTTAAAGCTGTGTATCATGTGATTGGCAGCTTTTTAACTTGATTTAAAGCGTACGGACGCATTTTCAGTTTATCTTGAGCATATTTTTTAATGTTATCACGGTCTTTGAGCGCATACAGTTCTTGGGTTAATGTTTGTCTTTTTTCTGTGAGTGATGCTATTTTTTTTTCGCACTGTTGGTGATTGTAGCTGTTTTTAATGAACAGTGTGTGTTTGTGTATTTGTAAGAAAATAATCAGAATATGTGCCGTAATAAAAAGAGTGATAAAAGAATGTTTTTTCATGATTGTATCTCATGAGTTAATTATTATTTATTTTTATGTTTTCAGCTTAGCTGGGTGGGATGATAAGAATCAATTGTTATCTTTTTGTTGCATGTTCGAGTAGATGAATCAGCTGATTTTTGATACTTTCAGCTTCATTTTTTTCATCAATATCAGTCATGGCATCATCTTCAAAGCTATTGATGTAAGATATCAGATCGACAATTGAAGATATAACCGACTGTCTTGCTTGTCTGCATTGCTTATGAGTTCTGCAATCATTGGTTTGTAAACATTCTTTGCATGCATGCATAAACTCAGCTTCACTTTTTCTTGCCTGTATAAAGAGTGGGTTTTTGTGTTGAACAGGTTGGTTTGTGCTTGTGCTCTCAAGCATAAGGCGTGTAGCAAATGGACTAGCGTGTATACAATGAGTAAAGAATAACAGCAATACATACGATATGTGTTTGATAATCATAAACCACCCTCCCTTTTGGTTTGTACGATATGTTGATTCTATACGGGGAAGGTAATAAGAAGCAATTGTTGGGAAAAAAAGAGCCGCGATGCTACCGTTATGGTACTATTGTGGCTCTTTTTGTTTTATCTAATTTTAAGATGAAAGTTATGCGTTATTATTGTTGCTATTACTATTGGATAGTCTTAGTTGTTGATTTTGGTGTTTGGAGATAGTGTGTTCATTTTTTATAAGCTTATTAAGTTCTTTGTCCAAGTAGTTTAATTGTGCGTTAAGTGTACGAAAATTGTCAGCTTCTTGTGTTGTATTTGCACGTTCTTGTGCGTCAGCTATTGATAAGAATGTATCAGGGCATGGTTTTTGCTTTTTTGTTTGTTCGAGATGTTTGTATTCATTGGTGTTTATATAATCAACCCATGCCTTGTTTTTATCTTTTGCAATTTTGTTAATTTGTTCTCGAAGCCATTTTGGATTTTGGTATGTTTTAAGTTCTTGTTCTTGAAAGCTTAAGGTTGCTGTGTGTGATTGTGGTTGAGGAGTGGATGACGCAGTAGCGTCATCATTTATAGTCGATTGATTATTGTTGGCTCTATATTCTCTTTTAACAAGACGGGCATTGTTTTTTTGAAGTTCTTCTTTTGCTTCGCGTAATTGCTGATCAATTTTAAAGTATCGTATATATTCTGGGGTTTTTTTTGCAAGGTGTTCACACTGAGTAAGGAGTGTTTGTGTGAGTGGTGCGCCATGTTTTTTATGAGCTGTTTGTGCATCTTTAAAAAGTTTATACTCTTTTGTATTTTGAAAAGCTTTCTGTGCATTATCTTTGCGGTTTTGCATGCATGCAATAAGTTCGGGGCTTGAATGCTTTTGCTCACTTTTCCATTTTTCAGAATTGATAATATTATTTGTGACATGCGCTTCTTGGTCTACGGCTTTTACAAATTCTTGGCATTCCTTTGTGCTGTGAAATTGTTCTTTACAAAAATCAAGCATGGCTTGAGAATCATCGGTATCATATTTTTCGTGATATTCTTTTGCCTGTAGATATTGCTTATATTCCGGTGTGTTTTGTAAGGCCTTATCTTTTGCAACTACATTGTACGAGTATATTTGAGATTTATTGTTTTTTTCTTGTTCTTCGTTTTTGATATGTAGTAAGAGTTGAGCCTCTTCAGTTTCTAGTGAAAGTTTTAAAGCTTCTTCTAAGAGGTTTTTTGTTTCAGGAGTATTGTGCTTTTCGTGGAGTTTTTTTGCATAATCATAGGTTTGGTATTGTGGTGTTTGTTCCATTTTTAGAAAAGCTTGTTCTGTACGTGTAAGAGGTTTTTCTGTGTTGGATGTTGTGGAAGAGTTGTTCAGAGACATTTCTTTGCTTACAGCGTCTATAAGATCTGTGTATTCTTTTGTATTGCGTAATATTGTTCTGCAATCGTTAAGTACGCTTTGAATATCAGCGGTAGCCCATGATTTATGATATGTCTTTATGTTTTTATATTCAGCATACGCGTCTGTTTTGAGCAAGATGTTACATTGTATACGTATAGTATCAGAAAATATTCCTGTTTCAAAAATGAGTTGTAATGCTTCAGTCTCTAGTAATCCCTCGAGTGCTTCTTGTATATGATCATATGATTGTAAAAGCATTGCTTTCATTAATGCTTGAAATTCAACTGTGTGCGTTAGGACAAAGAATTCTGGTTTTTTTATTATTTCTTGGAATTTTTGAGTTTGTACAAAAGTATGAAAATCTGATTTTTCAATTATATCGATGGATTCTTTTATGCCATAGAATGATTTTTTTTCCATTGCATGTACATTGCAATCAGCAATACATATAAAAGAAACCAACATAATCTTTTTTATATTCATGTAATTCCTTAAAATGTTTTTTGTTTTTTACCAATCGTATGACATACCAAAATGTATTTCTGAAGCAGATTCACTTCTACTTGGGTTGAGCTTATCTTTACGTGGATCAATTTTAAAGCCCCAATCGATATTCATTGGCATTGGTTGCAACATTCTGATACCAATTCCAACGGCATGGCGATAATCAAAATTGTTACCAGTAATAAAAGGTTTATCTGCAAGCGTAACGTATGGGTTATTAAAACCAGTACCACCATCATAGAATACAACAGCTTTCATGTTCATGTCTGGAGTAATTGGCGCAATAAGTTCTGCGTTCCAGAAGAATGCTTTTGCACCACCAATAGTGTCGCCAGAAAATTGTGGTCCAATCTGACCAAACAAGAAACCACGCACACTGTGCTGACCGCCAATGTGATACAGGTCACCAAAAGGAACGATTCTATTGTTAAATGGTGAAGCAATACCAAAATAGCCGTGTAATTTAAGGATGAGATTATATTCAGAAATAAGTGGTGTAAACCAGCTTCCATCAAGTTCTATTTTATAGAAACCAATATCGTTACCAAACGTAGGAATTGCAAATTTACCAGAGAATCGTAATTTGTGTCCATTCATGGTGTGAACGGGGTGATTACGTGTGTCTTGTTCCAGTTTGGTTGAAACAAATGCGTACGTACCAGGTGTAAATTCTTTGGTGAGAATTTGTTGGTAGAGTGCGCGTTCTATTGGATTTGCAAATAAAGACTGTGGAGGGTTTGCATCATATTTAATATCTTCAACACCAGAAGTGAAAAGAATATTAACATCATGAAAGAGTGGATTTTTTGATTGTGTAATTCCACCAAATGTAACAGATCCACCAGTGAGTTTTTGTTTCACTGTTCTGACATGTCGTAATTCATCATACACTGGACGGCGATGGAAGATATCAAATGCGCCTAAAATTGGTTTATCAAAGAGCCATGGTTGAGCAACATGGAGCATCGCTGTTTGTTCATCTTTTGCATATGTTGCACTTAAATTCAAATGAACGCCGCTTCCAAAAAGATTGGTGTCAGAAAGTTCAGTTTTTACTGACATACCTGAAATTGCCGCATCCCATGTAGCACCGGCTGCACCACCAAAACCGAGTTGCGCGCCAAAGTGACCAGTTTTGGTTTCTTTGAGCATAAGATCAAGATCTGCTTCGTCTTTATTGAGGCGACGAATTTTCCAGTTAACGCCTTCTCGTGGATCAAAATAACCAAGAGAAGCAACGTTGCGTTTAGAGATATTCATCTTGCTTTGTGTGAGTAGTTCACCTTCATCAAGAATAATTTTACGTCTGATGATTTTGTCGCGTGTTTTGGTGTTTCCACGGATGTTAATTTTATTCAAATAAACTTGATCACCAAGTTCTGAGAAGAACGAGATATCTACTGTTTTATCGTTTTCATTGGGTTGAATAGAAGGATCAATGTGTGTAAAAATGTAACCAAAATCACCCCAAATATGTTCAAGACGTTTTATTGAGTTGGTGATACCTTCGCGTGAATAATACATGCCGGGACGTATTGGTAACCGCGCAAGAAGATACTCTTCAGAAACATTATTTTTGCCAGGAGCATTAATTTTATTGATAACGTATTGGTTGCCTTCTTCTATCTCAAACGTCAAAATAATATTTTGTGTGTTTGGATCTATATCAACAATAATATCAACAACTTTGGCGTGTAAAAATCCGGAGTTTTGATAATACTGTTCGATAAAATGTTTGTCACCTTCAAGACGATCAGGGTGATAGTTACCAGATTTATCCAAGAAACCTAAAAGCCAATCTTCTTTGGTCAATGCAATTGATCGTAACTCTTTGCTTGGGATACTGTTGTTGCCAATAAAATGTATCTGTTTAACAGTGGCAGCTATTCCTTCATGCACGGTTAATATTGCGGTTGCGCGGTTGTTATCATCAAGAACAGTTTCTGTTTCAATATCTGTTTGATGATACCCTTTTTCAAGGTAGAGCTCTTTGATTTTGTTAGCGACTATTTTGAGTTCTTCAGGATCAATAGCTGTTATCTCTTCAAGGTTGATTTTTTTGTTGATATCTTTTTCAGATACTTTTTTATTGCCAACAAATTGTATCTCTTTGAGCGGATATTTTTCCTCAACTATAACGTGAAGATTTATATAATTTTTATCAACAGGCTCTGCCATAACTTTGATAAAGCGGAATTTTTTGAGCTTGTAATAAAGATTACGGATGAGAGTTTTTGTTTTGCGTGGATCAAACAGTTCTCCAACTTTGTAAGGAACATTGTTTAAGATGGTATCTGTTGTAGTTGATGCATTGCCATGCACAATAATGTTATTAATTCGAGGTGGAAGATTAAAGGAAGATTCTTCTGCTGTTTGCTGTATTAATGGTTCATCTTCTCTTTCAATATAATCTTGAGATAATTCAGCTTTGGTGAAGAAGGTCATATTACTCAAAAGAAGCAATATGAGTATGGTGGAACAATAACTTTGAAGTCCTTTTTTTATCATAGATAATCCCGCTGCCCGTCATTACTTTTAATTGACACAATAATTAGGAAGAATTAATGAAACATACTACTCATTTTTTAATTTTTTACTAGCTCGGCTCGTTCTATTCGCCATGTTTCTTGTTATTGTAATGTTCTGTATGCAATCTTAAAAAATGGTAAAAGTTGTGTTAGATTAAGGAAATAGACAATATTTATACCTATATTTCCCATTACTAGTTTTTTCTGATGGGGGTCCCCAATAAAAAAGCAGTGGTATTGGGGTTTTAAAAAGAGAATATATCATGCAATTTACTAATACCCTTACGGGAAAAAAAGAAGAGTTCATCCTTGGCAAGCAATTAAAAATGTATGTTTGCGGCGTGACACCATATGACGATGCTCATATCGGTCATGGCAGATGTTATGTTGCTTTTGATCTTCTGTATAGAACACTTCAGTTTTTTGGTACAGACGTAACGTATTGCAGAAATTTTACAGATATTGATGACAAAACAATGCATCGAGCAGAAAAAGAGTTTGGGGATCGTTTACGATTTCATGAAATTGCTGACCGTTATATTAAAAATTTTCATCAAGATATTGCAAAACTCAACTGTCTATCGCCTCAACATGAACCACGCGTGACAGATAATATTCCACAAATTATAGATTTTATTCAAAAGCTGATTGATAAAGGTGACGCATATCAATCTGGTAATGATGTTTATTTTAGCATTGAAAAATTTCCAGAATACGGAAAATTATCAAAACAAAAAATAGACGATTTGCATGCAGGTGCTCGCGTTGATATATGTGATAAAAAAAATAATCCTTTAGATTTTGCTCTTTGGAAAGGTGAACCAGAGGGAGAGTTTTGGAAAAGCCCGTGGGGTTATGGACGTCCAGGATGGCATATTGAATGTTCTGTATTGGCGTATCTTAATTTGGGTGAACATATTGATATTCATGGCGGTGGTCTTGATTTGATATTTCCTCATCATGAAAATGAAATTGCTCAATCAGAAAGTTTATTAGGGGCGCCATTTTCACGTATGTGGATGCATAATGGCATGGTAAACAGTAATAAAGAGAAGATGTCAAAATCATTGGGCAATTTTTTTATATTGCGTGATGTGTATAAACATTTTGATCCGATGGTGTTGCGTTATTATTTCTTAACGCATCATTATCGTATGCCTATTGAATTTTCTTTTGAAGGTTTGACGAGTGCGCAAAAAAGTTATGAGCGTTTAATTCGTTTATGCGCACAAAGCACTGAATATAATTCAAACTATACATCAGACGTTATTCATCGCATGAATCTGTTTTTGCAGGATGATTTAAACACACCAGGCTTGTTGGGTGTAATTTTTGAAAACATTACCGAGATTGCTCAGAATGCTCATGAATTAGCTGCAGTAAAAAATATACTCATCAATGTACTGGGGTTAAGTTTGCAATCATTGCCAGAAAACACAGTTGAATTAACTCCAGAAATAGAATCTTTGATTGTTGAGCGTAATAAAGCACGTCGTGAAAAAAATTGGAAGCGTGCAGATGAATTGCGTGATCAACTCAAATCATTGGGTGTTGATGTTCATGATGGAAAAATGTAAAAATACCTATTAAAAAAAAATAATATTTAAAATTGTTTTATCAAAAAAGAGACTCTTGTTTGTTCAGGAGTCTCTTTTTTTATGCCTTGCTAAATAGTTATTTTTTATGTTTAAATTTACTCAAAATTCATGTTTCAAAAAAAAAAGGAGTTGTATGAAACACATTTCTCAATTGTCTTCATTGACTATTTCGCTGGCTTTGTTGGCAGGACCATTGCCAATAGTGGCAGACGAAATAGTTTCGGCGGTTCAACAAGATAGTGAAGTTGTAGCGGTTCATTTGTCAGAAGTTGAATTGCAGGAGATATATAATAACCCAAAACGTTCTTATATTTACGTTGGTAAAGATGCAAGTAATATTGCAGGTATTATAGAAGAATTAATTAAGCTTGATGATAATAAAGATTCTCTTTTATGGGGATTGCATAAACATATCAAAAGAGGTTTTGCGATAGGTAATTATGATGCAATTGTGGATGCTCTTGCTCATGCAGAACATCTAATTGCTAAAAAGAATGATGTTATAGCTCAATATCAGTTAGTTGAAATAGAAAATGCACTTGATGAATTAGCGTATCAAATTGAAAGTGGCGATCTTACGATACAAAGATGTGGTGAAGGTGCGTTTGATGATAATGATGGTAGTTGCCATGACAGCTGTTTTATTAAACCATTGTGTTGCAAAGGACCACGTGGACCTCGCGGACATAGAGGGCATCGTGGACACACAGGAAACACTGGCGCAACAGGAGCTACTGGAAATACTGGTGCAACAGGAGCAACTGGACCAGGAGGATCTGGCAGTATTGGCGCAACAGGAAATACAGGCGCAACAGGAAATACAGGCGCAACGGGACCTACGGGAGCTCAAGGTATACAAGGACTTCAAGGGGTAACTGGAAACACAGGAGCAACGGGTGTAACAGGTTCAACTGGACCTACAGGTTCAACTGGAGCCACTGGCGCAACGGGACCTACTGGGGCTACTGGAAATACTGGTGCAACAGGCGTGACAGGCGCAACTGGATTAACTGGACCTACAGGAGCAACGGGATCTACAGGGGCAACAGGAGCTACGGGTGCTGATGGATCAACAGTAACGGGTGCCAATGTTGGAGTGGGAACAGGTCTTATATTTAGAGATAAAACAGGTATTTTTATAAACTTTAGGACTCTTCTACAGGGTTCTTTTATGACTATTGGCACTTCTGGTGATGAAGTAACAATTGCAGCAAATGGTACAAATCTTAATACGCCAAATACACTTGTTGCACGTGATAATACAGGTAGTTTTGCAGCGCAAGTAATTAGTATGGTTGATGGTGTTGTGAGTCAGAATATTATTTTTGAAACAGAACCAAGTACGTCAACAGCAGGTAATGTAATAAAAGGCACGCAAAGATTTATTCATGACTTTGGAACAAATAATACATTTGTTGGTATTGATGCCGGTAATTTTACTTTATCCGGCACGAATAATAGTGGTTTTGGTGGAAATGCTCTCACGGCTCTTACATCCGGTTCAGGAAATACTGCTATTGGTTACAACACACTTCCTGCTACTACATCAGGGAATAACAACACGGTTGTTGGTGATGCGATGATTCTCAATACTACTGGGAGCAATAACACTGCGTTAGGAGCTAATACATTAAATGCAAACGTATCAGGTAATGATAATACAGCAGTAGGTTTTAATGCATTGCTTGCTAATACTGATAATGAAATTACGGCTGTTGGATCTGGTGCACTGGAAAATTATGTTGGTGGAACAGGTGGACAGAATGTAGCAGTTGGGTATCATGCATTAAATGCAAATACGAGTGGTAATTCTAATACGGCAGTTGGTTGGATGGCCTTAGCATCGGATGTAACACAGTTTGCTGCTAGAAACACTGCAGTTGGTTGGTCAGCATTAACAAATAATACAACAGGTCAGAATAATATAGCAGTTGGTGAGAGTGCATTATTCACTAATACAACAGGGGCTCTTAATGTTGCAGTAGGTTGTAGTGCATTAGCATTAAATACCATAGGAGGTGGAAATACTGCGGTGGGTAATGATGCTCTGAGAAATAATACAATTGGTGATAATAATGTAGCTGTTGGTGAGTCTGCTTTGCTGAACAATACAACAGGTGAACAAAATGTTGCAGTTGGGATTTCAGCTTTATTGCTCAATACAAATGGAATAAGAAATGTAGGAGTAGGGGCATTTGCCTTGCAGAATACTACTACAGGATCTTTTAATATTGGAGTAGGTCAGTCTGCTATGCTTAGCAACGTTACCGGGGATAATAACGTAGGTATTGGTGATTTTGCATCGTGGAGTGGTGATGAAAATGTTGCCGTTGGAGCTAATGCAGGAAATAGAGGGTCGCAAAATATTGCTATAGGCTTCCAAGCTCTTGCTGGTAATGATGATGCATTGCATAATATTGGTATTGGTTATGATGCGATGAGTAATTTTGGATTAAGTGGTGGAGACAACACTGGTGTTGGTCATGAAGTGTTTCCAGTGCTTACCACAGGAACATTTAATATAGGAATTGGTTCTGGAGCAGGTGGTACGCTTATATCCGGTAGTAATAACATTTATATAGCTTCCTCAGCAGTTGCTACGGGTGAAGCTACAACTACCCGTATTGGTACATCACAAACAAGAGCATTTATCGCTGGTGTTAGTGGTGTTACAACTGACATCAATGACGCTGTAGCTGTTCTTATTGATTCAGCTGGTCAACTTGGAACAATAAGCTCATCAGTTAGATTTAAACATGATATAGCAGACATGGGGGATATTTCTTCGAGCATTCTTAATTTACGTCCGGTTACATTTGCGTATAACAGTGACGCAACAAATTCAACACAATATGGATTAATTGCAGAAGAAGTTGCGCAAGTATTCCCTGGTATTGTAGTAAAAGATGCGGATGGTTTACCCTCAACTGTACAGTATCATGTACTTCCAGTGTTGTTGTTGAATGAAGTGCAGAAATTACGAGCAGATATGGAAGATATGAATAATCGTTTAATTGTGTTAGAACAACAAAATTAGGCGGTATCGTAGATATTTTATATAAAAAAGAGATTCCTGTTTATTCAGGAGTCTCTTTTTTTTTGCCTTGCTAAATAATTATTTTTTATGTTTAAATTGACTGAAAATTTATGTTTCAAAAAAAGGAGTTTCATGAAACAGATACACATTTCTCAATTGTCTTTATTGACCATTTCGTTGGCTTTGCTGACAGGACCATTACCGCTTACTGCCATGGCAGAAGATGTTGCTACTGCTATGTCTCATATAGAAGTGAATAATAGTGATAATTTACAAGCATTATACGTATACCTTGGAAAAGATCGCAGTAATATCATTGAGGTACTAACAAGCATCAGTAATTTGGATGATCAGAAATATTCACCTCTTACAGAATTACAACAACATTTTGAACAAGGTTTTTTCTTTGCAGAATATAATGCAGTTCTTGAAGTAATCGCTCATGCAGAAACAATTTTGCAGGAAAATTATAGTAAAGTAGATATTCAAACAGTAGAGCAACTTGCTTTTGATCTTGATGCCATCATTAAAACTATTCTGAGTGGAGCATTAACGGTTACGAGTGATTTTTTTGCACTTGGTGATGATTTTTCAGATAATACCCATTCTCCAATAACACGCGCACATTTAAGAACATGGGTAATTAATAAAAATATTGATGTTCTTGGTAAAGGAACCTTTCATAAACATGTGCACACAAAACAAGGTATTCATACTCACGGTAAATTAAAAGTTTGTAAAACAGCACGATTTAAAAAAAATGTAAAAATCAGAGGTACTCTTTCAGCAGCGGATGCTGTTATAACTGATCTGACAGTAGAAAATTGCATGGATGATTTATGCGTTAATAATCTTTCTGTTGTTGATTTGGTTATTAGTGGAACAGTGACTGGTATAACTGGTGGAATTGGTTCTACTGGTGCAACAGGCGCAACGGGTGCAACGGGACCTGGTGGAGGGGCTACAGGAGCAACAGGATCTACTGGTGCAACAGGCGCAACTGGTAATACCGGTGCAACGGGTTCTACGGGTGCTCAAGGTATACAAGGTATACAAGGAATTCAAGGTGCAACGGGAGCAACTGGAGCTACTGGGGCAACGGGACCTACAGGAGCGACAGGAAATACTGGTGCAACGGGTTCTACGGGTGTAACCGGATCTACAGGTTCAACAGGACTTACTGGCGCAACAGGAGCTACCGGTGTAACAGGTGTAACCGGAGCAACTGGTAACACAGGTGCAACAGGATCTACTGGAGCTACCGGTGCAACAGGATCTACTGGAGCTACCGGGGCAACGGGTAACACAGGAGCTACCGGTGCGACGGGAGACGCAGGTGTTCAAGGCATACAAGGAATTCAAGGTGTAACAGGATCTACTGGAGCCACTGGCGCAACTGGCCCTACAGGAGCTACAGGGAACACTGGTGCAGGATCTACTGGAGCTACTGGCGCAACAGGGGCAACGGGGGCAACTGGAGATATTGGAGCTACCGGAGCAACTGGCGCAACAGGGGTAACGGGTGCTACGGGACCCACGGGAGCAACTGGCGCAACAGGAGAAACAGGGGCAACTGGCGCAACGGGCCCTACTGGTGCTACAGGAAATACAGGAGCGACTGGAGTAACGGGTGCAACGGGAGTAACTGGTGCTACGGGTGCAACCGGACCCACAGGAGCAACGGGCGCAACTGGTGCTACAGGCCCTACCGGTGCTACGGGAAATACGGGGGCAACGGGAGAAACAGGGGCAACTGGTGCCACTGGAGCTACGGGAGCTACCGGCGCAACGGGTGCAACAGGTGCTGATGGAACTGTAGTAACTGGTGCCAATGTTGGAGCAGGAACAGGTCTTATTTTTAGAGATAAAACTGGAAATGATATTAACTTTAAATCACTTATTCAATCAAATCATCTTGTTATCACAAACAATACTAATGATATAACGCTTGCAACAGATGGAACAGAGCTTAATACGGTTAGCACGCTTGTTGCGCGTGATTCTGCAGGGAATTTCAGTGCAAGTATTGTGAGTATGACTGATGGTGTTGCAAGTGGTAATCTTGTATTATCTACAGAGCCAAGTACATCAACGGCTGGTAATATTATAAAAGGTTCAAGTAGATTTATTCATGATTTTGGAACAAATAATACTTTTGTGGGTATTAATGCGGGTAATTTTACCTTATCTGGATCTGGAAATGTTGGTATGGGAAATAATGCATTAGCAGCAATGGCATCAGGGTTATTTAACACAGCAATTGGTTTTGAAGCAATGTCAGCAAGTACAGATAATAATGTTAATACTGCTGTTGGATATCAGGCGCTGCAAAATTCAACTGGATTTGGTGGTAGTGGTGTTGCTATTGGATTCCAGGCAATGCAAAATGCAAGTCCATTGCGCAATGGAAATGTTGCTATCGGATCGCAAGCATTACAAAATGATACAACAGGTGGTAATGTTGCCGTTGGATATCATGTATTGCAAAATGATACAACAGGTGCAAATAATACGGCTATTGGTTATGAAGCTTTAACTCTCAATACAATTGGTGCAAATAATACTGCTATTGGTTATCTAGCATTAACTGCAAATACAACAGCAACAGATAACACTGTTGTAGGAAATACGGCAGGTCTTGCTGTAACCACAGGAAGTAATAATATTGCAATTGGTTCTGGAGCTGGAGCAAATCTTACAACAGGAAGTGGTAATATTTATATAAATGCTAACGCTGCTGTTGCTGCGGAAGCTACAACTACCCGCATTGGTACATCACAAACAAGAGCATTTATTGCTGGTATTCGCGGAAGAACAACAGGTGTTGCTGATGCTATAGCAGTTCTTATTGATTCTGCAGGTCAACTTGGAACAGTAAGCTCGTCACTCAGATTTAAACATGATATAGCGGATATGGGTGATGTTTCTTCAAGTATTCTTAATTTGCGTCCAGTAACATTTGCGTATAATAATGATGAAACAGAAACAACACAGTATGGTTTAATTGCCGAAGAAGTTGATGAAGTATTCCCTGGTATTGTGGTTCGCAATGATGATGGTGAAGTAGAAACTGTTCAGTATCATGTGCTGCCAGTGTTACTACTTAATGAAGTACAAAAATTACATGCAAGTGTGGAACGGCAACAAGTGGCAATAGAAGATATGAATAATCGTTTAATTGTGTTAGAACAACAAAATTAAGCAATAATTTTATATTTTTACACAAAAAAGAGCTCTGGATAAAACCAGAGCTCTTTTTGTTTTATGTGAGTTTTATTGTGCGAATGCAGCTTCAATTTTTTCTTGTAAAGAGTCTTTGCTCATGTATCCCATTTCTTTACCTTTAACAACGCCGTCTTTGATAAAGACAAAGGTTGGAACAGAAGTAACACCGTAGTCCTTGATTGATATTTCTCGTGCTTCATCCACGTTGAGTTTTGCAAATGTATATTTATTACCAAACTCTTGTTCCAGCTCTTCTAAAATTGGATTCATTTGTTGGCAAGGTCCACACCATGTTGCATAGATATCTAATATAACCGGTTTATTTGATTTTTTGATTTCTGTTTCATGATTTTCGGGAGTAATTGATATAGCCATTTTTATGATCCTTCTGTATGATAAATTTATTATTATAAAAATATAATAACGTGTAATTATTGTGATAACAAGAGTGAAGGAATACTATGCAAAAGAAGTTGTTGTTACTTGTAGTAATAAGTTGCGCGGTGATTCAGGCAACTGTTACTCCTGATTCAGAATATATTCGTCAACAAACAGAAGCATATCAAAAAGCATTGGTTAATGCGTTAGCAGCAAATGAAAAAGCTATTGACGAGGAAGATGCAAAAAATAAAAAAGCTAATGATGATGAAGAAGCAGAGAGCAGAAAAGAGCAATACGATGGCAGTCGTGGGTGGTTGGCAACTGAACCAAGTATGAATTCTGTAATAGGGCGTAAATATTATGAATATGCGCAATATAAACAAGCTAAAAATAACATAGATCAAGAGCTTTCAGAAGCAGCTCGACAAAAAAAAGATTTGTTTAATGCGGAAGTATTGCCAATTCTTGTATTTGAAATGGAAGCAAATCGCTTTTTTGTGGTGAGCAATTGTTTATCTGCATTACATGATTGTGGCGCAGATGTTACTTGTTATGATGAAAAAGGTTTATCATCAAAAATCTTCACTGATAATGCTTTTGGTGCAAAATATGAACACAGAGCATATGTAAGTGGTTCAAAAATAGCAGCTGAAAAAGGAATCTTATTGACTCCTGAAGAGATAAAAGCAGTTGTCATAAAAAATCCTAAAACCAAAGACTTTGTTGAAGATATTAAAGATGGGATAGAAAAAATATCTGAAGCACGTAATAATATTTTGAAACAACAAAAATAAGTGATAATAAAGAAAAATCCCTCCGCTTAAAACGGAGGGATTTTTTATGTTTATTTTTTTTCATTACAAGGAATGCAATCTCTTTTGTTTTTGCTTGTATCGCGGTATGTGTATCCTTCAATAGTTAATGTTTTGAGTGCAGCCAACGGTATGGTTTTTTCTTGAGGGCCAGCAGCATCAATTTCATCGCAATAAATAGGAGTTTTACGTTCTAACAGATAAGAGCTTTTTGTGTTACTTTTGGTGATAACAGTAACTTCGATATATTCTATTTTCTGTTGGTGTTCTTTTGCTTGGTAATACCACACTGTTTCAGGGGCTGGTACGTTTATTTCTTTTAACTCTTCAAGATCAATGGCAGCTTTCACAAAATCAGTTGTAGGATTTTCGTTAAGTTTTATTTCTGAATGTTTAGTAGTTTGATTCATGGTAGCTTCAGGATGTGTTGCTGGTTTGGCGTACATAGGCATTTTTTTGTACATGTTGTTGATTGAAATATTATCAACAACATACTCTTGACCTTGATGAGTAGTAACTTTTCCTGAAAAATTGACTGGTTGTTTAAGGTCTTTGGTGCTAGAGCCGAATGAAGTACACTGAACGATGCTATTGCAGACAAGCATAATGAGAATAAGTAATTGATAAATCATAAGATTCCTTTATTTTAAGCCTTATTGCTAGTTATTTTCCCGCGCTCGCCCTGAACTTGTTGAAGGGTTTTCTTCGAGCGCTCGAGGATACCCTTTTGCCCCAATTACCACTTTGTTCCAATCGGGGTCCCCATCAGAAGAAACTGAGGATGGGGTCAAACGAGCGCACTAAGAAATTTAAGATTCAGTTTAGGCATTTTACGTGTTTAGCTTATTTTTATCATAATTGCTTTTTGCAAGGCAAGCGTATTGTATGTCCAGCAAAAATCCTTGTATACTGTGTTATATATCGCGTAGAGTATTAGGCAAATCTGTTATGTAACATATTGAAGGGATGATTATGGTTTCAAATAATTATGAACTGGATCAAAGAAGTTCATCATTTATGTCAGGAGTGTATGGTTGGATGAGTTGTGCGCTTGCACTAACAGCAGGAACAGCATATTATGTTGCGAGCACACCAGCAGTCTTTACGTATATTTATACTCATTCGGCAATCCTTATTGGATTAATGATATTTCAAGTAGGGCTTGTTATTGCAATATCTACTTTGCTTAATCGTATCTCATTTGTGACAGCGTTGGCGATGTTTTTAGTGTACGCGGCATCGCTTGGTGTAACACTGGCATCAGTATTTTTTGTATATACCCACGCGTCCATTCTTTCTACATTTTTAACAACAGCTCTTATGTTTGGGGCAATGTCATTATACGGTTATATGACCAAAGCTGATTTAACATCTGTTGGAGCTATGAGCATGATGGTGCTCATTGGGTTAGTGATTGGCATGGTGGTGAATATGTTCCTCAAAAGTGAACATTTTGATTACATTTTATCTGGTATTGGTGTTGTGGTGTTTACGCTTCTAACCGCATATGATACACAAAAAATTAAGCAAATGGCGCGGCATATGGTTGCAGATCATGAACTTGCTGGCAAAATCACATTAATCGGTGCATTAACGTTATATCTTGATTTTGTTAATTTGTTTCTTTTTCTGTTGCGTTTTATGGGTCAGCGTCGCGATCAATAAATAGAGTAAAAATAAAAGAGTAGTAAGGGAGTGCATGTTATGAATCGACGTGCTATAGGATTATGTTCGATAACACTGTTTTTGGTGGCAATTTTTGTATCAACTGGTAAAACGTTATTTGCAGCTGCAGATAAAGCAAACGTGAAAAAAAATAGTCAGCGTATGCAAAAAGCAAAAATAGAAGAAGAAATAGAAGAAAATAACATTGTTGTCCAGCCGGTTGATGAGCAAGAAGATGATGAAGAAATTGCGGTAGATGAATTTGATGTTCAGCAAAAACAAAAAGAAGTGCAACGCTTAGTTGAGCGTGGTGTTGAATTTTGCAAAAGCAACTCTCTGCCAGCAATTTGTAATGTATTCACGCATACAAAAACGTTTATAGAAGGTGAACTGTACCTTTTCTTATTAGACACTAAAGGTGTGATGTATGCTCACGGTGATCGTGAAGATCTTATGTGGAAAAACATGTGGGATTTCCGCGATACCTTTGGTGCTCTTGCAATACAGTCAATGATAAAAACAGCAACTGTTGCAGGCGCGTGGGTAACGCATGAATGGGCAGGAGCAGCTAAAGTTTCTTTTGTAAAAAAGATTCAGATTGAAGACAAAGATTATATCATCGGTTCTGGTTTTTATCCGCATTCAAAAAAATATGCTGTTATCGGATTAGTAAAAGGCGCTGTTGGTTTATTTAATCAAGATGTTAAGTCTGGTTATCCTGTTGGTGATACGTTTGGTGCGATGGGTTATTCACGCAGTGAGCGTTTTGTGTTTGGCGATCTTTATCTGTACGCCCTTGATTTTGATGGTATTATTCGTGCGCAAGGAGAAGAACCTGGTCTGATTGGTTCTAATGCTTTAGAACGCAAAGATGCTAAAGGCAAAGCAATCAATAAAGAGATTATTGAAAAGCTAAAACCAAAAAATGAAGGTGAAGGTGTTTGGATTGAATATTATTCAAAAAATGCGTTGAAATATGCATATGCAGAAAAAGTAAAAGATAGAGATGGGAAATATTATTTTATTGCGTGTGGGTATTATCCAGAAATAAATCGTGACCAAACCGTTGATTTGGTACGTCGTGGGTATCAGTTCATGAAAGGTAGCGGAGTATCGGTTGCAGCAAAAGAATTTTCTGGGATAGAAAATACCTATCGCTTGGGTGATCTTTCTTTATTTGTGTATGATATGAAAGGTGTATGTATAGCAGAAGGTAATAATGCTCAGTTGGTTGGCCATAATCGATATGATGATAAAGATCAAGATGGTCGCTACATTATTCGTGAAATGATTGAGCAGGCAAAACTTGGTGGTGGTTGGGTTGATTTTAAAAAGAGAAACTCTTTTGAAGCAGTGTATGTAGAAAAAATCGATATGGGTGTTGATTCTTATATCATAGGCGCTGGGATGTTCCCTGTGAATAAACCAGAAACCATGGCATTGCTTGTTAAAAGTGCTCTTGGTGATTTAAAAGTTTATCCGGATGATATTGTCTTTGATAAACTCATTAAACGCGGTGGTGAATTTATACGTGGTGATCTATTTGTTTTTGTTTTAGATCTTGATGGTTATTGCTATGCAGCTGGTGACAATTATGAATTGATCTGGCAAAACATGTTGGATTGGAAAGATGATGAAGGTAAACCATTCGTCAAAACTATGATTGATGGATCTTCTCAAGGACCGGATCATTATATTTATAAATTTAACAAAAAAACTCGTGTTGATTATGTTGAGCGTCTTGAAAAAGATGGCAAAACATATGTGGTTGGTTCTGGTTTTTATAAGTAATTAGAGCCTGTCGAAGGATGAATGAAAATAAAAAAAGGGATGCAAAAAAGCATCCCTTTTTTTGTGTCTCAGATAATTGTGATTATTCTGCGGTTTTTATTTGTGTGTTTTTTTGTCCAAATAATGACGCAAAAGTTGATTTTATTTTGCCGGTTATTCCTGGATAGCGAATTTCATTGAGCAATTCATGATTACTGTTTTCGGAAACTAACCCAGCTTTTTTAAGATCTTCAGTAAATTGATTAAGGTTACTTTCATCATAACGTATGCCAAGGCGCAGATGAGTTGTATCTTGTTGTAATGCATTAAATGCATCAACGTTGTCTTTGTTATCATCAATAAAGATCATATCATTATCATTGCCAATACGTTGTGTAACGTAAGTGTAATATTCTTTGGCTGGTTTTTTACTTGGCACATGTACAATGTTGTTTGTTTCTTTTATGTTGAGGGCTTTATCAGCCATATTTTTATAGTTTACAGGAGTTGTTGATTGACCTGCAAATGCTTGTAATTGTGCGATAGCGGCTGCATCACTGTGTGGCTCAGCTACAAATACTTTATCAACCATAGTAGGTATTTCGTTTCCTAGTTCTTCTATAGAAAGGTCATACAATAAATGGTCTTTATTGGTTGCTATTACAATAGAATAATCTTCTGCTCTAAGATGCTTATAAAGATTATGAATTGGTTGATTCAAGCAACGTGATTTTCCAACATAGTTAACTAACCCTGGAATATATGAGGCAAATGTTGGATAACGTCTGCCGTAATCAAGAAGTCTTAATGGAAGATTGCCTAATTTACGTATCTTCTTTTTTGACGGCTGATCAGAGATCTCTTTTGAAGATTTTTTACTTTTGAATAAGTTTTCAAGCGGTTGTAATTGTGCGAGTGAGTTTAAGAAAAATGTTTTGTTTATCCACACATCATCAAAATCTGTAACAATTACAGGTTTTTTCGCGGATGCGTCCTTCGTAGCCTTGGCGAAGTAGGATGTTTGTGTTGCAAATGTTGTGGTGCACAAAATGCTGGTGATGAGTAGTAAGTTATTTGTTTGTTTCATAAAGACTCCTGATTTTATAATTATTTTAAAATGTAGCTGAAATTCTGCATGGTTTAAAATAATTTCATTATTGTTATATCAAGCCAGCTTTTTTCAGATCTTTAGTAAACTGTTTAAGGTTATGTTTATCATAACGTATGCCAAGACGAAGATATTGTGTATCTTTTTGTAATGCGTTAAAAGCATCCACATTGTTTTGCTTATCATCAATAAAGATCATATCATTGTCTTCGCCGATACGTTCAATAACATAGGTGTAATATTCTTTTGCTGGTTTTTTACTAGGTACATGCACAATGTTGTCTGTTTCTTTTATGTTGATGGCTTTATGGACCATATTTTTATAACGTGTAGATGTTTTTGGTTTGTTTGCAAAAGCTTGTAATTGTGCGATAGCAGTTGCATCGCTTTGCGGTTCAGCCACAAATACCTTATCAACCATGTTAGGTATTTCATTACCTAATTTTTGTATAGCAAGATCATAGAGCATATGATCTTTATTTGTTGCTATTACGATAGAATAATCTTCTGCTTTAAGATATTTATAAAGGTTATGAATTGGTTTGTTAATACGGCGTGATTTACCAATATATTTTATTAATCCTGGAGTATACGACGACAATCTTGGGTAGCGTCTGCCATAATCAAGTAGCATTAAGGGAAGATTTCCTAATGTATCTACTTTCTTCTTTGAAGTTTGAGCGACTTTTTTTGAAGATGTTTTACTTTTGGATCCATTGCTACGAGGCTTGAAAGAATCAAAGGCGCCAAGGAAAGATGATTTTTTTATCCACACATCATCAAAGTCCGTAATAATTACAGGTTTTTTGCCAGGAGTCTGTGTTACAAGTGCTGTGCTGCAAAAAGTGCTGATGATCAGAAGAATAGAATATAATTTATTCATAGTCACTCCTAGTCAAATAAGTTTTTTTTAGAGTAGAACTAAGATGGTCTTTAACAAGCTTTAATTGATTTTGTTTTTATGGGTTTGCCATTTATAATTTCCCAGCCTCTCATTGTTACATAACCGTATTTTTTCAATTGATGTTCAGCCATCATTTTTTCAATTATTGCTATAACTAATACTATGCTAACTGCGGTAGTAACAGCCCAAAGCTGGTCACTAAAGTCGTACCTTTTAGTTGTTTGGGGCTTAAGAGTTATTTCTTCCTGTTCAATCTGTTCTTGTTCATTAATAGTTGGATTAGCGTATGTAGGAACCATTGTAGCTACTGAAAGTAATAAAAAGGCCATATTTGCATATTTTTGTAATGCTTTCATGAAATCCTCCAATTTTGGTTAAGTATTCACTTCTATATACTAGTATATATTACAAACTGAAATACCTCAAAAGGGATGGTAAAGCTGCGATCTGGACGTATAATTGTATATTTATGGCTGTAGAAGAGGAATTAAAAAAAGAATAAAAATTGTTGATTTATCTGCGTAATATCTGCATACTAAAATTTAATTCTACGCAGATAAGGTGCAGATAAAATGCAAATAAAATTTGATCCAAAGTATGTTATTACCCCCTCAATAGCTCAGAATTTGATGCGCATAGAAGCAGTCAAAGAGAATGTTTCTCATGTACCATTTAATCCGACCGTGTTGGTATCTCTTCGAGAATCAGCCCGTCTTTATTCCACCCATTATTCCACAATGATAGAAGGTAATCGCTTAAGTAGCGACCAAATTGAGGAAGTCATCAAACATAAAGGCCATTTCCCAGGTCGTGAACGGGATGAAAAAGAAGTAAAAGGTTACTATGCAGCCTTGCAGTACGTGGAGCAATTAGCGGCAAAGGGCAGTCCCGTTACTGAAAAAATTATTCAGAAACTTCATGAGATGGTCATGCTCAGCCAAACGAAGGGTATGGATCAGGCTGTTTACAGAGATGGGCAAAATGTGATTCGTGATGGTCGCACTGGTACGATAATATATCTTCCGCCTGAAGCAAAAGATGTACCAGTATTGATGAAAGATTTAGTGGCTTGGATTAGTCAAAACAAAGATGTGCCATGTCCTATTGTTGCGGGGATTGCTCATTATCAATTTGCTACAATTCACCCTTATTATGATGGTAATGGAAGAACTGCGCGATTGTTAACAACTCTTATTTTATATCTTGGTGGGTATGATCTTAAGGGTTTGTATTCATTAGAAGAGTATTATGCACGTAATTTGCCTGCATATTATGAAGCAATCACCGTTGGCCCTTCGCATAACTATTATGAAGGCAGAGCTGAATCAGATATAACTAACTGGGTTGATTATTTTGTTGGTGGCATGGCGGTATCATGTGAAAATGTCCTCAAGCATATGTCCCGTTCAGCATTCCGTGGTGATCAAGATTATGAAGCGTTATTGCGCACACTTGATCCAAAAAAACGCAAGGCTTTAGAACTTTTCCAAGTATTTGCTACGGTGACGGCAGCGCAGATTGGAGAGCTTTTTGGATTTAAACCACGAACAAGTGCACAATTGTGCAAAAATTGGGTTGAAGAAGGGTTTTTGGTTGTTGTTAATCCTTCAAATAAAAATCGTAGTTATGGATTAGCGCCAGCATTTGAAGTTTTAGTTGCATCACAAAAGGAATAGGGGAAAAATTATGCAAAATCAAGGCACATGGGCATTTATAAAGTTGGTTACAAGACCGTTTAGATTTTATATAGCAGGAATGGTTTTTGTTTCTTTTATGTGGGCATTATTAGTTAACGTGCAACCATATCTTATTAAACTTATTTTGAATGCTGTTGCAAAAGAGCGTGAAGCTGACCTGTTAAGTAATTTAGGAATGCTCTTAGTTATATATATTGCATCGGAATATATTTATATTTTTATTTTTCGTTTATACGATTGGCTTACGCTAAAATTGCGTCCACCATTAAAGCGTCATGCATCTCTTATCTTAATGGATTCTATGATGGACCACGCGCACAGTTTTTATCAACATCAATTTGCAGGGAGTTTAACAACTCGTGTTGTTGATATATCAAAAGGTATTCCTGATATTTTACGTATTGTTATTGATAGATTATTGGCCTGTTTTTTGATGTTATTATTTGCGCTGTATAATGTGTCTCGGGTTGATATTAAGTTTACGATAGCTCTGGGTGTGTGGGTTTGTTTGTTTTTGTCTGTTTCAGTTATTTTAGCCTTCAGAAATCAGTATTTAGCATATGAAGTTTCTGATGCACGCGCGTTGTGGTCAGGTTCTATTGTGGATGTTTTGACGAATATGATGAGTATTCGTTTATTTGCAGGAAAAAAATTTGAACATAACCGTTTGAGTGCTGTAGCTGAATATTCGGTAGAAAAAGATCAGGCTCGAGATTGGTTCTTTTTTAAATTACATGCGCTGCAAGGTACATCGTATTTGATATTTCAAATGATCTGTTTTTGGTGGTTATTTAATGGTTTGACAAATCAAACAATGACAGCAGGGGATTTTGTATTAATTTTGACCTTAAATTTACATATTGTTGATAATATCTGGAATATTGCAAAAGATATGCGAGAATTTTGGGAAAAAGCGGGCGATGTGGTTCAAGGCCTTGCAATTATTCAAACGCCGATTGAAATACAAGATAAACCTGATGCAAAAGAGCTTGTTGTTACAAAAGGTGAGATTATATTTGAGAATGTTGAGTTTCATTATCATGATGCGGAATCGCTGTTTGAGCATGAATCAGTGGTTATTAAACCTGGTCAAAAAGTTGGTCTTGTTGGATATTCTGGAAGTGGTAAATCCACATTTATTAATTTAATTCTCCGCTTATTTGATGTTACCGAAGGTGATATCAAAATTGATGGACAAGATATTCGTGACGTAACGCAAGATAGTTTACATGAAGCAATTGCAATTATTCCACAGGATCCATCACTGTTTCACCGATCATTGTTAGAAAATATTTTGTATGGTAAAAGAGATGCAACGCATGAAGATGTTATCCTGGCAGCAAAACGTGCGTATGCGCATGAATTTATTGTGACTTTGGCGCAGGGATATGATACGCAAGTTGGAGAACGTGGTGTGCGTCTTTCTGGAGGTCAACGGCAACGGATTGCTATTGCGCGAGCTATATTAAAAAATGCTCCAATTTTAATTCTTGATGAAGCAACAAGTCAGCTTGATTCAGTAACAGAAGCAGAAATACAAGATAGCTTATGGGATTTAATGCAAGATAAAACAACATTGGTTATTGCGCATCGCCTTTCTACGTTATTACATATGGATCGTATTTTGGTGTTTGATAAGGGCAGTATTGTAGAAGATGGAACCCATGAAGAGTTATTAGTACGCGGAGGTCTTTATAAACAGTTATGGGAAGCGCAAATTGGCGGATTTTTAGTTGATAGTGGTGAGTAAATTTTTTGATCATGGTTAAAAAAGGTTGAATATCGATTTTTTTGTGTGTTAGGTTTTTTGCATACATGTTATCAATTTTTTTAAAGGAGAGGACGATGCACGCAAAAATAGTTGGATGTTTGTCTGTTTTATTGTTGTCACATGGATATTCTTATGCGATTGTTGCTTATACTCCTGAAGCAGTTAGAGAGTGTATTAGTGCGATTTATCATGTAACTGAAAAAAACAACCGCAAGCGAGAATTAGAAGAGTTATATGCTGCTATCAGAGAAAATAGAATGCTTACTTCTGACGCAGTCGCTTTTCAAGGAGTAGCAGAAGCCATTGAAATTATGCGTTCATCGAATGTTGATTATAGTCAGGATATTCAATATTTAGAACAATATCTTAACAACTTAGATAATAGAGGGATATTGCTTGCTCTTGAAGGTGATGCTTCTCACAAAACATCATGGCCAATGGGATTGATTTCACGTTCTATGCGTGATCAACAAGATGCATATAATTTATTATGTTTAAGCAACGAATTATCTGATAATTTGATGTTGTGTGGGTGTGCTGATATGAATGCTCATTCTCATGCCTTGATGCAAAGAGCAAATTCTATGTCTGATCCATCTATTAGTTTTTCACCGGTTGATATGACTAATTCACAGACATCAACTCCATCTCTTATCATGGGTGGTACAGGAGTTAGTTCTCCTATTGTGACTGGTTGGGCATTAACACCATCTATTAACCCTCAGTCTCTTGTAAATATGCAATTTACTTTACCTGGTAATCTTGCAAAACATAAAGACGTTACACTTGAGCTTGCTTTGTTAGTTCCAAGTAATTCACTGCCTGAGGGTTATGCAAAATTTAAAGTTTGCTCGCGATATGTTAGAGATAATTTTGATCTTAATAACATTGATTGGACGTCTACTAATACATCAGGCAACATTAAGATAGAAGAAGCATCTACACCAGGTAACTTAAAATATATAACAGTGCAAATTCCTCTTTCAAGTCATCATTTAAAAGCTAATTATTTTGCGTTATTGAGTGTTTCTCGTATAGCTCCAACTGGATCAAAACCAGAATACAATGGAGACGTTGTTCTTGTATCAGCTGTCTATAGATATACTGCTCAGTAATTGAAAGATTGTATCGTAAAAAAAAGCCTCTTTATGAGGCTTTTTTTATTACCAAATTTTTTATGCGTTTAATAATTTCTGATGTTGAAATTCCTTTAGTATATGGAATAATACGCATTATATTCATATTTATAGGATCTGAAAAATAGGTATACATTTTTTCCTCATCAAAATCATCTCCATGAACAACAAAATCGATATTGTGTAATGCGAGGAATTCTTTAGTAGGAGCAAGAGGTGCATCACAAATAATTTCATCAACGTACTTGCAGCTACTTATTACTTTTTTACGTTCTTCTTGCGATAAAATAGGTTGTCGTTTATATGTTGCAGCAACCTCATCTGATATTAATCCTACAACAAGGTGTGTTCCTAGATTACGTGCCTTTTTGAGAAAATTTACATGTCCATAATGGAAAAGATCGCATACCATGCTTGCGTAAAGCTTGATAATTTTATCGGGTGAATGTATGAATTTTTGGTTATATAGAGGTCCAGTTGGTTGTGCAGGAATCATTTCATTATCAGACAGTTCTCGCTCTTCATGTATATTGAAAAAATGGTTCCATATTCTACCATAGTGTGGCCAATCAGGTGAAAATGAGGCATTCAGATAAGGAGCAGGATTATAAGGACCAATGGCTACTGTTTCGCCAAAAGGATAAGCTTTTAAGGGGTATAGTTCTTTTTTTGTTATGTATATTGGCTCATTATCTCGCTGCATCCAATGCTTGTCATAATAAATTTTATCATCTTTTTCTACAGTGAAAAAAATATCAATACATGGCGATCCTTTCAGTTCGCCAAATGTAAATACATCCGGTGCTGCTATTTTATAGCCAAACCATACGGGTGCTACCTCGTAATTAAGTTTTTCTAGAGCAGAAATTAATGATATAAATAGTTCTTTATCAGTTAGTTTAATATTAAGATCGATGTCATCATCCCAAGGAATAATTCCTTTATGTCGTACTGCGCCAAGAAGCGTACCTCCTTGGATCCAGTATTCAAGTTTATTAAGCGTGAATAACTCATGAACATCTTTCATGAGTTGATAAAGATGAAGGTACCATGCGTCAGGCATTAATTGATCTTTGTGTGAATTTTGTTTTTCAGGAAGTAGGCAACGTGTTGTTTGTCCGTTTTTAAAAGACCATGGTTGTATTGTATTTGTATCATGCATTTCATTAGAATATGGCAATAAGAATGTTATGTAGAAAGAAGAAATAATGAAAAATATGTTTTTTTTCATTTTATTCTTTCGGTGAGTTGAGTAATGTTTGACAGAGGTTGTTATATTTTGAGCAATCTGCGGCAATATGTTTTACATCTCCTGGGCGTGCTGGCATAAATATAATTTTATTATTATAAAGATGGTATTTATCTTTAAGTATATCTATAAGTTCAAACAGATTATTGCCATTTCCTGTTGCGATATTAAATATTTGATTGTTAATAAAATTCTTTTCACAAATGCCAAGTATTATATTTGCTTCTACAACTTTTTCTACAGAAACATAATCACGTGTTTGAGTGCCATCGCCAAATATGGTAAGAGGAAGATTATGTTCCATGCTGTATATAAATTTTGAGATAACACCGGCATAACTTGAATGAGGATTTTGTCGAGGTCCATAGACATTAAAATAGCGCATTGATACTGTTTCTATATTAAATATTTGTGCATATTCTTGGCAGTAAAGCTCTCCTATTAATTTTGAAAATCCATAGGGGGATGTTGGGGCAGGTTTTCGGTTTTCATCACAAGGCGTTATAGATTCTCCGTAGACTGAACATGTAGAAGAGAATATAAAACGATTAACATTATTAAGTCGTGCTGCTTCGAGCAAATTCTGAGTTCCGATAATATTAATATTATGACATTTTTGAGGATCTATCGTGGAATTAGGTACTGAAACAAATGCTGCAAGATGAAAAATAATTTTTTTGTTTTGTGTTGCCATAATGCAGGTGTCAATGTTAGTGATATCACCATGAATAAAGTTTATTTTATTAGTTATAGCGGCAATGTTTTCCACACTACCAGTACTTAAATTATCTAAAATGGTTACATCTGCACCAAGTTCTACGAGTTTTTCTGCAACATGAGATCCAATAAAACCACATCCTCCTGTGACAAGAACAGGAATGTTTTTATAAAGGTTAGATATATTTTTGAGTGGGAATTGGGCCATTACATTACAATTATATTGCAGTGAGAAAAGTAAAATTGTGAGAATGATTGTGTATGTATTAAAATATGGAATATGCTTCATAATGCCTCCTTTTTTAGATAGAGATTGTTTTTTTAGTGTATTTTATGAACTCTGGTATAAACAATAAATTGGTTAAAAATGACAAAAAAGAATATTTTTATATGGAATTTGTTGTTTTTTTTTGTATCAATGCATGGTGAAGTTGAAAATTTTTTTTCAAAAGTAATTATATGGGGACATCCATTGCATTCGCATACTCATTCATATATACATGAAGCTTTTTATCGTACATTTATGCATCTTGGTTATAAAACGTATTGGGTTAAAAGCATTGATGAGCTTGAGGGTATAGATTTACATAAAGCTTTGTTTGTTACAGAAGGGCAAGTTGATGCTGAAATACCAAAACGGCATGACTGCTATTATATATTACATAATTGGAATCCTGACAATTATCAGGAGTTGTTTAAAGATAATCGGTGTATTCTTTTGCAAGTATACACTGATGATTGTTTACCATATGTTACGGAAAAAATAGCAGATTGTATCTATAGTAATAGTCAGGAAAAAATGATTTTTATGCCATGGGCAACTGATTTATTGCCTGATGAAATTGATGAGATAAAACAACAACTACATATAGATAAAAAAGAGCCAATTATAAATTGGATCGGTACTATTGGAGGAGGTCGTTTTGGTAATGAGGTTGAGTTAGCGGGGTTTAAAAAAGCATGTGAGGAAAATGATATTCTTTTTAGACATTATCATAATAAATCTACGCAAGAGGGTATTGATCTTATTAAATCATCATATATGGCGCCAGCTATACAAGGAACTTATCAGTGCAAAAAAGGATATATCCCTTGCAGGATTTTTAAAAATATAAGTTACGGGCAATGGGGTATTACAAATAATAAAACAGTGAGTGATCTTTTTAAGGGTAAAATAGTTTATAATGCTGATACTTATCAGCTCTTTTATGATGCTCAAAAATACATAGAGACGACATCCATAGAAAAATTATATGAATTAATGGATTTCGTCAGGGACAATCATACGTATATTAATCGTATTGAAACATTGTTATTATTTATGAAAAAAGCTCTTCATATATTATTTTAGGCATTTGTTGATAAAGGCATTTAAAACAGCAGTTTTTCCTTCATGATATTCTTTGGATTGATTGTCCCAATTACTTCCACCTCGATAATGAAAAAAAGAATCGTTTAACATACATTCAAAATTAGTACAACCATGAGAAAAAAGAAATTTTACATTTTCATGAGTGGTTTCTGATACAATAAAATCCGATGGATAAAACTGATTATCAATTAATTTTGGCATCACTTCTGGATGGTTTTTAAAATAATGATATGTTTGTCCTCCAGGATCAACCCCTATTCCATCAATTTTACCACAATTAAAATTGATAGTTTTTTTATCCGGTAATGTTTCCATATTAAGAAAAACAAGACCAATCCAAATATAATTGATATGTTGGCGTGATTGAGGGACGCCGGCAACATCAAAGCCATCTAAAAAATCTTGCACACAAAATTCTTTAATTAAAAACATATCTGAATCAATCATCATCACAATACCATCATGGTCAAATCCTAAAGTGTCTAAAGAAAATTGAACCACATTAGAATTACGAATAGAGGGGTGATTATAATTTTCACCAGGCCATCTTTGCAGATAAGGTGCATCATGGATTGATTGAGGAATTTTTATGCAAGGTAGACTGAGCTTATTGCACGTTTCTATAATTTGGTTAGAAACTTCCTCTTGTGATGCATCATTAAAAACCACAAAGGTATAGTCATCTTTAAGAAATTTTTTAAAGGTTTTGTCTTGAATTTCTATGAAATCTGGTCTGTTAAAACTATAAGTCATAATTAAAACATTTTTAGAAAAAACTAAACTATTATAATTCAAAAATGTTAAGAAGAGTAATATAAAAAAATAATTTATTTTCATATGTATCCATTTTTAAATAAGTTCCAATTTTAATCTTAGAATTCTTTTTTTGCTTATTATATTTGGGTATGGTGTGTAGTAACAATAGTTACATTAAAAACGGTTTTTTAATACCAAGGAAAAGTATGAAGTTAAAAGGATTATTGATTGTGGTATGTAGTTTTTCTGCTATCCAAGCTGATGCAATAATTGATGAAGTCTTGAGTCAATATAGAGATTATTTAGAGCATGGTACGTATGTTGGATATGATTGGTCACATATTATCCCAAAACCACAATCACGGTATTATACGTTTAAGAGAGCATTTGAACATTTTAAGCAAAACAATGGACATGTTGTTGTTGAATTAGGTACTTCGCGCAGCTTTGTGCATGGAGGACATCCAGGTTGTAATTTAGATGATGTACGCTATTGGAATGTAGGAGATCCACAAAATTGGGATTGGGGTGCTGGATTTTTCACCAGAATGGCAGCTGAATGTTTATCGCACTTGAGTCCAGTTATTCATACCGTTGATATTATATCGGCACATATTGAACGTTGTAAAGTCATAACCGCTGATGTTTCTGATTATCTTATATATCATGTTGCATCATCAGTCGATTTTCTTAAAGAATGTGCGCCACAAAGTATTGATTTACTGTATGTTGATACAGGAGATATGACTCCAATAGAGCCGACCGCTTTGCTACAGTTAGAAGAGGCTCAAATTATTGTTGAGAAAGATCTATTGGCTCCAAATGGTATTATTTTAATTGATGATGTACGTAATCAGACACCTAAACAATTTGGTGAGACATCAGAGTTGGGTAAGGCAAAGTATTCTATTCCTTATTTCCTTACCCATGGATTTGAACTTGTTGCGGATGAATATCAGGTAATTTTGAAGAAAACAAATTGAGCTATATATTTGTGTTAATGAATAGTACATTACCATGCCAATGGGGAACTATGTCAGACCATATTTCTATAAAACCATGTTCATTCATCCATGCAGTAAGTTCATTATACATAACACAATTTTCCCAAAAACGTTGTAAATTTACTTCCGTATAAATGAGTTTTACATTTTTTAATGAGTTAAGTGCGCCCTGTAGAGCATTTAACTCATTACCTTCCATATCAAGCCACATAAAATCAATAGTAGTTATATTGTTATCCTGAGCCCATTCATCGAGTGTTGTAACTGGTACTATAATAGGATGTTCAAGATCGGAATGAAAATAATCATTATTAAATGATTCTGTTGGTTTAAGCAGTGAGCTTGCACCGCCAGCTAAGTAAAAGGCAAATTCACCTTTTGTGTGAGAAAGAGCGCATTGAATAGCTGTTATGTTTTTGTTTTGTTGTGCTATATTCTGAACTGATTTAAATGACTCTGGTGATGGTTCAAAGGCATAAATTTTTCCTTCGGGCCACATTTGGCTCATCCATTCTGTGTCCTCACCGAATTGAGCGCCAGCCTCGATAATAATTGGATTCGCTGGAAGTATTTTTTTTAATAATGCATAAGGCACTGCTTCGCCAAGAGTGTGAGTAATCTTGGTTTGTGCAATGAGTAGCAACATTAATACATATAATTTTTTTTGTGAGTTCATTTTTTTTCCTTTTTTTAATGATAATTTTTAATTTGTTGAAAAATTTGGTTCCATTTTTCGATTGTCGCAATACGATGATTATCCGCATATAATTTTATTTTTGCTTGCAACGTATTAAAATTGGTCGTATTGATTTTATTTTTGAGATCTTTCCACGAGTCAAAATAGGTTATAATTTCTTTATATTCATCGTTATACCATTCTGATAAATGATAGTTGTTTTTAAAGTAGTTTCCATTTGGCCACCAAATTTTTCCTGTATTTAAATTATTAAGCATAAATGTAATTGAGGGAATGAAATATGCTATACCAAGCTGCATGTTTTCAAAAAATGCTACGTTAGACCATGCGTAAGGAATGTGAATAATGCCTTTAAATTCTTTTAAATCATTTGGGCCATTGTATCTTCCATGATATGTATTGATTTCTAGAAGCGCACATTCTTCTGCAGTATGCATAGATGTATCGTTAAGATAGGGTGGAATAAAGAATGTGTTTGATTTCTTTATATGGTGTGGAATAGCAGATGTTATGTTAAAAGTAGTAAAAATTCCGCTTGGTTTTATTGTTTCGTGGTTAAAAAATACATTTTTTTGCGATGCATACAATGATTCAAAAGCAGTGTAGGGAATAATATGTACGTTTTTCTTGTTTTGCGTTTGTTGAAAAAGTTGATAATACTCTTCATCAGGGAAATTGCAATCTAAACTGCCATAATCAGCATAATCAAAACGATTACATATCCAAATAATAAGTGGCTTTGTATAGTTGTTTTGTAAAAAAATTCTTGCAAGGGGTGCTGTGTCAGAAGTGATGATGGCATCAAATTGGTTAAAATAGTCTTTATGTTTATTCCATATATTTTCTGCGCGGTCGTGGCCAATATTATAAAGACTATTTCCTGCTGAATATCCATCAAATTCTTTTGGTTGTAAGTCGGGGATAAAAAGAGATGTTACTTTTAATTCTAGTGCTTCTGCTACTATCTCTATTTCACGTATACATCCTTTGTGAAAACTTAAATGTAAGATATTGAGTGATGATATATGTGATGCATGCATTATATTTGATATTACTATAAAAAATAGAATATATTTTTTTTGCAGTATCATTTTTTACTCTCTCATTTCAGCATGATTTTTGTCGAGCGCTAACAATTTAGCATCACATGCAGGATATCCTTTTAATTCACCATTTTCTGGATAACAATATGAGCGATCAAGAATAACAGTTGGTTCATTATCAATAAAATAACGGTTGAGGTGGCTTTCATCGTGCCACACAGCAATATAATTGTATGTTTCAAGATCGGTAAAAATATTATGAGTGACAGTATTCATCATTTTTATAAATTCAGAAGTACGTCCTCCATAAAATCCTCCAGCAAAATAATATACTCCCTCGTCATATGAAATATATGCTGTTGAGAGTGGATTGCGATCGTAAGGAGGTTCGCTGCCCCACAATGGTATATTTTTTTCAAAACCGGGATGATTTGTTGCAACACGATCTCCTAATATTTCATCTCCTTCAGTTCCAACAAAGAGCATATCTGCATCAGTGGCAAATATATAATCAGTTGCAGCAAAAAGATTTTTGTGCTCATTGTATACTGAAAATCGCATTAACGTGTCATGTGGCCATCCAAATCTTTTTTGATAGGTAATGATGATATTTTCATGGTATGAACATTCTAACAATGAGTTGATATCTTTTTCTGATGCATCAGTAAAAATAAAATAACTTCTTTTGTGTTGAGGGCAAAAATATTGTTCAGCTGAATCAAGGAGTGGTTTTACAAATGATATGTACTTACCTGTTGCAACAATACATAAACCGATGTGTAATTGTTTTGTGTTGAGTGATGATATACAGAAGAGTAGAAATAACCATTTTTTAGACATTTTTAATTCTCCTTTTTTATATACGTGGTATAAAAGTTGGTTCATATTCTGTATGTACAGCTTTATTTTGCATTTGATAGAGTGGTGTTATATCTATTTTGTATCCTGTTTCAAATTTTTCTAAGAGTTCTTCTGGTGTATAAAGATTCATATCACGATTTAAAATGTTTATTGTTTGGACTTTGTTGAGTGGTATATTGAGAATCTTTGAATTATCATACAAAAGACCTATGTGGCTTGGAGCTTTATGTTGTACCCACCAAGCAGCCCATTTTCCTTCTAAAAGATTAGGATTTGTATATTCCAGAGATTTGAATAATGAAATAAGATCTTTTTTTCTATAAAGTGTCATGTCAACGGTATTTGGATAATGCCAATCTTTTTCTCCCAATTCAAATTCCCATGCAAAGATATTGTCATGTATGTGCATTAAGGGTGGGAGTGCTTGTGGAGAGTTTTCTGTATAACAGTAATCAAGATGGGTTCCCAGTTTTAAATAAAAACCGTAGGCATTAGTTTTTTCCAGCCAGGAAATACATTCACTGAGTGAAAATGTATCTTTTACGATATTATCATCAACGGCAAATATAACATAATCAGATGCGGATTCTTCTATAGCTTGTACTGTTAATATTTTAAAATTATCAATAGTTTTTTGGTGTAAAAACTGTACATTAGGAAATTGCAAAGCTACTTGATTGAATGCTGTTTCATACCGTTTATTACTTGTGCGATAAATAATTTTTGTTGAATTGATATCAGTTGCGTAAAGTTCTAATGATTCAAGTAATGCATAGAGTTGTAGTGGTCGATCATAAGAAAAAATAATGAGATCAGCTGTATAATTTTGAGCAGTTATTTGAAAATATATGGTTAAAAGTATAAAGAATATATTTTTTTTCATTAGTTACTTTCATTTTTATAGGCATGCACATGTATGATTTTCTTTGAAACATAGCCCAAGGCGATCAAGATTGCCCTCATTTGCCCATACAGCTTCTAATCCATTTGGTGTAAGGTCATAATGACTTTGCAATACTTGAGAGAGAGAGTCTGTTTTTTTATGGAGGACAAGGTCAATTGAATTTGCTGATGCCCATGTATCTCGTGCAAGAGCAAAATTCCAGGCAAAAATAGCATCTTTACATTCTATGAGTGATAATCGTGGATATTTTTCCATACCATCAAATGCGTTAAGTTTAAAATAAAAGGCATATGATTTTGTTTCTTTGAGTGCTTTTATACATTCAGCTATTGATGTTAATTGTTGAAATTGTGTATCACCTTTTGCAAAAAGAATATGATCGTTTTGAGTTTTTTGATAAATATTAAACAGCGCTTCTATAAAATTGCTTCTATGATCACTGATGAGGCAAAATTCTATTTCGGGATATTTATTTTGTAGAGAAGAATATTCATCGATTTCTATGTAAGATGTTGGTTTATACATAACAAAGATATGGTCAATTTCTGTGACGTATATATTGAGAGATTCTATTACTTGAGCAAGCTTGTTTGGAGTTTGAGCAAAAATGATCGCATCTGCTTTGAGTGGGGCAATGATTTGCTGGTTCAGTGTTTTTTTGGCAAGCCTTTTATAGCGAGGCTTTTTTTTAATCAGTTGCGCGAGATATGCCTGAAATTGCCTACTGACGTGATGATCACTAATATTATTTGCATCATTATATATATACATAATATCTGGAATAAATTGATGACGTTCTCCTGCCATTTCTATCATTGGAAACATCATAGCCATGTCCCATGTCATTGGATAAAATTCACCAAGATATAATAAATCTTCTAATTTTATTTCTTTAAACAACCAAGCATAGAAGGTTCGTAAATGAGTAGGAAGATGCTGAAAGTTTCTAAATGTATTGCTTTCTATAATATAATCAGGCATTGGTGATGCCCAGCCTTGTGTACCAGATGGATGCATTTTAAATTGACCATACGTAAGCCATACTTCATTTTCTGAATAAATAGTATTGAGTCGTGTAAGTACATCATTATCTGGGAACCAATCATCTCCATCAAGTGTGACAATAATTGCATTATCGGCACATATATTGATCATAGAGTAGAGATTATAAAGAGCGCCACGACGTTCGGTGTTTTTTATAAGAAATACTCTTTCATAAGGATCGTGTTCAGCTAAATAGGCTTCTACGAGTTCTCCTGTTTTGTCAGAAGAACAGTCGTCTGTATAAATTACTTTAAAATTGTCATAACTTTGAGAAAGTACTGATTGTAAATTGTTGATATACCATTGTTGATTATTGTATGAGGGGATAACGACTACAATTGGTTTTTCTGGATAAAGATTAGTATGTGCTTGATTTTGATGAGTAAAAAATAAGTGTAACGAGTAAAAAAAATATAAAAAGATTTTTAGTGACTTCATAATTAGGCCTTTTTTATAGAAGAATAAGGATATTGCCTTTGTTTTGGTTTTATTGTTATACATAAAATCATAGTCAATCTAAAATAGTTATACGCAATAATTATTAAAAAAAAGGAGTTATGTATGATAGGGGGTAATTTTTTTTTAAAAATAATTGTTTGCAGATTTATTTTGTGTGGAACAATCATTTTTTCCATGCAAAAAGATGCTAAAATTTATGTTGCAGGCCATAGGGGCTTAGTAGGCTCAGCAATTATACGTATGTTGTGTGGTGCTGGTTATATGAATATAGTTGTACGCAGTTCATCTGAGTTAGATTTACGCAATCAGCAGGCAGTCCATGATTTTTTTGAGCAGGAACAACCAGAATATGTTTTTTTGGCTGCAGCTAAAGTAGGTGGCATTTATGCGAATAATACCTATCCTGCTGATTTTATTTATGATAATTTAGCTATTCAAACTAATGTTATTCATGCTGCTTATGAACATAAAGTTAAGAAATTACTTTTTTTGGGTTCTTCTTGTATTTATCCCCGAGATTGTCCTCAGCCAATTAAGGAAGAGTATCTGTTGACGTCATCTTTAGAAAAAACAAATGAGGCATATGCAATTGCTAAAATTGCAGGTTTAAAAATGTGTGAATATTACAATAAACAATATGGAACACATTTTATTGCAGTTATGCCAACTAATTTATATGGTCCTAACGATAATTTTGATCTTCTTTCATCACATGTAATTCCTGCTTTGATACATAAAATTTATAATGCACATAAAAATAATGATCCACATTGTGAAGTTTGGGGCACAGGAAAACCACGACGTGAATTTTTACATGTCGATGATCTTGCGCAAGCCATTTTGGTTTTAATGAATAATTATGATGGCAACACTGTTGTGAATATTGGTTCGGGAGAAGATCTTCCTATTGCTGATCTTGTGATGCTCATTAAAGAGATTATTGGCTATGAAGGTGACATTGTTTGGAATAGTTCTAAGCCTGATGGGACACCTCGTAAATTGCTTGATATTTCTCAGTTAAAATCAATGGGGTGGTTACCGTGTATATCTTTATATAATGGGTTAGAAAATACAATTTCCTGGTGTAAGAACAATGGTATTTTTGAATAGTTATCTTGATAGTCAAAGGGGGGGGTTTTCATGAAAATACGTATATTAGTGTTAGTTTTTGTTTTTCACCCTATCTATTCATTAGCAAAAGTGGCTCTTATTTTTGGTATAACAGGTCAAGATGGTACGTATTTGTCTGAATTTTTACTTAATAAAGGCTATGTTGTTCATGGTGTTAAGCGCAGAAGTTCTCTGCTGAATACACAGCGCATTGATCATTTATATGATAGGCAAGATTATCGTGAGCGATTTTTTCTTCATTATGGTGATGTAACAGATAGTACCAATATTATTCGTTTGATTCAGAAAATTCAACCCGATGAAATATATAATTTATCTGCACAAAGTCATGTGCAGGTTTCTTTTGAAATGCCATTATATACAGCAGAGGTTGATGCATTAGGGCCATTACGTATTTTGGAAGCTATTCGTATTCTTGGTCCTGATAAAATAAAATTTTATCAAGCATCTTCAAGTGAGATGTTTGGTATGGTGCAAGAAATACCACAAACTGAGCAAACCCCTTTTTATCCTCGATCTCCATATGGTGTAGCAAAGCTTTTTGGTCATTGGATTACTAAAAATTATAGAGAAGCTTATAATTTATTCGCTTGTTCAGGTATTTTGTTTAATCATGAATCACCTATTCGTGGAGAAACTTTTGTTACGCGTAAGATTGCACGTGGAGTAGCTCGAATTGCGCTTGGTTTACAAGACGCTTTATATTTAGGGAATTTAGATGCTTTTCGAGATTGGGGGCATGCACGGGATTATGTTGAAGCTATTTGGTTGATATTACAGCAAGAGCAAGCAGATGATTTTGTTATTGCATCAGGAGAGACTCATTCAGTAAGAGAATTTGTTGAACTTGCTTTTGCAGAAATAGGAGTTGATATTGTTTGGAAAGGTGAAGGCATTAATGAAGTTGGTTATGATCAAATAACAGGAAAAAAATTAGTGTTGATTGATGAGCGTTATTTGAGACCAGCAGAAGTTGATCTATTAATTGGAGATGCTTCTAAAGCGCAAAAAGCTTTTGGTTGGCAGCCAAAAATTAGTTTTAAAGCTTTAGTTAAAGATATGATGAATCAAGAGCTTAATAGTTTAAAAAATAAGAGATGTAACTAACTATACTCTCTCAAAACATTCAATTTTATTTTTCCTAGGACTGCTTTTGTGCAGTCCTTTTATTTTGTTATTCATGTTTAATGTGCCGTTGTGATCTAATTGGATAGATATGTCGTTATTATTGTTCCTCTGGTTGGCAATGGTGATAGTTGTTTTTTTATGATATCTCCATTTTGATAGAGATGACGATGTGTATGTGATTTCCATACCTGATATGATTGATGAGATAATGATACTTGTTAGCAATAGAAGATTGTATTTCATACTACTCCTTTTATTTTTATATCTTTTTTTAATAGCATGATGAGCTCTTGCTAACTTGTAGCATAAAAAATTACGCTTGTATAAAAAATTGTATTTTATATGTGGTAGCGAGATTGATATGAAAAAAATATATCAAAGTATGTGGATTATGAGTGTGTTATTCTATTCATTGGTAAATGTTGTGTGTGCAGAAAATGAGCATGATTTTGCAAAAGAAGAAGAGATGTATCAATTGGCTGTGCGTAATGCATTGAGTGAAAAAATTGCCCAAAAAAGAAAAACTATTCAAGAGCGTCCAAGGCAACAATTGCTTTGGAAGGTGGCAAATATAATTGGACCTTTGGGATTGATGACGCTTGCTTTGTATCAATGGTTGAAGCCAGCATCAACTATTATTGAGTACCCAATTGCAGAGCGTACTCAAAATAACCTTCCGTTGGTAGAGCCACTACCAATGACACAACAAGAGACATCACATCAAACTGAGCAGCAATATATGGAACCATTTGTTTCTGCAGTGCACGAGAACAAATCTTTAATAAAAGAAGATGTTTCAAAATATACACAAGCTTCAAAAGCATATGGAGCAGCAGCGGTATGGTTTACTCTTAACGCTCTGTTTGATCCATTTTTTTATCCCTACGTAGCAGCAACTTATATGGGGAGTTTGTATTATGGTCTAAAAGGGTTACAGCCCCGTTTAAAACCTGTTGCGTTAGAAGAAATTGCTATTATCTCAGATGAGCTGCCTTATTAATAAAAGCTTAGTAATTATTATTATTATTATTATTATTATTATTATTTGTGGAGTAGAATTTCAAAAAATCTTTAGGTTTATTTTCTTCGTTTTGTTTCTCTACGTATGTTTTGAGCATTTCAAAAATACATGGCTTAGTTATAAGTTTGCTTAAATAATTATGATATTTATTAATGATTGTAAGAATTTCTTTGATCGAGTCCTCGATAGACGGATTATAAAAGTCCATAGGGATTTTAAGAAGAACAATGCTATCTCTTTGTTTAAAAAAAATGTTTTTTAAAGTAGATTTTTGTAAATCGGATACATTGTATGCTTCTTTTGGTATACGAGATTCAATCATTGTGAAGATAAATTCATTAGAGGCATAATTTGGTAATGTTGCTTCTTGTGGGAGATCTGAGCCTCCCTGTTTTTTTTCCGTCAATTGAATTTTATTTTTTATATATTCTACTGTTTTTTTAATTAGATTATCATCAAGAAGAATGTCATAAATGTAGCTTTCGATTAACATTTTGGCAATTTCTTGATTGGTTGTCATGTCTAATGTAAGTCTTGCAAATAATACAGCCCGCATTTCTGGGTTTTGTCCTCCAAGGAGTATTTGTGAGGCTGTACGATTATCCTCATGTCTTATAATAGAAGTATCAATGCGTGGATTCTCTAAAAAAAGCTTAATAAATTTTTTAAGCATAGCCTCATTGCTTGTTGTTTCTGTTAATTTTATCACGGCATGATGGAGTGCAGTATTGCCCTTTTGATCTGTTTGATTGAGGTTGGCATCTGGATTGTCACAGTGTTGTTGTACAGTATCTAAGTCATAATTTTGTACAGCATTAGTGAGAATGTTTATTTTTGCTTGAGGAATGGTTTTTGCCGAAGAAATTAGTTTTGATCGAGGGCTTATTTTTAATGAAGAGAAAGAAGAAAAACTTGTTTCACCGTCTGAAACTGAAAGCATTTTGGGCTTATACTGTTCTCTTGGTTGAGTTGATGCGGTATCAACGGTTTTGCTGCGACCATATCCTTTTTGTTTAGATGTTTTTTCTTTGCCAGCTGATTCTGAATGTGCAAATATATTAAACTTGTGATGTTCTTTTGGTTGTATAGGCGTGGTATCAACAGTTTTGCTGCGAGTGTATGAGCTTTGTTTAGATGATTGTGGTTGAGAAACCTCTATATCAACAGACATTGATGTGGATGAAGTTGTTAATGAAATAGATGGTATATGATCTTGATCATTGCTGCGGTATGGGGTGTGTTTTTGTTTGGGAGAAGAACTGTCATCAGATTTTTTTCTCAAAGGAAGTGGGGGTAGTTTTTTTTCTTTTTTTTCAGGTTCCATACTATAAAGCGGTTGGGCAATAAGGAAAGCACTGAAAGTTATGAGTAAAGGAATATGTAGCATTAAATGTTCCTGACATTTTAATATTTCTTGAGATTATTAGCTTTTTGTACATTACCGCATGGCAGTAAGCTTCATCTACTTTTTTATTAAAATTCTTGAACAATTCCTTTTTTAGATATTGTTTGTATTTTGCAAAGATGACAGTATAAACCAAATTTTCTTTTCTATAAACTCATTTGTTGCATAATCAGGCAAATTGCCTGCCAATTCGGGTAATACTGAACTTTTATCATTTTTTGCATGCGTTTCAATTTGATTAGCAGCAGCTTGCTCTATGGCTGTTTTGATTTTGCTAATGGTTTCAGTAAGAATTACTTCTGTGAGTCGATTATGTTTATGAAAAGATTTTATACTTTCACATTTGTCATGTGTAACCATATCAAGAGTGAATCGGGCAAATATTTTTTGTCGTAGTAATTGTGATGCTTCAGTACTTTTATCAAGACATTCAAAAATACGAATATGATTGCTGTCTTCTTTATATAGATCTTCATATCTAAAATGTACGCGATAGTCTCTAAGAAGCAGTTCTACACCTTGACATGCTTTTGCTTTAATAAAAATTTGAAGCGCTGAATAGCCTTGTTGATCTGTTATGTTTGGGTCAAAGTGAGGGTTTCTGAGATGAAATTTTACTGCAGTATAATCTTTAGATTCTATTGCAGTATGGACAGCAATAATAAATAAATTTTCTACAGTGACAGTTGGTTCTTCATTTATTTTTTCATTTGATAGTTTACGCAAAATTGATTGTGATTTTTGTTTTATGATCTTTTTTTTTGATATTTTTAGTTCAGATTCCATGCAATGCAATGAAGATGTGCCAAAAATTGTGAGTAGGACGATAGACGTTTTAATAAACATTTTCTCTCTTTTTTTGAGTAAAATAATGGGTTGATTAAAGCTGAGATGAGAATAAATATATTAATAAAATTTTGTGAATAAAAACAGATATTTTATTGTAATTATGCTGTAATATTGGGCTTTTGATTGTTTTTTGAAATTGTGATGAATTGAGATGAGTTTAAAATTAAAAAAGCCAACCTTTAAAAAGCTGGCTGCGCCACAAAAGAATGGAGGAGAGAGTGGGATTCGAACCCACGATCCCGATCACTCGGGATAACGGTTTTCAAGACCGCCGCATTCGGCCGCTCTGCCATCTCTCCATGCGTATTTTTAGAAAACAGTATTTCAAATAAAGTGGCGCGCCCGAAAGGAGTCGAACCTTTAACCTTCAGATCCGTAGTCTGACGCTCTATCCAATTGAGCTACGGGCGCATTATTTTGCTATTAAAATTCAAAGTGAAGCTTTTTAATGTCCGTCTACGTTCTGTTGAACTACGTCGGACAGCCTTCGCTTTTGATATCATGCTTTTTATACTATCAAAGTCATCCTGTTGGCGGAGCCAGACGAAGCTCGTTAGAGCGAAGACTGGTGGAGAGAGAGGGATTCGAACCCTCGCGCCCGGTTTCCCAGACTCTTGCTTAGCAGGCAAGCGCTTTAGACCGCTCAGCCATCTCTCCTAAAAAGCTGATATATACAAAAGGATACTGCCATTTACTATTTTTTCAAGTAACTTGATCATCTTTTTGTTTAAATATACCATTTTTTAAACTATTGTATATTAATTTTTAGCTAAGTTAAGGTATATATAATACTAAAATAGTATTCATTAGGAGGGGACAATGGCATTCATATTTGATGTAAAAGTCTTTCCAAGTTCAGGAAAAAAAGGTTGGGTAATTGATAAGTCGGGTAATTTAAAATGTTACCTCAAAAGTCCAGCGGAGCAGGGCAAGGCAAATAATGAGCTTATTAAAAATCTTGCAAAAGCACTTGGTGTTACACAAAGTTTGGTATCTATAGTGTCCGGTGCGCAATCACAGAAAAAACGGATAAAAGTAGATATGGAGATCACGTTTAATGAGTTTTTAGAGCTTCTGGGTATTGATTGGCAAATGGATATGTTTTAAACCCCAATTTACACTCCGTTCCAATTGGGGACCCCATTGAAGAATAACGAAAATGGGGTAAAATGGGGACCCCGGTAAAGATAAAAGAAGCGATTAGTGTTGATAGGATAAGGATGCCATATTTTAAGTGGGTTGGGGTGAATAGTGTTGGGGTAACCAAAAAAGGCAAACAAATAGCCTATTCATTCCAAGATTTATCAGACAGACTTTTGCATCAGGGAATAGCGGTCATATCTTGTAAAATTATTTATTCGCCACCCTTGCTCTGGCCAGTTGGTTCACAAACAAAAGGAAATCTATTTCAACAAAAAGCAAAATTATTACGTGCAGGATTATTGTTACCTAAAGTATTTTCTATTGCTGCGCAACAAGCACACAATCCGATTGTCAGTGATATGCTTTTTGCCATTAGCCACGACATTCAACAAGGCATTCCCTTTGCTCAGGCGCTGCAAAAATATAGTTCATTTTTTGATTCCATTGTTATGGTTATGCTGACTGCTGGATATGAATCAGGTGATGTTGTGAGCGCTATGGAAAATGTGGCGCTTTATTTTCATAAACAGCACGCATTTAAAAAAAGTATTAGAGCAGCTCTTGCAATGCCACTTTTAACATTGCTTTTTTTTGTTGGTATTACATGTTTTATTTTTATTTTTATTATCCCACGTTTTGCAGATATGTTTAGTTCTTTGCAACAAGAACTTCCGCCTTTAACAGCAGGTATGCTTGCTGTAAGCGAATTTGTTTGCAGTTTTTCAATGGTATATCTATTGGGTGGATTAGGTATCGCTGTTTTGGTTATGTATTATTATTTTTCGCATACAGGTAAAAAAGTATGGGACAACTTAATTATACGAATGCCATTTATTGGTGTGATCGTGTGGCAATATCATATGAGCCAGGCGCTACAGGCATTATCATTACTTGTGAATAGCGGTATTACATTAAAAGAGGGTCTTGCGATAGTAAGTAATTCATCTGAACATTTTTTAATTAAATCGCAAATTAGTATATTGCATGATGATGTTGCATCGGGTCAGTTATTAGGTAATGCAATGGCAACAGCATCAATTTTTTTGCCTGAGATTGTAGCGCTCATTCATATTGGTGAAGAGACAGGAACATTGGGTCAATCTCTGGAATCTGCTGCGGCAGTGTATCATGAAAAGTTAGATGAACAGTTGGGGCGATTTGTTTTTTTTCTTCAACCAACAGTTATTATTTTATTAGGGCTTTTGGTAACAACCCTTATTTTTGCGGTATATTTGCCTATTATGCAGTTATCTCGAGTGTTATAAAATATGTTGGGTATAAAAAAGAACCGGTTTTATGCCGGTTCTTTTTTTGTAAAGATGGTTATTTATTATAATCCACCAGCAACTAATCGTGCAGCAATTTGATCAAGAGCTTCTTGTGCCGTTGTTGGTACTGGTGTCCAGTCGGCAGGGTTTGATGGTGTGTATGCTTCTCCAAATACGTCGTTAACGCGGAATATTTGTGCAGCAGTTGCCCCACTAGAATAAGTAATTAAATTGATGAGAGGCAATCCTATTGCTGAGGTCACAACGGTAGACATTGCTCCATTGAGTGTGAGCGTTGCTCCTTCTCTTGTTTCTCCTTGTAGGTTGACAAAGAAAGGAAAAGAGAGTGCATTTACAGTAATATTAGTACGTGCGCCACCATATTGGAAGAATAATGGAGATTGCCCTGTTTGTTCATTTAATACAATCGATCCACCTTGCATGATTACGTTGTATAATTGACCGTTACCACCAGTTTGTGTATAGGTACCAAAAGTTTCTCCTCCAAACATGACAAATTGGTTAATAGTGGTGTTGAAGGCTGTGAATGTTATATTTCCTGCAAATCGTGTATTCCAAGAATATATTTTTCCTTCCAGAGAAGATATTGCCAGAAAATCTGCGGTAAAATTACCAAAGATACCAACATCAGCAAAACCAGAACGCCAATCACCTGCTGGAGTAAAGGTGTTATCAATAGTCCAATCGCCTATAATTCGAGAACTATTAAATCCACAACCGCGGACAAAGATATTTGCTTTTAATACGCAATTTTCCGTATAAGTTCCTGGCATTACCATGACGCATGGGCGAGTTGTTACAGGTATACGAGATGATCTATCGATTATAGAGGTGCCTGTATCTTCTGAGAATATGGTTGTATCAGCATCAGCATAAGCAGTATCAATACCTGCTTGTACTGTTAAGAATGGATTACAAAATGATCCATCTCCTGTAATATCGTTACCATTTTTTGCGACATAAACTACGTTATCAATAGGGCATCCACCATCTGCACCGGTTGCACCAGTAGCACCAGTTGCTCCAGTAGATCCACCACTTGGACCGGTAGCACCTGTTGCGCCTGCGCCAGTTGCTCCTGTTGCTCCCGTAGCGCCAGTTGCACCATCATGCCCACGTTTACCTCTGCGTCCTCGTGGTCCTTTTTTACATTTTTCTTTGCAGTGAGTATCAAATGCAGCGAATGCGGCGCAAGATTTGACGTAATCTGCCTCATTGTTTTCAGAGGCAATAGAAGCTGGTATAATGAATAAGAAGGCGAATAATATAGTTTTTGTATATTTCATCAGACTCTCTTCTTTGATTAACGAGGTTTATTTTAGATTGTTATTAGCATATTTTTCTTGTGTTAACAATGCGGATTGGAAAATTGTTTTTTTAGTGGAACGATTATTATGGTATTGATTTTTTTATTGACCGCTTCTGCATTTTTTCAGAGTATATTGGCTGATGATGCGTTAGCTAAACGCGCTGAGTATGCTTTAAACAGCATGGTATATCGTATGCCAGTTTCTATTATTGGTGAACGTGAATGGAAAGAGTTACAACTTGACCGTTTGGTAACCATTCTTGATCGTACAAAAACATCATTTGGAAGATGGGGATTAGTTAAACTGTTACATCCAATTGCCAATCAAAGTCAATTACAGAAACGCAGAGACATTATCACCTTTTTGATTGATAATCCTGACGCGATGAGTCTTTTTCAAAAGCAGCTTGAGCAGATACAACGTACTGAAACATCATTGCTTGCATATTGGGATAGAAATGATGAATTAGATCATAATTGTGAAAAGTTTTATTTTTCTTTTTTTGGACTGAATGAGCTCAATAAAAGTAGTGCTGCATTGAATATTAGCACTGGCGTAGAAATGTTTAATGCATTTAAATATCTTGTGGCATCACTAGCGTTAAGTGGCGTGACGGTTGAATTTGCACGATGGTTGTATGGTGATGAAGAAAACTTTAACATTTTACAAGGGTTAAAAGCAGGACTTGCTATGCCATTGAGGCAGCATTCTTGGTATCCTTATCAGATAAGCGAACACAGTGCATCTTATAGTTTTAAAGATTACATCAAGGCGTTTTCAGAGAGAGGTACATGGTATGACAAATATTTGGTGTTATCTAAAGGGTATTCACTTACAGGTATTTCTTATGTGCCAGAAAATGCACAAAAACATTGTATAGGTTTTGGTCGTTTGGGAGGCGCTGTTGGAGCAACAATGTCAACTTTGTTGTTTGATTATCAATGGGGTAATGCCGTTCTTACTTCAAGCAGACGAATTGTTTCCATGCATCGTGAATTGAATCAATTGCAGCAACGTGTTTCAGACGTTGCTCAATGTCTAAAAAGCATTACAGATCTGCACAAGCTTGTGTATGGGAATGAAGAATTTGGCAGTTCTTTTGATATGAATGAAAGTGATATCGTTGATAGATTTATTGAAAAAATACTCAATAAAAGGTTTTTGCAAAAATCAGATTATGTGTATTCGCGTGGGCATGTACTCGTTATGCATCAAAATATTAAGAGAATGAGAAGGTCATTGATTCCATTGTTACATTCAATAGCACTGCTTGATGCGTACTGTTCTATTGCACAGGTATATAAAGAGTATCAAGATAAAGATGTTACATTTAGTTTTGCCAAGTTTTTGGATTCTCCGATGCCGTTGATAAAATATGATGGTGTATGGTTACCCTTATTACAATCGGATAGTGCTATCACTAATAATTTATTTTTGGGTGATGATCAACCAGGTAAAATGATTATCACTGGTCCTAACGGTGGTGGAAAATCAACAATATTAAAAACATATGGTGTTGCTGCAGTGTTAGCGCAATCTTGGTGTATTGTTCCAGCAAAAACTGCACAACAGACATTGTTTACAACAATAAGAACAAGTCTTGCTCCTCATGAAGATTTAGAAAAGGGTTTATCAACATTTATGGCAGAAAAAAAGGTCATGTCAGAACTATTAGATGATATACAGCGATCAGATAAAAAAGATAGTATGCTTGTTCTGATTGATGAGCCTTATAAAGGGACAGTGGATGATGAGTCTGCTAAGCGTATTTATCAATTTGGTAAAGATATCGCTGATTTTCCGCAGGCATTAGTTGGTATTGCAACGCATGTTAAAAAGCCGATAATGCTTGAATATAATACGAATGGTATTTTTGGCAATTATCATGTAAAGATTCGGGAAAAGTCACTAGGTGTTTTTGAGCGTCTTTTTAGGCTAGAAAAAGGACCAGCCACATGGTGGTTTGAGGATAGTGAGCAGCGGAGCAGGTTTATTGATTGGATTAGCGCAGAAACTGTTGTTTCCAATTGACGATTACGGCTCTTTGGGGTATTCTTATAGTACGTTTGAAATAATGTATAGGCCGAAGTGGCGAAATGGCAGACGCACGAGACTCAAAATCTCGCGATGGCAACATCATGTCGGTTCGAGTCCGACCTTCGGCACCAATTTTTTTACCCCAGATTTCGCTAATGCTTCAATCCGGGGACCTTTTATAAGAAAAAGAAAGTAGTCTGTAGTGAGCATACAAAACTGTGTTTTTTGTAAAATTCTCGCTGGTCAATTACCTGCAAAGGTAATTTCTGAAACAAATGACATTATTGTTATTGATAATATTGCTCCAAAAGCTGCTATTCATTATCTTATTATTCCAAAAAAACATGTTCATGATATTACCGCATTAACACAAGATGATGTAACACTTGCTGGTGATATGCTGTTAATGGCAAAACAACTTGCATCCAATCTTTCTGGTTCACAAGCATTTCGTCTTATTGTTAATAATGGCTCTGACGTTGGTCAGAGTGTTTTTCATTTACACTTCCATTTTTTAGCAGGTCAAAGATTTTTTGATTTCTAATTTATATTTTTTGTAATCCATTTTTTTGTAAAATATCAAAAAGGGGGTTTATATGAAAAAGATAATAATAGGGATTCTTTTTTTATATTCTACCATATCATATGCATATATTGTTATTGGACATCGTGGTGCAGCAGGATACGCACCAGAAAATACGTTATCATCATTTGCTCTCGCAATAGAATGTGGTGTTGATATGATTGAGTTTGATGTATGGAAATGCTCATCAGGTGAACTTGTTGTATTTCATGATACAAAACTTGAACGATTAACTGATGGATATGGAACTGTAACATCGCATACGTTAGAAGAACTTAAACAATTAACAGTTCTTGGTTGTGAAAAAATTCCTACATTAATTGAGGTGTTAGATTTTATTGATCGTCGAGTAAAAGTTTATATTGAAATAAAAGATGCTGATATTGCAGCTGATGTATTGCAAATTATTGAACATTATATTGACCATGAGCAGTGGCAAATCGATGATTTTTTAGTAGCATCTTTTGATCATACTCAATTACAAAATATTAAGGCCGCAAATAGGTTTATTCCTATTGCGGCTCTTTTATATGGTATTCCTGTTAACTTTAGGACATGTAATTGTATTGTTGATGCTGATGTAGTGAGTGTAAGTATTGATTTTATTAATCAGCAGCTTGTGGATGATATTCATGCTCGTGGCATGTTGGCGTATGTCTATACCATTAATGATTCAGATGATCTTCTGAGAGTTATCAATTATGGGGTTGATGGTATTATTACTGATTGTCCGCCTTTATAATTGTACTTCTTTTTCTTCAAAATCAGCTTTATTTTTAAGTTCATCTTGATAAAACACATAAAGCCCAAGTAAAACAATTCCTATGGAAAGATAAAAATGCCATGAAATTGTTTCTTGGAAAAATGCCCATCCATACAGTGCTGCAAAAAGTGGACTTAAAAAGCTTGTAAATGACATGAAAGTAGCAGAATACTTTTTAAGTAATCCTGCGTAAATATTGTGACACAAGATGTTACTTACAAAAATCATGAAAATGATTCCTTTGCAAAAAGCAGCTGGATTATATACTGGAGCGGGACCTTCGATCAGGTATGAAGTGATGAGAGAAAGTAAACCTCCGCTTGCCATACAAATGCCATTGACAATAGAAGTGTCATAGTTTTTGTGACGAACCAACTTTTGTATCAGTAACCAGCTATAACAATGTAATGATACAGAAATTATAAGAAACAGCTCGTAGATAGAAATATAGAAAAATTCTCCCAATGTTGCTTCTTGAGGACTTCTGGATAAAAGCATTGGCATCATTCCAATAAATCCTATAGAAAGCCCAATCCATTGTTTTACTGAAAGTCTTTCTTTGAATAAAAGATAGGCATACAGTGCTGATAAAAAGGGTGAAAGATTGTAAAAGAATGACACTTTCCATATAGGCAGTACTTCTAAAGCATAGAGACGTAATCCATAAGTTGTGTACATTCCTAAAACAATAATTTGTGCAAATATCCAAAAATGTTTTCTTTTAATTTTAAATTCTGCTCGTGGCAAAAAATATTGATATATCAATAAAATTCCGCCTGCAATGAGCATGCGAATCCCCGATAAAAAGAGGGGAGAGGCGAAAGTTAGAAGATATTTACCCATAGGGAACGATGTCGCAAAGAGTGCTTGTAAGAGAATGATAAATGTCATAATGGTTACACCTGCTAAAAAATGAATAAACCTTGTTATGGTTCATGTAAAAATTTTAAATTATCTAATGAGTATATCGCACAAATAAAAAATGGGGAAAATTTTATGAAAAAATATGAGTTGCGAGAATGGCAATTGAGTAAGATAACATTATTTTTTTGTTTGTATACTAGCATTGCTTTTTCAATGGAGATTATTCCTGAAGTATTGTCGGTGGTGCAACAGAAAGTAGAATTTTTTCCAAAAAAAACCATTTCACTTTTTGATCCTAAAAAAGAATCAGAAAAAGGTAGGTTGTGGGATGAAGTAGTTCCAGGAGAGCTTATCGTTACTCCTGATGAAAAAGGGGTGATTATTACTGATCATGGGAGAGTTCGGTATGCTCAATTTGATACAGGTAATATAGATGTGATTATAAAACATCAATGTATAAAAAAAATTCCTTTAGTTGCAGTAGCGCAAAAACAGGATGGATCATTATTGGTTGTTTCGGTATGTAATTATTATAGTGAGCAAGATAATAAAAATGTTGCGGAATATGCTGTGTATTCTCATGGATCTTCTCGGTTTCATCATTTACAATCTCCTATTCAGGCTATTTCTTTGGATGCTACTGGAGATATTTTAGCAATGGCGATTTTATCTTCTGTAATGGTAATGAATTTAAATACAAAGGAAACAAAAGAAGCTTTTTTTAAGAAAAAAAACTTTTTGGATGATACACATTGGATTGTGGATATTGCCATGCATCCAATACGTAAGTGGATAGTAATAGCTGGTAGTCATGAAGATATACAGTGGTTGTCGTATGATGATAAATTATCTAATGATAAACAAGTAAAAACAACTGATAAAATTAAAAAAATTTATTATCCAAGTGTTGAGGAAATATTGTATTTGACAGATCGTGGAGAAGCAAAAGTTGTTAAAATGGCCGAATTAATGGAAAAAGATAATAATTTTATAGTTGATACAGTTTCTTTAGCTACGTCATTAAAATATGACAAAGTTGTGGCTGATTTGAGTGAACAGATTGCTGTAGCTTATTGGACTAATAATATTAAAATGGCTCATAATATTCGTCAAAAAATAAAAATGTATCGTAAAGATGACATGCGGATTGATAAAATTATTTTAAATTTTTCTGATTTGGAAGACCTATATAATTATAGAACGTCATCTGGAAAGCAAGATTTCGGGATTGGTCATTTGTTGCATGTTGCGTTGCGTGGTAAAACTATTGTTGCATTAGCAACAGATGGTAAAATGAGGTTGTGGTCCTTGGGTGAACAAAATAAATATTCCATAGAGCCTGAAATTATAAAAAAAGAATCAAGAGGGCGTTCGAATTCAATAAAACATATGTCATCGAATTCATCGGGTGGTGACGAACAGTTAAAAAATGATCGTATTGTTTCACAAAAAAGCCGGCCTTTTTCAGGAAAAAACCCTCAAAGTTGGTCGTTTATAAGTTCTCGTAGATCGCGTGAAAATAGTCCTAATACTAATGAAAAGGAAATAATAAAGAACGGCTAATAAAATTGTGAAGATTGTCTTTGTACAGTTCTTTGTGAATAAGATGGTGTTTTGCATGGAATGATTTTTTAATCCACCAGCATATTCTATGTGACGCGAGCTGAGATAACCGCAGAGCGTCACTTTTTATTGCATAGGTATCATCATGAGAGTGGATGAATAAAATAGGAATTGTGATCTGGTGTATTTTGTCAAATAAGGTTGTTATGTGCTCATAATATTTTGTTATATATTTGGTGCACATATGGTAACTTGTGCTATAACTTATATGCGTTATATATGAGCATAGTTTAAATACATAACTTTGTTTGATCTGATTTTTATTGGTATATACATTCTTTAAAAGATTGGTGAGTCGTTTTTCTATTCCCGCTGGAGGAGCGGTACGTGCGATTTCCGTTACTGATCCCCATCCGCTATCAAATACAAGTCCTTTAACGCGAGAACTGTCAGTTTTATTGTTTTTTGCTAAATCTATAAGTGCATGTGCAGCATTAAATGCTCCTGAACATATGCCAATAATTATGATTGGTAAATTGTTAGTATCATTAAGATAAGAAATTGCACCAAGAACATCTTTGTATTCATGAACGCCATATTCCCATAGCTTCCATAATAATGATCCATCACTGTTGCCACGTCCTCTTGCATCAAAAAATAAAATATTACAATCAGTTGGCAGTAAATTATAAAAAGTAGCCATCCCTTCTTTTTTTCCCGGAAGCCATCCGGCACAGATAATAACATTACAGGTTGCATCCGGACGAGATAAAAAGAGGCCATGAAGTATAAGATTATCAGGTGTATTGAATGTAACTTCAGTAAATCCTTGTTTTTTTAAAGATGAGCGAACTGCTGCGTCATTTTTTAAAAAAGAGGCTGTATAAAATTGTTCAAAATTTTCAGTGCACTGTGCCGCAAATGATAGTAAAATGTTAAAAATTAAAAAATAGTTTTTGTGTGTCATGTTTGTTAGTGTTTTATAATTTTAAATATAAAGTAAACCATGAATTTTATAGGTATTATTCTCAGTATAACGTTATCTCTATTTTCAACAATTGTTATGAGCTACGTATCATTGGCAACGCCCATTGGGCCTTGGATTGCCCCAACACTTGTTTTTATTGGATTATTAATTTCTAAAATTATTACAAGAGTAACATCTACATCTTTATCATATGCTGTGTCAGCAGGTTCAATTGGGGGTATTTTGGCAACAGCATGTGCTTTTTCATTTCCTACAATTTATTTTTTGGATCCAGTCCTTTTCAATGCGTGGATGAGCTCCCCACTCTTTTTTAGTTTAAAGTTGGGTTGTTTTTCTTTTTTAGCTGGTGGATTTGGAATATTGGTAGCAGATGTAGCGGAAAAAACGTTAATCGATACGCAAAATTTATCATTTCCAGTCGGGCAGCTTGTTTATAAAATGATTGCAGCGCAAAATCAAATTCGCAAAGCATATGAACTGATAGTTGGTTTTGTTGCAGAGCTTATTTTTTCTTTTTTGCAGAGCAGCACATTTTTAATGCATGCAATAATACCAAAATCTGTAACATTGTTTCCCTCTTGTAAGTTTTTTATTTTTTCAGTACCACGCATGGTTATTAATTTAGATATTGCACCAATGATTTGGGCGATTGGCTTTGTAACAGGGCATGTTATAGCGTTACCACTTGCGGTCGGAGTAATTTCTAATATTATTGTTGTAAACCCTCTGCATACATTGTTTTTTAAATCTTTATCTTCCGTGGAATTTACTTTGGCATTTTGTAGTGGGATTGTTTTATGTATTACCATGATGAGTGTGCTTTCTATGCCACGTCAAATTATTAATGGCATTAAGAATGGTATCGGTAAGGTGAAATATAATAACAATCTTTTGGATATTTTTTCTTATAAAAGCAATGGTTTATTGTTTGGCGTTGTTGTTATTGGTTTGGTATTGTTTTTATCTTATTTTGCATTTCCGTGGTATGTGCAGCTGTATTTAATTATATGTAGTGTAATTACAACATATCAGATTGCGGCAATTGCTGGGCGAATTGGTCTTGCTCTGTTGGGACGTTTTGCAACATTTGTTATGGTTCCAGCGATGCTTATTTTTCCTATTAATCATGTTCATATGGTTTTTATTGCAACATTTGTGGAAATGGCAGGAGGTGTTGCAACTGATGTATTATTTGGAAGAAAATTAGCACAATTGTCTAATGTTTCTCATCCAGTAATGCGTAGGTATCAGATGTTAGGCTTGATAATAGCATCGGTTAGTATAGGTATTGTTTTTTGGTTATTAATTAACCATTTTGGCCTAGGATCACCTGAGCTTTTTGCATATCGTGCACAATCTCGACAGTTATTGATTCAAGCAAAACATTTTGATTATATGGTTCTTCTTCTGGGTGCTGTGTTTGGAATGTTGTTACAAAAAATACATGTTAATCCAATGTTGGTACTAGGAGGGTTGTTGATGCCGTTTGATATTACGTTTGGATTAGTTGCAGGTGGTCTGCTTGCCATGATGTCATCAGATAAAGAAGAGTGGTATCCGTTTTGGTCAGGTGTTTTTGCGAGTAATTCTTTCTGTATGTTATTACGTGCAATCGTTGCATAGATTTGTTTGACCATATGTGAGCAGATTGCTATCCTCTCAAAAAAGTTTTTTAACCTGTGAGAGGATGTAATGAAGAGTAAGATAGTTATTTTTTTGAGTCTTTTATTTCTTGTATTAAATGCATTTTCAGATGAGCAGTTTGGTTATGATCAGATGCTTGTTGTTGTATTGATGGTTAAGAATGAAGAGACAGTTATGCGAGCAACGCTGCAACCGTTTGTAGATGGTGGCGTTGACTCGTTTTTTATTTTTGATACAGGTTCTACTGATAATACGATTGAAGTGACAGAGCAGTTTTTTGCTGAGCATGGAATTACACAGGCATATATTGCGCAAGAACCATTTGTTGATTTTGCTACATCGCGTAATCGCGCGCTTGATTTGGCGCAAGAGCAGTTTCCGAATGCCGCATTTATGATTATGCCGGATGCAGAATGGTATCTTAATGATGCGCGAGCATTAGTTGGCTTTTGTGAATCGTGTTTGCAGCGTGGTGATATTTATTCTTCTTATTTAATAAATATTGCGAATCTTGGTAATTACACATGTAGACTGTTTCGATGTAATCGTGGTGTGCGGTTTATGGGTGTAGTACATGAAGTTGTTCCGCAGGCGGTAACTGTGAAAGTTCCTGACACTATTTATTTTGATTATTTACCAGCGTCACATGGTGTTGCAAAAACAGCGCAACGGTTTATTAGAGATCGTGAACTGTTACTCAAAGAATATCAAGATAAGCCTTGGTGTACACGAACACTGTTTTATCTCGCGCGTACATGTGAAGATCTTGGTAATTGGCAAGAAGCGTATGATTTTTATAAAATACGTGTTGGGATGATTGGTTGGGATGAAGAAGATTTTATTGTTCGGTTTCGTTTAGCACAAACAATTAAAAAATTAGTATTGTTCTCAGAATATAAAGAAAAATATAGTTGGTCAGAAGCGCTTGAGTACTTTATGCAAGCGTATCAAACACGCCCTCATCGCATAGAGCCATTGGTTGAGATTGCTGATTATTATGTATATATCAATCAAATGGAATTAGCATTCTTATTTGCTCGACGTGCGTGTGATGTTGAATATCCATCAAAAGATGTTTTATTTGTTGAAAATTATCATTACGATTATTATCGTTATGAACTTCTTGCTCGTTCTTCTTGGTATATTAATGAATTTAAGATTGGGGAATGGGCTGCGCGTAAAGCGTATGAAGCATGTCCTGATTATAAGTATGCTAAAATTAATATGGATTGTTACGCGTCACTTCATTAAATATAAATTAAAAAAAAAGAACCCGATATGTTTTTTATATCGGGTTCTTTTTCTTAATTATAGGGTTACTCCAGTGGAATCAGCGAGTGCAAATAAACAGACAGTTACGCTACCATTAGGAGCTTCAGAAACAACACCAGCATTGATGTGGTAGACAGTTATCATAGTAGCAGAACTACTGTTTGTAGAAATCTCAGCTACAAATGTTTCAGTAGTTGGGTGTGAACTATTTGGTTGAAGAGAAACCTGAACGCAGGGTGGTTGGGTAAATAAATTAATAGGATAGTTGAAAGTAATTCCTCCGGAAGTGTAATTTTGTGATTCATTTGCAAAGTTTAGATCGAGATATCTCATGCCGCTGCCTATGGCCATATTGTGCGTTATTGCTCCTACTGACATTTGTGCGTAACAAAAAGAAACGTTGCAAAGTAGCAATGCAGTACGAAAAAGATAATTCATTTTGCTTCCCATTTTATTTTTTAACATGTTCGTGTGTATTTGATAACAAATGTAGTCAGATAAATGTCTCTGTCATATTCAGTTCCAGAAGTTGGAGCAATTCTTCTTAAAACGATGTAGCCCCAATTTTTTCCGACCATGAGTGATCCATCAAGTGTTACTGTTGTAGTTGTGTGTGTGAGGTTTTGTTGTCCACCGCTGCTACCTGTTGGTTCTGTAATAGTAAAGTTGCCAGATGTTACGGTCTCTGCAAACCCTGTTGCAGGAGCACTTATACCAATTTCTACGCCAGAAGCAGCGTAATCTGCTTGTATTTGAACATTCGCTTGATTACCAGTACTGCCGCCTATAACATCGATGAAAAAATGAATTTCTACCGTGATAGGACTAGCTGTATCAAGGTCGTCAGGTATTGTAAATTGTGCTCCCACAGGATCTTGTACTTCGTTGCTTCGGTTTACAGACCATGCGTTTAATATTGGTGCGGTTACACCTGTTCCATAGACGTTGCTAAAACTTGTATCAGGGTTGCCGCTGCTGTTATCTGACATCATGAATACATTGATAAGTATTTCATTAAGACCGCAACTTGCTGTTCCAGTGGCTCCTGTAGCACCTGTTGCGCCTGTAGCACCTGTGTTGCCTGATCCAGTGGCGCCTGTGGCACCAGTATTTCCCGTATTACCGGTAGCTCCAGTTGCACCGGTGTTGCCGGTAGCGCCTGTGTTACCTGTAGCTCCTGTAGGACCAGTCACTCCAGTTTCACCAGTGGCACCTGTACTTCCGGTTGCGCCTGTAGCACCAGTTGCGCCGGTATTTCCTGTGACGCCAGTTGCTCCTGTGGGTCCAGTGGCGCCCGTAGCACCGGTGTTGCCAGTAGGGCCTGTGTTACCTGTAGCTCCAGTAGAACCGGTCGCTCCAGTTTCACCAGTGGCGCCTGTGGCACCAGTATTTCCCGTATTGCCGGTAGCACCAGTTGCGCCGGTATTTCCTGTGACGCCAGTTGCTCCTGTGGGTCCAGTGGCGCCCGTAGCACCGGTGTTGCCAGTAGGGCCTGTGTTACCTGTAGCTCCAGTAGAACCGGTCGCTCCAGTTTCACCAGTGGCGCCTGTGGCACCAGTATTTCCCGTATTGCCGGTAGCACCAGTTGCGCCGGTATTTCCTGTGACACCAGTTGCTCCTGTGGGTCCGGTAGAACCAGTGTTGCCGGTAGGGCCTGTGTTACCTGTAGCTCCTGTAGGACCAGTAGCTCCAGTTTCACCAGTTGGCCCAGTTGGTCCGGTAGAACCTTGAAGCCCTTGTATTCCTTGAGCGCCTGTTGGTCCAGTGGGCCCGGTTGCTCCAGTGTTACCAGTGGAGCCTCCAGCAGCACCAGTAGGGCCTGTGGCACCAGTTGCTCCTGTAGCCCCATCAGATGTTCCAGTAGGTCCGGTAGCTCCGGTATTTCCCGTAACACCGGTAGCGCCAGTAGATCCCGATCCGGTTGCTCCTGTTGTACCAGTTTGCCCAGTGGGTCCAGTAGCACCAGTGTTTCCTGTATGCCCGCGGTGACCTCTGTGCCCGCGGTGTCCTCTGTGTCCACGTGGGCCACGTGGACAGCATATATCATCCATTTCATTCATGTTACGGGTAATTGTAGTTGTATGAGTCTCGATCATGTTTAAAAATTGATCGTCAGAAATGTCTTCTAAGTAAATATCAGCAGGGTTTTGTTTTTGCGCAGTCATGATTGCAAAAGCATCTTTGTCATGCAGAGCTTGGCAATAGTTTTCTAAGTAGCTAAAAATAAGATTAAATTCTGCTTGGTTTTCAAATAGGTTCTGAGATTTTTTTAATAATGAAAGCGCTGCAATTGTTGCAGATTTTATTTCTTCTAATGAACTGATACTATTATCTGAGCCTATTATATAAGAAAGAGTTTTTAAAGATCGAGGTAAATCATTGTGGTTAGTGATTTTGCAGATGAGATCTATGGTCGCTTTGTATTTATTTGATAATTGAGCAATGAAGAGTGGGTGTTCATGCTGGTTCGAGTTGGCATATATTGGGATGCATGGAGAGATCCCATATAGCAATAATATGAGATATAACTTTTTCATCATTACATTATCCTTTTTTGAAGATAGTCAATTTTGAAAACAAACTATCATTATAACCATTCAGGATCAATGAATTGTTTTTATGATGAAGTTATTAAGATAATGTTAATGAGCGGTGTGCTGTTTTGTGGATAATATTATGTTGTGCTGCGCCATACAAGAAATGCTTCAATAAAATCTATTAATTCTCCATCAAGAACTTTATCCGGTTGTGGAGATTCAAAATCGGTACGATGATCTTTAACCATTTTATAAGGATGTAATACGTAAGATCTAATTTGCGATCCCCATTCGATTTTTCTTTTTTCAATGCCTGCGCTGAGTTTTGCATCTTGCTCCTCTTTCATTTTTTGAGCAAGTTTTGCGTGTAACATTTTCATAGCAAATGCTTTGTTTTGTTGTTGCGACCGTTCGTTTTGACATTGAACAACAATGTTTGTCGGTAAATGGGTAATGCGTACTGCAGAATCCGTTTTATTAACATGTTGCCCGCCTGCACCGCTTGCGCGATAGGTATCAATACGTAAATCTTTTGGATCTATTACAATATCAATATCAGGCACTTCTGGAGTTACCATAATACTAGTAAATGATGTATGACGGCGTTTGTTTGAATCAAAGGGTGAAATTCTTACTAAGCGATGCACGCCATGTTCGCTTTTAAAATAGCCGTGAGGGTTTTTTCCACGAATAAAGAGCGTTGCTGATTTTATGCCAGCTTCTTCTCCTGCTTGATAATCTATGGTATCTGCATGAAAGTTATTGCGCTCACAAAAGCGGTAATACATTCGTAAGAGCATATTTGCCCAATCTTGTGATTCTGTTCCTCCTGCGCCAGCATGAATGTGAACAAAACAGTTTGAGACATCACTCGGTTCGTTGAGTAGAAGTTGTATTTTAAATGAGACAACTTTTTTGCGTAATGAGCTGATTTCAGAAGATATTTTTGCCAGTTCAGTTTCATTTTCTGAAAAGAGATCTATCAGCTCGCTGAGTTCTTTGTGATTGGTTGTTATTTCAATATATTGTTCGCGAAGGGTACGTACTTGTTGAAGCTCTTTTGAGATTTCAGTTTGTTTTGGATTTTTCCAAAATTCTTCTTCTTGAGAAGCTGCTTCAAGAGTCTGAAATTTTTTTTCCAGTTGCGCACTGTTCCAAAAGGATACAATGGTCTGAATATCAGGGGTCATATTTTTCAGTTGTTCATGAAGATCGTCTATAAGCATGGGAGTCTCTATTTTATATATTTATCTTATTTTTTTTAAGTATAGCATGGGTAGTTTAAATCATGAAATTGCCTATAAAAAAAAGGAGGGAAAAACCTCGTTTGAGAGGTCTCCTTTTTCCTTATATATATATAGCTTAAATTTGTTACTTTAAATTGCTTGATTATTGTCTTGATTTTGTTGCATAGGAATGATGATAAATTTCTTTTCTAATAACCATGCACAGTGTGCTGTTAACCCTGCAAGAATTCGGGTAGACAAGATGGTTTTTCGTGAAGATGGATCAAGTAATAGAGACTGACCAAATGATGTTGGAGCTAATAGAGCAACAAGAGTTGTGAAAATAGTATTTAAAACATAGTGATTAAGAGTAAATCCTATTGTTTCTGTGTAAGGGTCAGTATAGTAGGCAGTATTTTTAAATTCTCCTGGTATGGCGCCCATAATTAATTTATGAACAGTATTCATGCGAGCTGCGTATTTTAAGTCGGTAAGCAAAGCCAAGAGGTTATCAATTGAGCTATTTGATTTAACTGCTTTTTGAATCGTTTCCAAAATAGTACTCAGGGCTGCCGCTACACGTATTTCTTGTATATCTTGTTGAATATTTGCTGTTATTTGCTCAGTGAGTTTGTTTACTTCATAGGTTAATGCTTGGGCAATGATAGGATCTAGGTTGGCTTGGGCAATAATTGTATCAATAGATTGTTGGGTTGTATTGATTTTGGAATTGATTATTTGGTCAGGGGCTTGAGTTGCTTGGGTGACTGAGAATGCTGTAAGGCATAATAATAGGGTATAGCTATGCTTCATACTGTTTCCTTGGTAAAAAGAGTAAAATGTTTTCCTAGGTATAGCAGAGTTAAGGGGGGCAGAGTCAAAGGAATTTTATATATTTTTATCTATTTTTTGTGCTTGTTTATATTTATACATATAATATATAAGTCTTTTTTATATAATTTTTGATAAAAATACCCCCTTGTTTTGGATAGTCGCTACTAGGCATAATTATGGGCAATGAGATTGCAAAAATAACGATTGAGACGACATATTCATTGATATTGCACTGTTTAAAAGTTTCGTATTATTCATTAAATATGAGGACGGACTTTAGGGCTTATAATTTTTTTTTTAAAAAAGTTGTAAAAAAGTGTTGACTTAGTGTGAAATAGGTTTATAATTTTCATTAACAATTGATTAAAACGTTTTTCACAAACCGCGAATCAGTCGTTAAATTTTAAGAAAATTGAAAAAATAAAAGTTCTTTGAAATACACAAGAAAAAGTTTCGTATCTATCGATTTTTTCGATAGGATCCCAGTTAATTCAATTCAGTGATGAAGAGTTTGATCTTGGCTCAGAATGAACGTTGGCGGCGTGCCTAACACATGCAAGTCGAGCGAGAAAGTTCCTTCGGGAATAAGTACAGCGGCGGACGGGTGAGTAACACGTAAGAATCTGCCCTATAGTGAGGAATACCCTTGAGAAATTGAGGTTAATACTGCATAAGTCCCTTCGGGGAGAAAGACGTCTTTTATGTCGTCGCTATGGGATGAGCTTGCGGACTATCAGCTTGTTGGTGAGGTAAAGGCTCACCAAGGCTATGACGGTTAACCGGCCTGAGAGGGTGTAC
>CAZWTF010000005.1:0-60402 GCA_964636815.1 uncultured Pseudomonadota bacterium
GCAGCGTTAGCAAGAACTGTTGCAGTAGCAACGTTACTTGCAGTTTGTCCATCAACTAAGCTTACAACCGTTGCACCTTGTGTGCCTGTTACATCACCACTCAAAGATCCAGAGAAGTTAGTTGCAGTAGTTGCAGTTGTTGCATTACCACTTAAATTTGCAGTAATCGTACCTGCAGAGAAGTTACCTGATCCATCACGTGCAACAATGGCGCTTGCTGTGTTTGCACTTGTAGCAGTTGTAGCAGAGTTAGCAACTTTACCTGCTGTAGTTATTGTTGCAAGTTTGGTATCAACAATTGCAGCAGCTGGATCAACATCAGAATTAATAATTAATGAACTTGATAGATTGCCTGATGCATCATTATGCACAACGCCAGCTGTGGTAAATGCATTAATAGATATTGTTCCGCCATTAGTAATTTTTAATCGTTCTATGGCATTAGTACTCAATGATAAATCCCCGCTACTTGCTGATAGTCCTGATGTTGTGCTTCCTGTAAACACAAGAGAAGGTAATGCGGTTGTACCTGCAGGAAGTTGCAATGTTCCTGTCATTGTGTCACCAGATTTTGCAACTTTGCCGTTTAGTTGAGCTTGTATTGGTGAAGTTACACCTGATAGATAACCAAGTTCAGCATTGGTAACTGTGCTAGAAGTAAGCTGATTGGTAACAGAATCAGTAATTACAACGCGATCTGGTGTTAATGCACCAACAATAAAGTTATCGTCTGTTTTCAATACATTTGCACTGTCTCTATATAAATTTGTGTCTCCATCAAACACAATTTGAGTACCTGTTGTTGGTAATTGTAATTGATTATTTAAACCATCAAGTTGCATTACAGTATATTCTGGAACTACTGATTGACCAACAATATCACTGTTTTGATAATTAAATAAAAGTTCTGCTGTAGAACTATTTTTATTAATATTCCATCCGCGTAGTGCCGAAGTTCCACCAACAGGTGAACCTGTATCTGATATTAAAGAAAGTCCCGCGGTATTAGTTCTGTCAGTAGTAATTGCAATAAGATTTGCATTGTTTTCTGATAACATAAACCAAGACGATGGATTAGATAACGGATTTATATACCCTATCGCTTGAGTAGAATACAATGAGGATTTATAATCAATTTTAGGATGAGTTGAACTATTGATCACTACATGTATTAACGATGTATCTACGTCTGATTCTGTTCCAAAGCTAAGCGCATGATCTTTATCTGTATCAAATAAAGCTAAGGCAACATTAGTTGGATCATTAATAATGATTTTACTCGTTGCTGCAATGCCAGCAGAAAAATTTAATGAAGAACTTCCTTGTTGAAGAATATCTGTAGTACAATTTGTAACGTTAACACTTGAAGCAGATAGTATTGTTGATGAAGTATCTCCCGATAAGCCAACTTGAATACCTGTGATATAGTTTTTTATCACGGAACTATTTATAGCAACAGTAGCATTATCAGAAATAAATATTCCTGTGCCGTTGGGTACACCCAAAGAATCATTGCCGTTAAATGCGCAACCTATAATTTCAGCTTTTGTTCCTGCACCACTTACTTGTAAGTCAACATCAGATGAATCAATTGTTAATTCAAATGTACAACCAGAAAGTGTCATGCGAGAAGCGCCGTCTTGTACAATCTCAGATGCATTAAATTTGAAAGTACCATTATTGACCCCAATGGTAGCGTTGCTAGTTATATTAAGACCTGTTAAACATTCTACTATAAAACTACTATTAATAGTGGCATTAGCATTAGCGCCTGTTATGCTAATACCCGTATTTGCAGGAACGGGAGACCCTAGAGTTGCTCCAACAAAAGTTGAAGTGTTACATTCTATTAAAACATTATTAATGCTGAGCCCTATTCCATTAGCAGAAAAGAGACAATTATTAAATATGTAAAAATCGGATACCGTACCATTGCAATCTGCCCCAATAAGAAAGTTTACCATTTGTACATTGTTAATAACGGATAAACTTCCAGATGTTAAAGAAATACCTGTTGCTAAAGGAGAGAATGAATTTAAGGTAAGTTCGTTGATAATGATAGATTCATTGATTAAAAGAAAATCGTTTGAGGCAGTATTAGGAATAAGCACTACACTACTTGAAGAACTACCAATAATAGAAATTCCTTCAGCAGTAACAGTAAGTGGTCCTGCGCTATTATCTTCAATATAAATGCCGGGATTAATAAAAATAACAATTGGATTACTACTACTTGCAAGACTATTAGCGGTTGTAATTGCTTGAGCAAGAGATGCATAAGGACTATCAAATGATCCGTTACCAGTAATATCATCACCATATTTTGTTACATAAATAGTTTGACTTACTGCGGGCGCAATAGCTCCGCCTTCAGTAACCCATTCTAAGTTAGTTGGTGTTACCGCACCAGCGTGTAACGTTTGACTAGCAGTAGGTGTAGTTGTTGGTAAAGATAATGTATAACTTGAAGGAATAGTTGCTTGCGCATTAATTCCAACATATTGCCCACCTGTAGCATCTTGAAAGCGCACTTCATTTTGCGTAAGCATATTGAGTGCACCGGTCATTGAATCACCAGTTTTTGAAACTTTATTATTAAGTTGTGTTTGTATTGGTGAAGTTACACCTGATACATAACCAAGTTCAGTATTAGTGACAGCACTAGACGTTAATTGATTGGTAACAGAATCGGTAATTACAACGCGATTTGGTGTTAATGTACCAACAATTAAATTATCATCAGTTTTTAATACGCTTGCACTATCTCTGTATAAATTTGTATCTCCACCAAAAATAATTTGTGTGCCTATTGTTGGTATTTGTATTTGATTATTTAAACCATCAAGTTGCATAACGGTATATTGTGGAATAGCTATTTGTCCAACAGTGTCACTATTTTGATAATTAAATGAAAGTTCTGCTGTTGAACCATTTTTGTTAATATCCCATCCGCGTAGTGCAGACGTTCCACCAACTGGCGAACCTTCATCAGATATTAAGCGTAACTCTGCAATTTTGGTGCGATCTGTAGTTATTGATGTAAGGTTTGTGTTGTTAGCAGATGAAACGTATAACGATGATGAACTACCATATGGATTATCAAAACCTATCGCTTGGGTAGAATATAAGGATGATGTATAGTTAATTCCAGGATGGTTAATAGAGTCAATTGCTGCTTGAATTAATATTGTGTTTACATCTGCTGTTGAACCAACAGTAAGAGCTCCTTCATCTTCTAAATCAAAAAACGATAATGAAACATTCGTTGGATCATTGATAATAATAGTGTCAGCTGAAGCTGAACCAGAATTAAAGAGTAGAGTGGAAGAACCTTCTTGTAGAATATTAGTTGTACAATCATTAATAATAATGCTTGAAGCAGATAATGTTGTTGAAGAAGTATCTCCCGGAAGACCAATATGAAGACCGGTAGTATAATTACGTACAGTACTACTATTCATATTAAGAGTAGCATTATCAGAAACCTGTATTGCCGTTGCTTGAGGAATATTCAATGCGCTTATGCCATTAAAAGAACAACCAATTATTTCAGCAGATGTTCCTATTTCACTTATTTGTATTCCAATATCAGTTGGATTATTAGTTGTTTCAAAACTAGAACCAGACAATATCATTTTAGATGCGCCACTTTGAAAAACATTCGTTGTATTAAGCTTAAAAGTAGCTGCATTAATAGTAGCCGATAATGTATTGCCGCCTATATTGATAGCGGTTTCACAAAGCACACAAGACCCCCCACTCATAACAAAATATGAAGTTGCTCCTGTTAGACTAATACCGGTATTAGCCGCCACTCCAAGTCCATCTGATCCTAGTATAATACAGCTATTACATTGTAAAGAGGCATCATTAACTGATATACCTGTTCCATTATTAATGAAAATACAGCTACTACATACATAAATACTTGTAGAGCCGATACACGACATACCTGTTTGGAAATTGGTTACTTCTATGTTATTAAATGTTGAAAAATTTCCAGTCGTAAGAGAAATACCCGTCGCGGTTGATAATCCAGTTGCTAAAAGAGTTACATTACTAACACTGCTTGTATTATTTATGAGTAACAAATCATTGGATAATGTATTTGGTATAATAAACGTAGTATTAGCGGAGTTACCTGTGATAGTAATACCGTCAACGGAAATAGTTAATGGTCCAGCACTATTATCTTCAACATAATCACCGGGTCCCATAAAAATAGCAATTGGATAACTACTACTTGCCAGGCTGTTAGCAACATCAATTGCTTTTGCAAGAGTTGCAAAAGGATGATCAAATGAACCGTCTCCAGTGGTATCATTACCATATTTTGTTACATAAACCGTTTGACTAATTGCAGGTACAATCGATCCTCCTTCATCAGCCCATTCTAAATTAGTCGGTGTTATGGAATTAGCACGTAAAATTTGACGTGAAGTTGGAATATTTGTTGGCAATGAGACTGTATAGCTTGAAGGAATAGTTGCTTGTGCATTAATACCAACATATTGCCCCCCTGCGGAATCTTGGAAACGCACTTCATTTTGTACAAGCATGTTAAGCGTTCCGGTCATTGAATCACCAGAACGTGACACTTTATTATTAAGTTGTGTTTGTATTGGTGAAGTTACACCTGATACATAACCAAGTTCAGTATTAGTAACGGTACTAGATGTTAATTGGTTAGTAACAGAATCAGTAGTTACAACGCGATTTGGCGTTAATGTACCAACAATCAAATTATCATCAGTTTTTAATACACTTGTACTATCTCTATATAAATTTGTATCTCCACCAAAAACAATTTGTGTACCTGTTGTTGGTAATTGTAATTGATTATTAAATCCATCAAGTTGCATCACTACATAAGGTAATATCACTGATTGACCAACAATATCACTGTTTTGGTAGGTAAATGAAAGTTCTGCATCAGAACTGTTTTTATTTATATCCCAACCACGTAATGCTGACGTTCCACCAGCAGGCGAAGCAGTGTCCGAAACTAAACGTATACCAGCAATATCAGTTCTATCTGTTGTGATAGCAGTAAGATTAGCATTATTAGGAGATTGAATAAATAATGATGATGGATTGTTTATTTCATTCAAGTAACCTATTGCTTTGGTATTATAGAGAGACGAAAGATAATTAATACCGGGTTGCATTCCTCCCGGTATTGCAACTTGTATCAATGAAGTGTCTGTATCAGAGGCTGATCCAATAGTAAGTGCAGCGTTATCTTCTAAATCAAAATAAGCAAGGCTCACATTAGTTGAATCGTTAATAACAACTTTACTGCTTGATGCTGTACCTGCATTGTAATCTAAAGAGGTTGATCCTTGTTGTAACATATCTGTTGTACAATCACGAATCTTACATGATGCAGCAGATACAACTGTTGATGCAGTATCACTCACTGTTCCAACTTGTAGACCGGTAACATAATTAATAATAACGCTACTTACCATGCCAACAAAAGCATTATCAGTTACTTTTATAGCACTTCCCTGTGGTACACCTAAACTATCATGACCGTTAAATTCACAGCCTATTATTTCTGCGAATGTTCCTGCACCTTCTACTTGTATTTTGATATCTGATGGAAGAGATGCCAATTCAAATGTACAACTAGAACATGTCATATGTGATGCGCCATCTTGAAGAATATCAAAAGTGTTAATTCTAAAACTTATACCAGTAGGAGTACATATAGCATTATTAGTTATATGAATACCTGTAGTGCACACACCAATAACGCCGCCAGAAATAATTGCATTAGAAAGAGACCCTGTTACAACAACACCCGTATTGGCAGCTGGACCAGTTAAAGATGGTGTGCCGAAAAATGTACAATCATTACATTCAGCATTTGCATCATTAATTAATAATGCTGTACCATTACCAACAAAGAGACAGTTGTTAAAACCATATGACGAATTTGATAATCCTCCAATACCATCAATCCCTATAAGGAAATTATATACATAAATATTTTCAAGGACTGACAAATTATTAGAATACATGGTCAGACCTGTTGCTAGTGGAGATGATGACTGGAATGTCATATCAATCATTTGTATAGGGTTATTAATAAGGAGTAAATCATTTGAAGGAGTATTTGGCATAATAATAACGCCATGAGAAGAATCACCTACAATAGAAAGACCATTGACATTAATAGTCAGGGGGCCGGCACTGTTATCTTCAACATATAATCCTGATTTAACCAAAATAGAAACAGGATTAAGAGTCGATGAAAGCGTATTAGCTAAGTCAATTGCTTTTGATAAACTTGCAAAAGGAAACGCAAGCGAACCGTTTCCTGTGGTATCATTACCATATTTTGCAACATAAATAGTTCTGCTATTTAATGGAAGAGTCGATCCTCCAACGGTTGTCCATTCTAAGTTAGTTGGTGTGGTTGCATTTGCCATGAGTACTTGATATGCCGTTGGGACAGTTGATGGTAATGCAACGGTATAACTTGTTGGAATAGTAGTTGGAGCTTGAATTCCTACATATTCATTACCAATTGCGTCTTGGAATCGAATTGAGTTTTGCGTAAGCATATTGAGCGTGCCTGTCATGGAATCACCAGCTTTTGCAACCTTGGCATCAATTTGTGTTTGAATTGGTGAAGTCACACCTGATAAATAACCAAGTTCAGTGGTAGTTGCTGCGCTTGAAATAAGTTGATTTGTGACAGTATCAGTAGATACAGCACGATTTGGAGTTAAAGTTCCTACGATAAGATTATCATCTGTTCTTAAAACATTAGCGGCACTTCTATATAAATTGGTATCACCACCAAAAACAATTTGGGTGTTCACTGTTGGTAATTGTAATTGATTATTAACACCATCAAGTTGCATTACTGTGTATTCTGGTACAACTACTTGTCCAGAGCTATCACTGTTTTGATAATTAAATAAAAGCTCTGCAGAAGAACCATTCTTGTTGATATCCCATCCGCGTAACGCAGATGTGCCACCAAGTGGTGATCCTGTATCAGAAACTAAACGTACTCCCGCTATATAAGCTCTATCTTTTGCAATTGCAGTAAGATTTGCATTGTTATTAGAAGTAACATATAAGCTAGATGGATTAACTGAAGTATTTGTCATTCCTATTGCTTGAGTAGAATAAAGAGATGATTTATAACGAATACTTGGATCATCACTAGAGCCAACACTTGTTGCAATTAAACCAGTATCAACATCACTTGTTGATCCTATAGTAAGCATGTTATTATTGTTAAGATCAAAATATGCAAGATTAACATTTGTCGGATCATTGATAGTGATTTTATCATTTGATAACGTACCGGCATTAAAGTTTAAAGTAGAAGAGCCTTCTTGTTGAATGTCTGTTGTGCAATTATTAATAGTAAAGGCTGAAACAGACGCTATTGTTGAAGCGGTATCACCTGACACACCAACTTGTAGAGCAGTGTCATAATTTTTCATACTACCACTACTAATATCAAGATGTGCATTATTGCTTACTCTAATACATTGTCCTTCAGCAACACCAAGTAAGTTATTACCATTAAATTGACAACCTACTATTTCAGCAATTGTTCCTGGATCACTTATTTGAATATCAACATCAGAACTTCCATTGGTAAGTTCAAAATTTGATCCATTAAGAACCATACGTGAAGCGCCTGTTTGTATAATATCATAGGTATTGAGCTTAAATGATGTTGAACTAATAGTAAGATTTGAATTATCGTTAATACTAAATCCTATATTACATTTTCCTACCGCACCTCCATCAACAAGCACGCTTGCTCCAGCTCCTGTTGAATATATCCCTGTATTTGCTGCAGGGTTAACTACTGATGGTGTACCAAAGAAAGAACATCCAACTATTTGCACACGACTATCATTAACATTTAATCCTGTTGTGTTAGCAATAAACAGACATGCTGTAAAACCATAAAGCTGAACCGTTCCGCCAGAACACAATACTCCTGTTAAAAAGTTGGTGAATCTCACACTATTAAATGTTGATAAATTACCTGCAGTTAATGTTAATCCTGTTGCAAGTGGTGAAGATGATTGCAGAGAAAGATCAGCAAAGCGAGTTGTAGCATTTACTAAAATAAGATCATTACTTGGAGTTGAAGGCATAATAATAACACCAGTTGTCGATGCTCCTACAACTGAAATACCTGTTGCGGTAATAGTCAATGGACCTGAACTATTATTTTCAACATAGATGCCTGATTCCATTATAATACATATCGGATTTGATATTGTTGCAAGTGAATTTGCAACGTTGATGGCTTTAGAAAGCGTTGCATATGGGGCATCAGAAGAACCATCACCTGTTGTATCGTTACCAAATTTAGCAACATAAATAGTTTTACTACTTGCTGGAGTTACTGATCCACCAGACGTAAACCATTCCAAGTTAGTTGGAGTGGTTCCATTCGCACGCATAATTTGGTGCGCAATAGGTGTTGTTGTTGGTAAAGATAATGTATAACTTGAAGGAATAGTTGTTTGTGCATTAACACCTACATAATTTCCGAAAGCATCATTAAAACGCACAGCATTTTGCGTGAGCATACTTAATGCCCCCGTCATTGAATCACCAGAACGTGACACTTTATTGTTGAGCTGCGTTTGAATTGGTGAAGTTACACCTGATAAATAATCAAGCTCAGCAGCAGTTGCTATGCTTGAAATCAGTTGATTAGTTGCAGAATCAGTGGCTACTGCACGGTTTGGCGTTAAGGTTCCAACAATCAGATTATCATCTGTTTTTAAAACATTAGCAGCACTTCTATATAAATTGGTATCACCACCAAAAACAATTTGAGTGTTTGTCGTTGGTAATTGTAACTGATTATTAAGACCGTCAAGTTGCATCACCGTGTATTCTGGTACTACTACTTGCCCAGAACTATCACTGTTTTGATAATTAAATGAGAGTTCTGCAGAAGAACCATTTTTGTTGATATCCCATCCGCGCAACGCAGATGTACCACCAACTGGTGATCCTTCATCAGAAACCAAACGGATACCTGTGGTTTTTGTTCGGTCGCTGGTGATGGCAGTAAGATCTGCATTGTTTTGTGAAAGTACAAACCATGAAGATGAGTTAGGTAATGGATTTTCAAAACCTATCGCCTGAGTCGAATACAATGATGATTTATAGTTAATACTTGGATTTAAAGCTGAATTAATATCTGCTTGCACTAATACAATATCTTGATCGGTAGCTGAACCAATGGTCAATGCACTATTATCATCTAAATCAAAAAAGGCTAAATTAACGTTAGTAGGATCATTAATAATTATTTTACTACCAGTTGCAGTGCTTGCATTAAAATCAATTGTAGCTGTTCCTTGTTGCACAATGTCTGCAGTACAGTTTTTAATGACAAGGCTTGAAGCAAAAAGACGTGTCGATGAACTATTGCTAGGTGTGCCAATTTCTATACCAGTAGTGTAATTATGCATACTACCACCACTGATATTTACCAATGCATCATCAGCAACAAATATAGCTACACCCTGAGGAGTGCCTAACATACCACTTCCGCTAAATTCACAACCTATCAATTCTGCTATTGTACCCGGATTACTGACATGTAAATCAATATCAGATGAATCTTCGGTTAATTCAAAAGTACATCCAGAAAAGGTTGAATGTGATGCTCCGTTTTGTTCAACATCAAATATATTAAGTCTAAAAGCAGAACCAGTAACAGTTGCTATTGCATTGCTTGTAATGGTTAGACCAACTTCACAAAGACCAACAAGGCCACCATTCATCACAAGGTTTGCACCAGAACCAGTTACGGTAATTGCATTATTGACAATTGGGTCAGATGAGACTGTTGTTCCAAAAATGGTATTACTATTAAATGAAACATATGCATTATTGACGAGCAATGCAGTTCCATTATATCCAAAATAGCAGTTCATAAAACCGTAGGAATTTTCAGGTCCACCCATACAATTAACACCAGTCAAAAAGTTGACAATGTTTATATTTGTAAGAGTTGTTAAATTTCCTGCTGCAAGGGTAATACCAGTTGCTAAAGGCGCAAAAGATTGAAACGCCATGTCAGAAATATGAATGGGAACGTTAACCGTAAGAAGATCATTATTTGGAGTGCCTGGAATTATTATAACACCACTTGATACTTCACCAACAATTGAAACTCCATTGGCTGTAACGGCAAGAGGACCAGCACTGTTGTCTTCAATATAAATACCAGGTGCTATAAAAATATTAATTGGATTTAAGTCTGATGCAAGACTATTGGCTAAATCAATTGCTTTTGCAAGAGATGCATAAGGAAGATCAAATGAACCATCACCAGTTATATCACTACCGTATTTTGTTACATAAATAGTTTTACTGACTGCTGGAGTAATTGCACCACCTTCTGTTACCCATGCTAAATCAGTTGGTGTTATTGAGCCGGCACGTAACGTTTGACCTACCGTTGGTACAGCAGATGGAAATGATAATGTATAACTTGTAGGCACCACTGCAGGCGCTTGCAATCCAACATATTCTCCACCGGCAGTATCATTAAAACGGAGATAATTTTGAATAACTTCGTTATTAACTGATAAATTATTAACACATACATTTGATATACAATTTGTTACGGTAAGATTTGCTATAACTGCATCAGTAGAAGAAAAATTGGTTGCAGTTAAATCTGATACAATTGAAGACACTGATCCAGTTGCACCAGTTGCGCCGGTAGATCCTGTAGCACCTGTTATTCCTGTTTGACCAGTCGCTCCTGTGTTTCCGGTTGCCCCCGTAGAACCTGTTGCGCCTCCACCAGGCCCAGTCGCTCCCTGAGGTCCAGTTGCGCCAGTTGCACCGGTAGTGCCTGCTCCTGTTGCCCCCGTGTTTCCGGTTGCTCCAGTCGCACCAGTTGAGCCAATACCACCAGTTATACCAGTGACCGTTCCACTAATAATCAAATCAACAACAGAAAGATTGTTAACGCATGCGTCATCTATACAGTTGACCACTGTTAAGTTTTGAATGACTGCATCATTAGCCGAAAGAGTACCTTTTACTTTGACATTTTTCTTAAATCGTGCTGTTTTGCCAATTTTTAATTTACCATGAGCATGAATACCTTGCTTTGTATGCACATGTTTGTGAAATGTCCCCTTGCCAAGAACATCAATATTTTTATTTATGACCCATGTTTTTAAGTGTGCGCGTGTTATTGGAGAATGAGTATCATCTGAAAAATCATCACCTAATTCAAAAAAATCAGATGTAACAGTTAATGCTCCACTTATAATAGTTTTAATGATGGTATCAAGATCAGAAGCAAGTTTTTCTGCTGTTTGAATATCTATTTTAGTATAATTCTCCTGTAAAATTGCTTGCGCGTAAGCAACTACTTCAAAAATTGCATTATATTCTGCAAATAAAAAATCTTGTTTAAAGTGTTGCTGTAGCTCTGTAAGAGGTGAATTTTTTTGGTCATCCAATGTACTAATATTTGTTATGACCTCAATGATATTGCTGCGATCTTTTCCAAGGTACACATATGATACCTGTAAGTTGTCTCTATCATTTGTTTCTATGTGAGATATAGCAGCACCAAGATCTTCCGCTATAGCAATAATTGGGAGTGGTGCAATTAATAAAGCAAAAGACATTAATAATGATAAAAAGCGGGAGCAACGTATATGAAACATATTAATCCTTGTATAGGAAAAAAATTTATAATCTTCTTTATTGCATTTATAAAAACAAAAAGATCCTTGCATTCACAAGGATCTTTTTGTTTTTTATATACAGATTTTATTTTTTATGCGTTATTTTCTAATGTTTCTATACGTTGCATAAACTGTTGTAACTGTGCTTGCAGACTGTTAATTGCAGCGTTCATACTCTCTGTGGTTATTGTAAGATTTTCAATAACAGCTTGTTGTGATTCAATAGTTTTTTGTTGTTTTTGTATTTCATTCAGCAATAATACTGGTAACACATGATAGAGAACAGTTTCTATTTCACCATCTTTATTTCTTGCAACAATTCCAGAAAATACCTCGTCAACTTCTTCAGCAATTAGACCATATTGTTTAGTTTCTGTTTCATCATTATTATAAACAAAGGTAACTGGGCGTAATTTAAAAATGTTTGTTGATTGATCATTCATATCTTCAATATCATGTTTTACACTTCGTGTTGAAGTGTTAACACCAAGTTGACCCGTTGCAGTAACAAGAACCGCTGGAACAGCTCCAACGTTAACACCACTAATATTTTTAATACGAGTAAAGTTAGTTTCACCAGTTGTGGCAGCATTAAGACCAATATAAACATTACCACTTCCCGTTGTTACGATTCCTCCTGCACCTTGGCCGATTGCAATATTACTACCACCTGTTGTTAGAACGGCTAATGTGCCAGTGCCAATAGCAGTATTATTGCTAGCACCACCTGTTGAATTATTCAGTGCGGCACGACCTAAAGCAGTGTTACCGCTTCCCGTTACATTAAGAGGTAATGCATTGAAACCAATCGCAGTGTTTTGAGTTCCGATGGTAAGAGCACCAAGAGCACCATTGCCAACAGCAGTATTTTGTATACCTGTTGTATTTGCATCTAATGCGCTACTACCAACAGCGGTATTATTAGTACCTGTTGTATTTACCAGAAGCGCATTAAATCCAAGCGCTGTATTATTGGTACCAACAGTGTTTGCAGCTAACGCACTTCTTCCAACAGCAGTATTATTGCTACCTGTTGTATTTGCGGCTAATGCACCACTACCAATTCCAGTAGTATCGCTTGCTGTATTTGCTACAAGAGCATTAGCGCCAACGGCCGTACAATCAAATCCTCCAGTATTTGCTTGCAATGCACTTTGACCAACCGCAGTATTGTTACCACCGTCTGTATTTGCCAGAAGTGCGTTGATTCCAACAGCTGTGTTACTACCTCCATCTATATTACTGAATAATGCGCTAACGCCAACAGCTGTGTTGTTGGAACCTAATGTATTTGAGGCTAATGCACCGCTACCAACTGCAGTAATAGCGCTTACTGTATTTGCGGCAAGTGCATTATGACCAATTGCAGTGTTATTAGTAGCTCCTGTATTTGCAGCAAGTGCATTATAACCAATTGCTGTATTATTAATACCGCCAGTGTTAGCTGCAAGAGCACTCTTTCCGACAGCGGTATTAGGAGTGCCATTAGTATTTGCAGCAAGAGCACTATTACCAATTGCAGTATTATTACTTGCTGTGTTGTGTGTAAGTGCGTTATAACCAACTGCAGTATTATCAGTACCCGTTACATTTGCACTCAGAGTTTTAGCCCCTACCGCTGTATTTTCAACGCCTGTTGTATTAATGGTTAAAGCAGACCAACCAATTGCTGTGTTTTTACCATCTTCTGATGTTACATCAGATTCTAACGCTCTCCAACCAACTGCTGTATTACCATAACCATCCACATTTTGATTTAATGCATTGTGACCAACTGCTACATGACCACCATTGATAGCAGTATCTATAAGAAGACCATTAACAAAATTTTCTAAAGCACCAAATCCAACTGCAGTAATCTGATTGTCTGTGCTGTTCAATAAAGCATTACCACCCACAGCAACATTTTCTGAACCTGTAATATTTGATGATAATGCTACAATGCCTATAGCAACATTACTATTGCCCTCAGTATTCGACGTTAATGCATCTGAACCCATAGCAACATTATTTATACCTATAGTATTCGATCCTAATGCATAAACACCCACAGCAGTATTATCATTACCTGTAGTATTCAATGATAATGCACTATCTCCAACAGCTGTGTTATAAGCTCCTTGAGTATTATCGTACAATGCGGAATTTCCTAACGCAGTATTACTTTGTCCTATTGTATTTTCATGAAGTGCTCCCCAACCAAACGCTGCGTTACCAAGACCTGTTGTATTATTTGTAAGAGCTTGCCAACCAAAAGCTGCATTATACCCTTCAGTCTGGTTTTGTAATGCACCTGAACCAAAAGCAGTTGACTGACTACCTGTAACATTAGCTGTTAATGCTTGATAACCAACAGCAGTATTATCATTACCCGTTGTATTACTTTTAAGTGCTTGAGAACCAATAGCAACATTCAAAGTACCTGCTGTGTTTAAATTCATCGCTTCGTATCCAACAGCTGTATTGTCAGGACCAGTCAATCCAGAGTTACTGAGTACATCATATCCAATGGCAACATTATGATCTGCACTATTTTGAACAAGCGCTTGGAAACCAATACCAACATTTCTGTTTCCATCACCACCAGCGCTCGCTCCAATTATAACATTGTAGTCTCCTGATGAGAGTGCAGTATCTCCAATACCCACATTATTGATACCAGTAACACAGTTGCTCAAAGCAGACTGCCCCATTGCTACATTAAAGGAACCTGTTGTATTATTTCCCAAAGCAAATAACCCAATTGCCACATTTCTGATGCCAATTGTGTTATTCGTTAAAGCAGAAGAACCAACGGCTACATTTTCTTCACCAGTAGTATTACTCGATAAAGCAGAAGAACCAATAGCTACATTATCATCACCTGTCGTATTATTTCTCAGAGCATCATTACCGATAGCAATATTTCCATCTCCTATTGTATTTAATTCCATTGCCCTACGACCTACTGCAGTATTAAAAGTCCCCACTGTATTACTCAATAATGCACTCTCACCCACTGCTGTATTACTTTGTCCTGTTGTATTACTTGTTAGCGCTGACCAACCAACTGCTGTGTTTCTACTCGCAAACTCTGTTACATCTGATGCTAATGCCATCCAACCAACTGCGGTACTAGAATTACCACTCGTATTTGCATTCAATGCATGGTAACCAACGGCTACATTTTGCCCGCCTGACCCCCCAACATAATTTCTCATCGCACCTGATCCAACCGCAGTAATCTGATCATCAGTACTATTCATTAATACCTCATGACCAATGGCAACATTATCAGCGCCAGTAATATTCTGTACAAGAGCAAAAGAACCGATGGCTATATTATTAATGCCTGTAGTATTCTGTGCAAGGGCGTTATAGCCAACTGCTATATTATCATTACCATCATTATTGTTTAACGTACCATGACCTATTGCAATGTTAAACGCACCAAATGTGGTACCCCCCATAGCAACAGTGCCAATTGCTACATTTCGTTCACCTGTAATATTACTCGCAAGAGCAGAAGATCCAATTGCTACATTATCGCTGCCAGTAGTATTATTTATAAGAGCAGTAGACCCAATTGCTATGTTATCATGACCATTAAGATTATATCTTAAAGTAGAATCACCAACGGCAACATTTCTTGAACCTGTTGTTAATGCAGTCATCGAGTTACTTCCAAAAGCACTATTATTTGAACTATTTGAGGTAAAATTACCAGCATTAATACCAACAAATGTGTTTGCTGTTCCAAAATTATGAATAAAGCTACTTGAACCTTTTATAATATTACCGTCAGTTGCCGTGCTTGGTTCGGTGAGAATTACAAGATTGCCTGCTAAATAAAGACCATCTGTTACTGATAGATCAACTGCTGTTATATTTTGAACAAATTGATCATTAACTGATAACAGGCCTTGCACTTGCATAATATTGATATATGTTCTTTTGCTATTTTCGTCCCACTGCTTAATACACTCAACGGTAAGCAATCCATTCATAAACTTATTCATTACCGTTTCAAATTTTAAAAACAGTTGTTCTGCTTTTGCGTTGTCTAATTGGTTATAGTGAGATTCTAACAACTGCTGAGCATATTCCAATCCATCAGCAACGTCTTGATGTTGGGCTAATAAAAATCCATTTTTAATATGAACATGTAATTGAGATAGAGGTGAATTGTTGTTGTTATCTAAAACAATTGCTTCTGCTACTACATCACCTATATTACTTAACTCTTTTCCAAGATAAATATAAGAAATATCGTCATGCTGTAATATTAATTCAGCTTCAAAATCGGATATTTGTATAGCACAACTTTCCGTTGCAGCGGAAAGCAAAAATGGTGATAGTAAAAACAACAGCATAAAGAAAGAAACAGAATAAAACGATCTAATAGTGTTCATAGAAACCCTTTTTTTGACAATAAATAATACGTGGAAATAATTGACTTTATATAAGCAAAAAGACCCTTGCGTTAACAAGAGTCCTTTTGCTTTTTTAGCCAGTAATTATTTTATGCACTTACTTGCCCATTGTAAGAATATTGCATAAGGTTGTTAATTTGTGTTTGCAGTTTACTGATTGCGTTATTCATTTCTTCTACTGTCGCATACTGTTGTTTCATTGCTTCTATTGTTGCTTGTTGTTTTTGTAATTCATTTAAGAGCAATACAGGTAGCAAATGATAACGAACAGTATATGGATTGCCATCTTCATCTTTTGCAACAAGTGCAGGGAATACTTGATCAACCTCTTCTGCAATTAAACCATATTGGATTGCTTCAGATGGATCATTATTGTATGCAAACGTTACAGGACGTAAATTAAGTATATGTTCTGATAATGAAGCCATGTTAGCTATGTTGTGCTTAAATCTTTCAGATGACAAGGTTATACCAAGTTGGCCATTAGCATCAACCACAACACCATTTCCTGATACTCCTACGCCATCAATACCAGCGACAAAACAAGTTGTTTGCGACGTACCAATACGAATAGTGGTATTTTCAGCTGCAGTAGCTGCGTTAGCATTGATATAAATATTGCCACTACCAGTAGTAATCGTTCCTCCTGATGAACTACCAATTGCAATATTACTGCTTCCTGTTGTAACAGCAGGTAATGTATTATAACCAACAGCTGTATTATTATTACCTGTTGTGTTTGCACTTAACGCACTTGCACCAACAGCCACATTCAGACCAGTTCCACTCATAGTAAAGTTGCCTGCACTTTCACCAACAAAAGTGTTGCTTGTTCCAAAATTATGAATAAATCTGTTTGCACCTTTCATAATATTGCCTGTAGTTGATGTGCTTGGATTAGCGCTCAATACAAGATTGCCACTTACAACACTATCGGTCACACTCACAATGCTTGCACTAAAGTTACCTGCAGCATCGCGAGCAACAAGTGTACTTACTGTATTAAGATTTGTGCCGTCTGTTGCAAGCGTTATATCGTTAGTATTGTTAGTAATAGTAATATGAGAACCTTGAATAAGTGATTTAAAGTTAAGCGTACTGCCCGTTTTATCTCTAAATATAAGACCTGTTCCTGCACCAACATTCGCACCAGTTATAGCTGACCCAACTGAATCAACATATGCTTTAGTTGCAACATCCGTTGGATTGGTAACTGTACCATTTATGGTAATCATGTTTGTAGCAAAGTTACCTGAACCATCACGAACTACAATATTACCTGCTGTATCGGTGCTAGAAATTGTTGCTAGTTTTGCATTGCTAATTGTTGCGTTAGTAATATCAGCGTTTACAATCAATGAACTTGATAATAAACCTGATGCATTATTATGTACAACACCTGCAATGCTAAACGGTGTTATAGTAAGAGAGTTACTGATAACTTCATCAGTTAAACTTACGGCACCAGCAGAGAAATTTCCTGAACCATCGCGTAGTACTATTGTACTTGCAGTATTAGCGCTCGTTGCGGTTGTAGCAGAGTTAGCAACTTTACCTGCAGTAGAAATGGTTGCTAACTTTGTATCAACAATTCCGGCTGATGCTGACACGTCAGCGTTTACGATAAGAGAACTAGAGAGCAATCCTGATGAATCATTATGAACAACGCCTGCCGGAGTTAACGCAGTAAGTTGTAATGTTCCATTAAGCACTTCATCATTAACCGATAATGTTCCTGTTAATGATTGATCAGCTACTGATAATGCAGTAACACATGCACTTGCGATACAGTTGGTAATAGTAAGGTTATCTATAACCGCATCCGTCATACTTACTTCACCCGCAGAGAAATTTCCTGAAGCATCACGCGCAACAATGGTGCTTGGAGTATTTGCGCTAGTTGCATCTGTTGCGAGCGTTATATCGTTAGCATTATTAGTAATGACAATATGGGATCCCTGAATAAGCGATTTAAAGTTGAGAGTGCTACCAGTTTTATCTCTAAAAACAAGACCTGTTCCTGCACCAACATTAGCACCAGTTACGGCTGATGAAGAAGCATCAACATATGCTTTAGTTGCAACATCCGTTGGATTAGTCACTGTACCATTTATGGTAATCATATTTGTAGCAAAGTTACCTGAGCCATCACGAACTACAATATTACCTGCTGTGTCAGCACTTGAAATTGTCGCTAGTTTTGCATTGCTAATTGTTGCGTTAGTAATGTCAGCATCTACAATCAATGAACTTGATAATAAACCTGATGCATTATTATGCACAACACCTGCGGTACCAAATGCATTAATTGTAACACCACCTGTTGGATTAATATTCATGCGCTCAGCACCATTTGTATCAAATGAAAGTGTATTGACTGTTGCTGCTGAAAAACCAGTATTAGCACTTCCAGTAAATTGAATTGATGGAACAGCTGCAGAACCAGCTGGCATTGTTAATGTACCAGTCATAGTGTCACCAGCTTTAAGAACGTTATTAGATGCGCTACCAGTTAAACTTGCTGTAATTGTTCCTGCAGCAAAATTACCTGAACCATCACGCAGTACTATAGTATTTGGAGTATTAAGAGCTGTTGCAGTTGTTGCAGAGTTAGCAACTTTACCTGCAGTAGAAATGGTTGCTAATTTTGTATCAACAATTCCGGCCGATGCTGACACATCAGCGTTTACGATAAGAGAACTAGAAAGCAATCCTGATGAATCATTATGAACAACACCTGCAGGAGTTAATGCAGTAAGTTGCAATGTTCCATTAAGCACTTCATCATTAACTGACAATGTGCCTGTGATTGATTGCTCAGCTACAGACAATGCAGTAACACATGCACTTGCAATACAATTAGTAATAGTAAGATTACCTATAATTGCATCAGTCATACTGACTGTGCCGGCAGAAAAGTTACCTGATGGATCACGCAATACGATAGTACTTGCAGTATTACCACTTGTTGCAGTTGTAGCAGAGTTAGCAACTTTACCTGCAGTAGAAATAGTTGCTAATTTTGTATCAATAATAGCTGCTGCTGCATCAACATCAGCATTAACTATTAATGAGCTTGATAAATCACCTAAAGCATCATTGTGTACAACACCAGCTGTTGTAAATGCATTAATAGATATTGCCCCACCTGATGCTATTTTTAATCGTTCTGTTGCGTCAGTACTGAATGATAAATCACCAGTATCTGCTGATAATCCTGTTGTTGTACTACCAGTGAATACTAATGATGGTAATGCTGTTGTTCCTGCTGGCAATTGTAATGTACCAGTCATAGTGTCACCAGCTTTAAGAACGTTATTAGATGCGCTACCAGTTAAACTTGCTGTAATTGTTCCTGCAGCAAAATTACCTGAACCATCACGCAGTACTATAGTATTTGGAGTATTAAGAGCTGTTGCAGTTGTTGCAGAGTTAGCAACTTTACCTGCAGTAGAAATGGTTGCTAATTTTGTATCAACAATTGCAGCTGCTGGATCAACATCAGCATTCACAATTAATGAACTTGATAAATTGCCTGAAGCATCATTATGCACAACCCCTGCTGTAGTAAATGCATTGATAGAAATTATACCACCATTAGCTATTTTCAGTCTTTCTAATGCGTTTGTACTGAATGATAGATCGCCACTACTTGCAGATAATCCTGATGTTGTACTGCCAGTAAATACAAGCGCTGGAGCAAGCGTTGTTCCTGCCGGCAACTGTAATGCACCAGTCATAGTGTCACCAGCTTTAAGAACATTTAATGATGCAGCACCGGTTAAACTTGCAGTTATTGTTCCAGCAGCAAAATCACCTGAACCATCGCGTGCAACAATAGTACTCGGTGTGTTTGCGCTTGTTGCATCAGTAGTTATTGTTATATCGTCAGTATTGCTGACAATAGACATATGTGTACCTGCAAGCAATGATCGGAAATTAAGTGTGCTTCCTGTTTTATTTTTAAAGACAAGACCTGTTCCTGTACCAACATTTGCACCCGCTGTTGTATCTGGTAAAGAGAACAGTGCAAATCCTATTGGATCAGTATCAATGATTGCAGTTGGTGTATTACATAAATAACTTGCCCCTGCATTAACATTTCCAGAAAGTATAAGTACGTAGGCTTGGCCTGCTGTATCTCCAGTATCAAAATCAGCTGGACGAGTCCAAGCTCCTGCGTGTGCTAACCATAAACCATTTTCAATTGGATCTGTTTGATTAACAAGAAGGACTCTATCACTATCTACCAATGTTACACCATCAATTGTTTGTAATCCTGTTAAAGCAGTATCAGTAAGACCTACTACTATAGCGGGATCTTTTGCAACAATACCTGTTGAAATGGCAGCATCAACATACGCTTTTGTTGCAACGTCAGTATTATTAGTAACAGTACCATTGATAGTAATCATATTAGTTGCAAAATTACCAGACCCATCTCGCACTACAATACTACCAGCTGTGTTTGCGCTTGAAATAGTTGCTAATTTTGCATTACTAATTGTTGCGTTAGTAATATCAGCATCTACAATTAATGAACTTGATAAATTACCAGAAGCATCATTATGTACAACGCCAGCTGTAGTAAATGCATTAATAGATATTACTCCGGTAGAATCTATTTTCATACGCTCTGCGGCATTAGTACTCAACGATAAGCTATTAGCTACTGGTGCAGAAAGCCCTGTTGTTGTGCTGCCAGTAAATATAAGAGATGGAGCTGCTGTTGTTCCTGCTGGCAATTGTAACGCTCCTGTCATGATATCACCAGCTTTTGCAACCTTACCATTTATTTGTGTTTGTATTGATGAAGTTACTCCAGATAGATATCCAAGTTCTGTACCAGTAACAGCACTTGATGCTAATTGATTAGTACCAACTGCTGTTACAACAGCTCTGTCTGGTGTTAATGTTCCAACAATCAAATTATCATCTGTTTTTAATACGTTAGCTGAATCGCGATATAAATTAGTATCAGCAGCAAAAACAATCTGTGTACCCGTTGCAGGCAACTGTAATTGGTTATTAAAACCATCAAGTTGCATTACTACATATGGCGCAACTGCTATTTGACCTACAAGATCACTATTTTGATACGTAAATGAAAGTGCTCCTGAAGTTGCATTCTTGTTAACATCCCATCCACGTAATGCTGATGTACCACCAACTGGTGATCCTGTATCAGAAACCAAACGAAGGCCAGCAATTTTAGTACGATCAGTGGTTACCGAAGTAACATCTGCATTATCAGCAGATAAAGAATATAAAGATGATGCACTACCATAAGGATTATCAAACCCTATTGCTTGTGTAGAATAAAAAGATGATTTGTAGTTAAGTCCTGGATGATCAGTCGCATCAATGTTTGCCTGGACTAATATAGTATCTTGATTAGCAGTCGATCCTATAGTTAGTGCTCCATTATCATCTAAATCAAAAAATGCCATTTCAACATTAGTAGCATCATTGATACTAATTTTTGAACTTGACGCCGTACATGAATTAAAAAGTAATGTTGCAGTACCATTTTGTACAATATCTGCAGTACAATCACGAATAAGAAGCCCCGAAATATTCATTTCTGTTGAGAATGTATCTAATGAAGAACCTACTTGTATACCAGTAGCGTAGTTATGCATAACACCACCACTGATATTTACCATAGCTTCATCAGTTACCACTATACTCGTACCTTGATCAACCCCAAGAGGACTTGTTCCGCTGAACTCACATCCTATTATTTCTGTAATGGTACCCGCACCATCTACTTCTATATCAACATCGGAAGATCCATCTGTTAACTCAAAGGTACAACTAGACAAGGTTAAATGTGATGCTGTATTCTGCACAATATCAAATTCATTTATTCTAAAACTAACGCTACTTGCCGTAACAATTGCATTGTTTGTCACTTCCATAGCAGTAGCACATAGTCCAAGCACGCCACCTGAAAGTACCAAATTAGCTGCCATACCTGTTACAACAATACCTGCATTTGTTGCTGGCCCTGCTGCTACTGATGTACCAAAAAAAGTACAACCGCTGCATTGAACGCGCGTGTCATCAATATCAAGAGCTGTTCCATTATCAGCAAAATAACAGTTATTAAAACCATATGATTCTGATGCTCCTCCAGCACAACTCACACCAGTCAAAAAATTTCTAAAATGAACACTGGTGAATATTGATACATTCCCTGCGGCAAGAGAAACACCGATTCCTGTTGGTGCAGATGATGCAAAAGTAATATTTGCAATACGCACTGTATCATTGATAAGTAAAAGATTATTTGCAGGTGTATTTGGCATAATGATCACACTATTTGGAGACACCCCCACAATAGACACTCCTTCAACTGTAACAATCAGTGGTCCGGAACTATTATCTTCTGTATAAATACCTGAACTGATAACAATGGCTACAGGATTTGATACCAAAGCAATTCCATTGGCGATATCAATTGCTTTTGCAAGCGTAAGATATGGATTATCAAAAGATCCATCACCAGTTGTATCATTACCATACTTGGTTACATAAATAGTATTACTGATTGCAGGATCAGCCGATCCACCTTGCGTTACCCAATTCAAATTGGTTGGTGTTGTTGCATCAGCTTGTAATACTTGACTTGCTGTTGGAACTGTTGATGGCAATGAAATAGTATAACTTGTTGGCACAACAGATGGTGATTGTAAACCAACGTATTCGCCACCAGTATCATCAGTAAAACGAACATAAGTATCTACAACAGCATCATTGATAGATAGAGTTCCTGTTACTGTTTGATCAACAACAGAAATATTAGTTGCATTAATATTCTGTATAAACAGATCTGTTGCAGATAATGTTGTAACTGTTTCATTTGTTATTATAGAATCAGTTACCGACAAAATATCAATTGTTGCATTTTGAATATTTGTATCGGTTACAGACAAATCAACAGCGGTAATATTTTGAACTAACTGATCATTAACTGATAACAGGCCCTTAACTTCCATAATATTAGTCCATACACGATAACCTTTTGTTCTATTTTGGGCTGACTCTAACGCTGATGCTTTAACAGTTAATTGACCTTTATGTATTTGATCAACAAGGATATCAATATCACGTATCATTTTTCTAAATTGAGAATTACTCAATTCGCTACGTTGTTCATACAACACAGTTTGCATATATTCTATTACTTCTGTTATTGCATCATATTCTGCTACATTACAACCGCTATCTATATGCTTTTTTAACTGAGCAAGTGACGAGTTGGCATTATGATCTAAACAACTTAGGTCTGAAACCAATTGAGTTATACCGCTTAATTCTTCTCCAAGATATATATATGATTCATCTGCATGATGCATAATAATATTTTTATCATGTTCTGAAATGCTTAACAAAATATCCTCTGCCATTGCTGATAATGGCAATGGCGATATTAAAAGACCCAACGATATAAAAAGAGAAAAAAAGTACGACAAACGCATTCGGTTCATAAAAAAACCCTTTTTGTTATATGAACAGATTTTGACTTCACTCATAAAGCTTATATAAACAAAAAGGGCCTTAATTAAGCAATAGCATTAGAAATATAGAGCTGAATTTCCTTTTTTAAACGTTCAATTATATCATTCATTTCTTGAACGGTTACATGAAGATTTTTCATTTCTTCAATAGTAGCTTGTTGTTGTTCAATAATAGCATGTTGTTTTTTGAGCTCATTTAAAAGTAAAACTGAAAGTAAATGATAACGAACGGTATATGGATTTCCTTCTTTATCTTTCGAAACCATAGCAGAAAACAGTTGATCAACTTCTTCAGCTATTAAACCATATTGTACTGTTTCAGTTTCATCATCATTGTAAACAAAGGTTACTGGTCGTAAATCAAGTATGCTTGCTGACGCTTCACCCATATCTTCTATGTTACGTTTAAATTTTTGGGATGATAATGTAATGCCAAGTTGACCATTGCTATCAACAACAACTCCATTACCTGAGACCCCTATGCCATCAATACCCGCAATAAATGTTCGTATTTGTGATGTGCCGATACGAGTTGTACTATTTTCATTTGTTGTCCCAGCAGCCGCATTAATGTAAATATTTCCATTGCCAGTAGCTAATGTTTGACCTGCTTGATATCCAACAGCAACGTTATTAGTTCCTGTTGTAATGGATGCTAATGTATTAACCCCAAAACCACTATTTTGTCCTGTACCGCTGGTTACAAAGTTTCCAGCATTCACACCAACAAAGGTATTATTTGTGCCAAAATTATGAATGAAACTATTTCCAGCTTTTTCAATATTACCAGTTGTTGAAGTTGAATTGACTAATTTTAAATCTCCACTCAAAACACCATCTGTTATACTGATTATGCTTGCGCTAAAGTTACCAGCAGCATCACGCGCAACAAGCGTACTAGCCGTGTTAAGATTTGTACCATCTGTTGAGAGCGTTATGTCATTAGTATTATTTGTGATGATGATATGATTACTTTGAGCAAGTGATTTAAAATTAATATTGTTACCAGTTTTATCTCTAAAAATAAGACCTGTTCCTGCACCAACGTTTGCGCCTGTTACCGCTGCTGTAGCAGCATCAACATACGCTTTTGTTGCAGCATCAGTTGGATTAGTCACCGTACCATTTAGAGTGATCATATTTGTTGCAAAGTTTCCAGAACCATCACGAACCACAATATTGCCTGCTGTATTGGTGCTCGAAATTGTTGCCAATTTTGCGTTGCTAATTGTTGCGTTTGTAATATCAGCATTTACAATTAATGAGCTTGAAAGTAATCCTGCCGCATTATTATGAACCACGCCTGCTGGCGTAAAACCTGGGATAGTAAGATTTGTTATAACCGCATCCGTTGAAGAAAATTGAGTTGCTGTCAATTGTGCAACAACTGAAGACACTGAACCAGTAGCGCCCGTCGCGCCAGTTGCTCCAGTAGATCCTGTTGCACCCGTTATTCCGGTAGCCCCTGTAGCACCAGTAATTCCAGTTGCTCCAGTAGATCCTGTTACTCCTGTTGCACCAGTATTACCTGTAGATCCTGTATTGCCTGTAGCACCAGTAGGTCCAGTAGAACCAGTATTGCCCGTTGCTCCTGTTGCGCCAGTTGCCCCTGCTCCAGTAGCTCCCGTAGATCCTGTAGATCCTATAGCACCAGTAAATCCAGTTACTCCAGTAGGACCTGTAGATCCCGTTGCACCAGTTGCACCTGCGCCAGGTCCCGTTGCACCAGTAGCGCCTTGAGCTCCAGTGTTTCCTGTTGCGCCAGTAGTTCCTGCACCAGTAGCTCCAGTATTACCTTGAGGTCCTGTCGCCCCAGTTGCACCAGTAGCGCCAAAACCACCAGTTATGCCGGTTACTGTTCCGCTAATTATAAGATCAACTACCGAAAGAGTACCATCAACATTTACATCCTCTTTAAATGTTGCATCTTTTTTAAATTTTGATTTCCCACAAACTTTAAGATTTCCTTCTATATGAGCACCTTGCTTTGTATGAAGATGTTTTTTTAAAACTGTTTTGCCTAAAACTTCTAAATTTTTATTAATGATAAAAGTGTCAAACTGACATGAATACGGTACATTATTTTCGCAAGGTACCGATCTTATAGCTTCATCAGTAACAACATCTAAATCTCCACTCATAATTCGATCACGTAAAAATTCAATCCTACCACATAACTGCGCCATCTTTTCAGGGGTTAATATCTCATAATTCCGTTGCAAAACAAATTCTGCATATTCCAAAGCAGCAAGAATGTCGTTCTGTTTTACGATAGAAAACCCTTCAGAGATGTAATCTTTTAATGCATGTAAAATAGAATAATCTTGTTCATCCAATTGACTTATTTGAACAAAAAGATCCTCTATATTATTTATTTCTTTTGTAAGATAAATGTACGATATGTCAGATAATTGGGCTTTAGCGTTCTGCACTGCTCCCAATAATGACATTGATAAACATAAAAATAAAACATTAAAAAACCGTGCGTCAAACATACAAATCCTTTTTTAAATAAATAACAATGTTGATCTATATAAACAAAAAAACTATTGAATTAACAACCTTTATTTTGTTTAACTTTATTTTAAAGCTCAAAATAACTATTTTCTAAAAAAGGGATTTCCTATGAAACAATTTTTTATTTCTCGATTTTTTTCTCTCACTCTTGCTTTGTCATTATTATTAGCACCATTACCATTATCAGCCATGACAAACAGCATGATAAGTTCCATATCAGAAGCTGAAATACACATTATTAATGAGGATCCTGATAATACATATATATCTCTCGAAAGCAATTCTAGTGATATAGGCAAAATTATTTCCTATATCATCGATTTAGATAACAATAAAAATTCAATCTTAACTGAATTACAAGAATATATTGAAAACGGCGGACTTATAGCACAATATGATGCTGTTGTAGAAGCATTAGAATATGCTGAATCTGTATTGCAAAATAGTTACAATACGGTTGATCATGACCAATTCAACAGTTTTATTGCTGATTTTGAATTATTAGTAAACAAAATTCTTTATGGAGAATTAAATATAAATCCTGAATTGCCCAACGATGAACCAACTGCAGAAAATGACGGTATGACAACACGAGTTTTCTGTCCAAATCCACTGATAGTAAGCCAGGGTTTAGATGTTCTTTGCAAAACAACATTGAGAAAACATCTTAACACAAAACAAGGTGCACACATTCAAGGAAGACTAAAAGTTGGCAAAAGAGCAAAATTTCAAGATAGAGTAAGCTTTAAAGATAATGTTTCTATTGAAGGTTTTCTGTCCGCAGAAGATGCAGAACTAGATTCTGTTTCCGTGAATGATTTAGTCGTAGTCAATTGTATGAATAGTCTTTGCGTAGATACATTATCGGTAAACGATATTGTTATAACGGGTGGAAGTTGCTTAGATGATCTTTGTATTACAAATCTTTCAGCAGTCGATGTATTTATAAGTGGTACAGCATCAATTAATGACGCATTTATAACAAATGCTACAATTGAAAATTTAATAGTAACAGCAACAGTACTTGATCAAGTGATTAACAATTTAACAGTAGCAGTATCTTTATCTGTGAATGATGCAGTTATACAAAACTTACAAGTTACTAATATGTCAGTTGTTGATCAAACTGTAACTGGCACATTATCAGCAAACAATGCGATTGTTAACAATCTTACGAGCACAAACTTTTCTTCAACTGATGCTGTCATACAAAACTTACAAGTTACTAACATCTCAGTTGCTGATCAAACTGTAACTGGTACATTATCAGCAAACAATGCAATTGTTAACAATCTCACAAGTACAAGCCTTTCTTCAACTGATGCTGTCATACAAAACTTAACAGTAACCAATTGTATGGCAAATTTATGTGTTAATACTATATCAATTGTTGACCAAGCGATAAGTGGTACATTATCAGTAAACAATGCAATTGTTAATAATCTTACCAGTACAGATCTGTCTTCAACTGATGCAGTCATACAAAACTTAACAGTAACCAATTGTATGACAAATTTATGTGTTAATACTATATCAATTGTTGATCAAACAATATCTGGCACATTATCTGTAAATAATGCAATTGTTACTAACCTTACCAGCACAAGCCTTTCTTCAACTGATGCTGTCATACAAAATCTAACAGCAACAAATGGCATTATTAATGGTACCCTTACGCTACCTGCACTTACTCCAGCTGGTGTTGTACATAATAACGGATCAGGATTACTTTCAAGTTCATTGATTGTGGATGCTGATATTACTAATGCCACAATTAGTAACGCAAAATTAGCGACTATCTCGAGCGCTAACACTGCCGGTAATATTGTAGTACGCGATGGATCAGGTAACTTTGCTACAAATATGATCACTCTGAATGGTACAGTGACTAATCCAACTGATGCTGCTACAAAAGCGTATGTTGATGCTGCATCATCAGCGGTAACTGGCGCAAATGTTGGCGCAGGGACAGGTCTTATCTTTAGGGATAAAACTGGTAATGATATTAATTTTAAATCTCTTATTCAAGGTTCTCATATCGTTATTACAAACAATGCTAACGATATTACCTTAGCAACGGATGCTGTAAGCGCAAATACCGCAAATACTATTGTTGCTCGTGGTGCTACAGGTAATTTTTCTGCCGGTGCAATTAGTGTTACGGATGAAGTAATTAGTAGCTCTCTCACTATAACACCTTTTGGTACCGCAGGTATTGTACATAACAATGCATCAGGATTACTTTCAAGCTCATTGATTGTTAACGCTGATGTTGCAGCAGGAGCTGCTATAGTAGATACTAAACTTGCAACTATTGCAACTGCAGGTAAAGTGTCTAACTCGGCAACAACTGCAACCAGTGCGAATACGGCAAATGCAATTGTTGCACGTTCGGCATCTGGCGGATTCTCTGCTGGCGTAGTCAGCGTAACTGATGCTGTCTTAAGTGGAGATCTTTTCTTGACAACAGCGGGAACTGTTATAAAAAATGGTAATCTCTTTATACACAATACAGGAACAAACAATCTCTTTGTTGGTGTCAATGCTGGTAATTTAAGCACAAGTGGTACAGGACAAAACAGTGGTATTGGTGTTGGGGCATTAACCGTTGTTTCAACTGGCATACAAAACACTGCTCTTGGGTATTTTTCACTTTTGGCAAATACAACAGGATCGACTAATACTGCTCTTGGTGCTAATGCAATGGTTTTCAATACAACAGGTAGAGACAATACTGCCGTTGGTGGAGGTGCTCTTGGTGCTAATACAATAGGCATACAAAATACTGCTATTGGAACCTTATCAATTACAGTAAACACTACAGGTAGTAACAATACGGCTCTAGGATATAATGGACTTCGCGTTAATACAGGTGGAAGCGACAATGTTGCTCTTGGAGTCAGCGCCTTAGGCTTTGTTACAACAGGAAATAACAACATTGGTATTGGTACACTAGCGGGAGGAACTCTCGATACAGGTAGCAATAATATTTATATTGGCGATGCTGCTGTTGCTGCGGTAGCAAATGAAAGTAATACTACGCGAATTGCTGGTATTTTTGGCGCAAATGCAATTGGCGGATCAGCTGTTTTTGTTACCAATACTCATCAACTCGGAACAGTAACTTCATCACAACGATTCAAACACAACATTGAAGATATGAATGAAAAATCAGCAAACATTTTTAAATTACGTCCGGTAACATTCGCTTACAATAATGACGAAACAGAAAACAGACAGTATGGTTTGATTGCTGAAGAAGTTGATAGGGTATTTCCTGATATTGTGCTCGTAGATAATGAAGGAATTCCTTATACAGTGCAATATCATGTATTGCCAGTATTACTTCTTAATGAGATGCAAAAACAACAAGTAGAATTACTCAACCACAAAGCACTTATTACAAAGCTTGAAGCTCTTTCTGCAACATTTGCTGAACGCCTTGATGCTTTAGAAGTACATTAATATAGTAGTTATTAAAAAAGAAGAACCTCGTTAAAAATAACGAGGTTCTTCTTTTTTGTTTTAATTTTTAAACAAGATATCGTTCATAGATGGCCAAATTATGATGCAAACATTCATCATCAGGCGCTTGCTGTAATCCACGTAACACAGCTTCTTTACCTATTTTAAATTCTCCTACATACAATGCACATTGCCCTAAAATATCATACCGTAAATAATCATAAATTCTATTTTCTACAAATAATGTATTTTGTGGTGGATGAGGCAATTGTACAGCACGATGTGCAAACAGATAAGCAATAGCATGTTGTTCATGACGAATATAATGACACGCGATTCTAAAAAGCGGTTCTACTCGTAACGGCCACAAACTATATGCCTGTAAAAAATAATGCACAGCATCTTGCTCTGTATATTTACAAAATGATCCATCTTTATATGATTCAGCTATAATGTGTTCAATTGCACAACCAATACGATACGCTGCTAAATATTTCTCTTCACTTATATTTCCTATGTCTAATCTTTTTTGATAATAAAAGATAGCTTGCTCCCAATCATTCATAAATTGACAAGTTTGACCAAGATAAAACAGAGTTCGTAAATTTCCAGGATCATCTTCGAGACTTTTTTTTAATAAATCGTAGTCTCGGAAACAACGCTCTCGTGATTTATCCTTTCCGCATTGTTGTGGTCTATATTCAAAATAAACAGAATCAGGTACAAAACCACTTCCAGCGTTAGCAATTGATTCATGGACAACTCCACGATAGCGAACATTATGCCCTCTACGTATAAGTCGTGGCGTATAGTTATTGATATTATCTGAAACGGTCAAAAGACGCATAAGATAACAACTACCTGTACAACCAGGGGCAATATAATTTTTATGGAACTTACAATAATCAATAAGTTCAGGAACATTATGCGTATACCATTCAGCATCAAGCATTACCATAAACGTATTATTAACAAAAATCTGTTCTGTTAAATCCAATGCTCTATTACGAGACGTTGCAAAATCTACAAACGGCTCTTCTATAATATACGCATGCTCAATACCATGATTATCAAAATATTCACGTATTACTTTTTGCGTTCCGTCAGTCGAACCTGTATCGTACACTAAAAAACTAGAAATCCCTGCATCAACAAAAGGCTTAAGGGTTGGAATGATAACATCAACTTCATCTTTAACCATAATAACAACGGTTAAAAGAAATTCATGTTCATCTTTAAAAGAAGGATCATATGGAACTGCATAGCAATGAAAAAAGACAAAACTATAGAAAAAAAAAGAAATAAGATAGGGATGCTTCATAGATATCCTTTTTTTAGAGGTAAAAAATCATAAAAAAAAGATACCAAAAAAGAATAAAAAAAACACCTCTGCTCTAATCAGGGTTCCCATCGATCCTTCGACAAGCTCAGGATGAGGGGTCTGAAGATGGGGAAAAAAAACCATAAAAAAAACCATCGCCTTGATTGTTACATCAAGGCGATGGAAAAAAGGAGAGTAGTAATGAAGCCTAAATTAAGTTTTTTGTACGTCTCTGTAAGCCATTATTAATACTAATAATAATCATTAAATTACAAAAGTCAAAGTAATTTTATTTATTTTATAGCGGTATATTAAGGAAAAAATGATTTTTATTATCAATTAATATATATAAAAAACGGAGATTTGTCAAAAAATAGGAAAATAAGAGAGGAAAAATTCACATAGAAATGGTCTTAAAGTCGATCTGAGAAGCTTTTAATGCGCTCTCCAAAGCACTATCAAGACGAGGGGAGGTAAAAATAAGCTGACAATTGAGCTCAAAAAGAGCCGACAATAAAGCCTTGCCCCGTTCAAGGTCAAAATCAGTCATAAAATCGTCTAAAAGAAAGATAATTGGTTCATTTTTCCGATAAAGTTGCTTAATTTGGGCTATTTTAATGAGCAAAACTATCATTTTTTGCTGCCCACGGGAAGCATAAGCCCTGGATCGTTTACCCTCTAAAGTTATAGAAAAGTCATCAATATGGGCTCCAAAAAGGGTACGTTTAAAATGAAGCTCCTGACGCAAAAGTTCTGTGTGATTTTCATGCCAAAAAGAGTCAAATGGAGCATCGCTGCCTTTTTTTGCCTGATACACAAAAGATAAAAACAGATTTTTATCAATATATTCGTGCAACATCTGGTTGACAGCAATTTCCAACTCTACCAAGAGCTGCTTACGCAATGCTTGTATAGTTGCTGTATATTCCCACAGTTTTTTTGTCCAAACAAAATAAGCTTCTTGATCTATATGATGATGCTGTAACAATGCATTACGATTGTCTAAAGTAACACGATACTCACGCATTGTTGTAACATATGCCGCATCACTCAATAATAACGCTTGATCTACAAAGGCCCTTCGTTCCTCGGGGCCATCTTGTATTAATTTGAGGTCATCTTCTGTAAGGCTTACTACACGATAATAAGCTAAAAGATCTTTGTATGAAACAGTTGCTTTATTATCAACTTTAACTAAACGTTTATTGTTTGCAAAACCTATTTGAATTGTATGATCAACAGAACTATCTTGCGATCCGCTTTGGATCAAAAACTTTACAAAAAAAGAGTCCTGACCGAGGGCTATTAAATCACGGGAAAGATGTGTTCTAAAAGAACGTAAATAACATCCGTAATATAACGCTTCTAATAAAGAAGTTTTACCTGTTCCATTTGCTCCATAAATCAAAACAATACGATTGTTAAGATCTATAGTTGCCTGATCAAAACAGCGAAAATTCTTAAGATACACAGTCGCCAGCTGTAATTGTTTAGTTTCCATTAGTTTGGGCTACCGGCATTACAAGATAGAACATAGTATACTCACTATTTTCAGTTTTATTTTGAGCATCAAAAATAATAGGTTTTGCCCTGCCTTGTAAATAAAACTGAATTTGCTCACCAGGAAACACTTGTAATCCATTTAATAAATAAGGGGCATAAAAACGAATATCACACTCAGAACCAGTAAAATCAAATAATGGTACTTCTTCTTCTAATGTACCAACTTCTTTGTTATGTAGAGATACTTTTAATTTTTCTGAACCAAAAGCGAATGATGTTGCAATAAACTGCCCTGAAAGAAGGCATGATGAACGACGAAGTGTTTTAATAAAATGAGAACGATCAACACGTGCAGGAACAAAATCTTGTTTATCTAAAATTCCTGCATACGCTGGAAATCCATCAACCAATAATTTTGAAAAGAAATTAAATGATTCCCCAGAAAATACCAATTGATTTCCGCATAATCCAAGAAAAATTGAGCTATCCGCACTGCCTTCTAAAATCTTTTTCACTTCAAATACTGCTCTGCGAGGCAACAACCATTTACATGATTCTTCTAATGTATAGTTAGGTGTTTTTACCTGTGCAAGACAATGACCATCACTAGCAGTCATTTTTAATTCCGAATCAGATATTTCAAGCAAAAGACCATTTAAAGAAGAGTTAGCATTGTTTTGTGGAATTAAAAAAGCAACTTTATTAAGAATTTCTAAGAAAAATGGTGCACTCAATTGCATTAAATTTTCAATACGCTCAGGGAAAGGAGGAAAATTATGTGCGTCTTGAATGTTGAGTAGAACATTAACAAGCCCTGATTTAACCACCAAAGTATTATCATCAACGACACACGTGATATCTCCTTCTAATTCTTTTACAAGATCAAAAAGACGACGTCCTGAAACCAAAAACATGCGTGGTTCAGTGATGTCGCATTCTTTAAGTGCATAACTCGCTTGTAAACTAATTTCAAGGTCAGTACTTTTTAAAACTAACTCTCTATGGCTTACCTGAAATAAAATTGTTGTGGTAGCGTCGAGCGTAGTTCGCTTAGTACAAATCGGTTGCATGGAAGACAAAATAGATAACAATGGTTTTTGTTCTACGACAAATGTGTTTTTCATCAAAATAACCCTTATAACAAACTATGTTTTTCCAGTATAACTTACGTTAAAAAAAAATACATTTCTGTTTATACAAAAACACAATCCCGCTCCATTTTGTATCTTCTTGCGCTCGTCCTGAACTTGTTGAAGGATTTCTTCGAGCGCTCTAAGATATCCTTCGACAGGCTCAGGACGAGCGCGGAAGGTTTACGATCGAGGATGCTTTTTATCATATATTTTTCTTAACTGTGAAGTTTCAACATGAGTATATACCTCTACTGTTGTAATCTCTTCATGCCCAAGCAATACTTGTAATGAACGTAGATCAACACCTTTTTCAAGCATATGTGTTGCAAATGAATGACGCAACTGATGTGGCGAAATAACCCGTTTAATCCCAGCCTGCTCACATATTTTTTTTAAAATCGCCCAACAAGATTGACGAGAAATAGGTTTCACTTTTTTTCCATACAGTATAGGAAACAAGTAACATGATTTTTTTAATACATCAGAAGATGACATTCCTGTTTGATTTTGAAGATAACCATTTAATAACGCCATAACTGATTGTGGCAACGGAATCATGCGCTGCTTACCACCCTTACCATGAATAGAAATAAAAAAGGTATCAAAATGAATATCTGATATTTTAATATTAATTAGTTCGCTAACACGCATTCCAGAAGCATATAATAAATAGATCATCATAGAATTACGAATGCCTAAATATGATCTATCTTTTTCCGAATAAGTCAGAATACGCGTAACTTCATCTTGTGTAAGATATGTTGGTAAACGTTTTTCAATTTTTGGAATATGCAACTCTTTTGCACTATTTTTTATATCAAAATGCATGCTCAAATATGAAAAAAATGTTTTTAATGTTGATATTTTACGGGCAATGCTGCGAGCAGAAAGCTTAAGTCCGTATAAATAATGAACAAACTCTTTAAGTTTATCACCAGTGATACTATTAATATCAATAGAATTACGTTCTAAAAAATCAACAAATTGATTAATATCTCTTTTGTATGAAAAAAATGTATTCGTAGCAACATGTTGCTCTGTTAAAAGATACGCTTCAAACTTTGTTTGAATCTGTTTTGCATCCATACTAAAATCCTTTTTTATTAGATTTGTTTATATTTTCAATGAATAATAATGCTTAATTTTAGAAAACAATTGCCTGCCACGGTTCTTAACCAAGGCAGGCTTGTTTATATACAAATAGTGCTGATCTAGTATGACCGAGCAACTAAAACATCATGCTTACTTGTTTGTTTACAATTAAAACATGTTTCAAATGTACGACCTTCAATAATACAACGAATGCTTGCTTTATAATTTTTAAGCTCCGTTTCACATTCAGGCTTACTACACCAACTTGTTTGATAAAATACTCCATCGCGTTCTAATTTGGGTCCAAATTCTGCCAAATTGTCGCCGGAATGACGCATTTGATGAACACAAGCTTGCGCACGTTCCAGTAAAGTTATTTGCATAGTATTAAGTAATGAGATTACTTCAAATTTCAATTCAGAAAGTGCAATAAAACGTTTTGCTAATTCAACACGCTCAACTACCACTGCTTGATTGTTTTCTATATCTTTTGGTCCAAGTTCAATACGCACAGGAACACCTTTAAGTTCCCATTTAAAGAATTTTGAACCAGGCGTTTTGCCTTCTTCGTCATCAATAAAGACGCGAACGGAATCTTCTTCTAAATCTTTTTTAATTTTTTGTGCTGCAGCCATGATAACTGAATTATCAGTGCCTGCTTTAAAAATAGGAATGATAACAACTTGAATTGGTGCAACTTCAGGTGGAAGAACTAACCCTTTTTGATCACCATGAGTCATAACAAGAGCGCCAATCAGACGTGTTGTTACCGCCCAACTTGTTAAAAACGGATAAGATTCTTTACCTTCTCTATCTTGAAATTTCATATCAAAAGCATGCGCAAACGTTTGAGATATTAAATGAGATGTTCCCATTTGCAATGCTTTCCCATCGGGCATAACGCCTTCTATGGTTTTTGTTATATCAGCGCCAGCGAATCGTTCTTGTGCTGATTTTGCTCCTGCAATAACAGGAACTGCGAGATAATTTTGTACAAGATTTACATATTCTTGAAGCATGGTTTCAACTTCTTGATACGCTTCATCATACGTTTCATGTGCAGTATGACCCTCTTGCCAAAAAAATTCTGTTGTACGTAAAAATGGACGAGAACGCATTTCCCATCGCACCACACTACACCATTGATTAATCTTAAGAGGTAAATCACGCCATGATTGTATCCAACGCGCAAACATATAATGGATTATAGTTTCTGATGTTGGTCTGACAACTAAAGGTTCTTCTAACTGTTTACCACCTGCATGCGTTACTACCGCAAGTTCGGGGGCAAAACCTGCTACGTGTTGAGCTTCACGTTTAAGAAATGATTCTGGAATAAGAAGAGGAAATGCTGCATTTTTGTGTCCTGTAGCTTTAATGCGATCATCAAGAACAGCTACTATGCGTTCCCAGATAGCATAACCATACGGACGAATAACCATACATCCTTTAACGGGAGCATGATCAACCAACTCAGCATCATAGATCACTTCATTATACCAACCAGAGAAATCTTGCTTTATATCAGGCAGTTTTTTCATAAAAAACTCACTTAGCGGTTTAACATTTATTCATTTCATGCTAGAATACATTATATAGACTAAAGAGTATAAAAGCTACCGCAGAATAAAGCATTTAGTCGTTATTTCTGGCCTAGGGAGGGTATTTCTATGAATCTCAAAAAAGCTCTTTTTTCTCTTTTGACAACATTATACATTGTGACACCTCTTTTCTGCCAAAAAAAAGTTATTACTGTTTTTTCACATGGTATAGCTGATACATGGCAGCAAGTACATGGATACGTCAAATCATATACCAAAGATAATGCTGTCTACCGCAATGATCGTTATCTTATCCATACTCCCTTTATAACATTTAATTATCCTGATGCCACTGATAAATTTTATAATGCCACTGATAAATTTCATCGCGTCAATTATTCTGAGACCAGCTTTGGGCAAAAAAATGAAATTGGCCGGCTTAATAAGGCTTACACAGCAGCAACATCACAGTATAAAAACTGTGATTGCGATATCATTTTATGGGGATTATCACGTGGCGCATCAAACGTACTTATTTTTGCAGGACAATATGATCTACCTTGTGTTAAAGCAATTATAGTTGAATCTCCTTACTGTTGTATGTCAGAAGTAATTGAAAGCTTAATGGTGAAAAAAAATCTCAGCTGGATACCTCTTTCATACGGAGAAACAGTTGCTGAATTAATATTTAAACGTTACACACGCGATGGTTGCAGCCCTGCAAAATGTCTTGAAAATATTTCCAAAGATATACCAATTCTTATTATTTGTTCAGAACAAGATCGCCTTGTTCCAGCTTCATCTTCAATGAATGTATATAAAAAACTCATTGAAGCTGGTCATGAACATGTCTATCTTTTTGTCACTGAGCATGGCAAACACGCAGCAATTTTACAAGGTGTTGATGGTGAAAAATATCAATCGGTTGTTAATGCATTTTATAAAAAATATAATCTTCCTCATTGTCGTGCCAGTGCGGCACAAGGCAAATCTTTTCTTGCTCTTTGTCAACCAAAAATTTAAGTGAAAATATAATAATTTACGATTTATTTTGTACGTTTTTAAAGTTTTAAAAAAATTTTTTATTCAGTCTGTTGATTTTATAAAATAGTTTTTTGTACAATTGAAATTGAAGTAAGAGTGTGGGTTTCAAAAAACCAAAAAAAAGGGAGTTCACTATGGTAATGAAGAGAAAAAAAGCTGCAGTGAAAAAAACTGCTGCGAAACGTAAACCAGCTGCGAAAAAAACTACTGCAAAACGTAAACCAGCAGTAAAAAAAGCTGCTGCTAAACGTAAACCAGCTGCAAAAAAAGCTGCTGCTAAACGCAAACCGGCTGCGAAAAAAGCTGCTGCTAAACGTAAACCAGCTGCGAAAAAAGCTGCTGCTAAACGCAAACCAGCTGCAAAAAAAGCTGCTGCTAAACGCAAACCGGCTAAAAGAAAAGCTGCTGCTAAACGCAAACCAGCTAAAAGAGCAAAAGCTAAAAGTAAAAAAGTTGGTCTTCTTGCAGGACTTTTTGGCGCAGAAGAAGCTCCTAAAAAACCTGCTAAACGCAGAATGAGAGTAAAAAGAACTATTGCAGTTAAAAAAGCTGAGTAATAGTCTTTTACAAAACTTTAAAAAAATAAGGCCCACCAAAAAATGGTGGGCCTTATTTTTTTAAACCCCAATATCACTTGGGGACCTCATCAAAAGAAAGTGAAGATAGAGGACAATTTATTCACGTGACATTTCTAAGCGCCTAAACTCAAACCATTGTTCAACAATATCCGTTGGCCATGTGGCTGCAATATCTATAATAGATCCATTTATATCGTCATATATCGGCATAAACCGTGGATAAATACGAGCGCTTACCTTTAAATCTCCAACCATTGTTTTTTGGTTGTCTTGTAAAATAGTAGCATGTTCAACATTACGTACATACCGTCCATATGTATTAATCAGCTGATCACACGCAACGCCATCGCCTGTTGATTTAATAGTTTGTACTTGAACCATCAGATCTTTAATGTCAAATAATAGTTGCTGCATATTGGCAATTCTAAAGCCAAGCACCTGATACGCTTTACCATCTACCATAACCTCTTCTTGTACCAATTGCAGTCCGCCACCATCACACAAATAATTCATGATCGTCATGTTTGCCAAGGCATGAGCGCCCATAATCTCTTTTTGCTCAACATCTTGCGAAAGCAAACGTCGTAATCCTGTACCAGCCATGTCAAAAATCAGTTGTTCTATAATTTTATCTTTACCAATTTTCGCAGTCCAATCTTTATAAAGACCTACACTATCAAGTTCATCAAACATCTCAATGCTTGTATATAACGCAATAATTTCTGCGCGCAACTCTTCAAGCGCCGCCTCATTACCTGTCAAAAACTCTGGTAGATTATCACTTGTTACCGGTATGGTATCACCAACTGCATATGTTCTACCACCTATAGTCGGTTGCTTACCTTCTTTAAAAGTATGGGTTGCAAGACGTCCACTACCATGCCCCAGTGTCTCATGTAAAATACAGTGAATCGACCACATATCTTTACCTAGTTGCCCATCAGCATCATGCTCTGCCAGCCAAGCTGCTTGATCAGATATATTTGATAAAATACGTGATAATTCGGGAGCTACAACCTCATTAATCCCTTTATCCGGATGATACATAATTTGTTTTGAACCATGTTGTGAACGAATTTCTGAATAGTTCGGCAAACAGTATGCTGCAGTAATACGCAATGGCCCCAAACCACCTGCACTAAATATAATTTTATTAATTGAAGCATTAGGAATTGCGGAAATATCATCTATAGTTTCTCGCATAAATTCCTGCGGAAACGGTAACTTTTTTTCCAACTGCGGCAATAAACGGTTTAAAACATTCATATCCACCGCTTTAACCGTGATATCTGTCTGAAATGATCCCACATATGATTTAGGATCATCATAGGTTTCAACAAAACCAAAACAGTAATCAAGGCGACTATTACTTTTTAACCATGCAATACTATGTTTTTTAAAATACTCTTCATCACCTGTACGGAAAAAAGTAATGAGATGATCAAGGCTTTCAATCAAATTTGCATCAAAACTTTCAGGATGTTTTTTTGCATGTGCAGACGCTTTTTCTAACCAATAACATGCAACGTCTAACTCTTTACCATATTTGCCGCCAACTTTATATTTTTCTACTTTTGGGATACGCATGCCACTGCTGCTATCAATAAAAAAATATGAATTAACTGCGGTGCGTTCAGCAGCTGGCAGCGATTGGTAATCATCTTCAGTAAAATCTGCTGCATATATATTACCTGCGCTTGTTTGAATATTATTAGCAACAAGACACGTAGATTCATGCTGCGCATCAAATAATGACAATGCTACTCGGTCAATCAGTTCGGCTGCTTGAGGATAGTCAGCTGCCTGCAATATATGTACCAGATTGTCGCGCGTTAATGTTGTAAGTTCCAACTTTGCAGGTGTACGTTTTTCGTTAGCATGTTCTTTTAAAAAATACTGGCCATGATTTGTCCAAAGATATACCAAATATGTTTTCGTTTCACTCAAAAATTGATCTATATCACATGCTAAGATATTGGCATGATTATCTCTTATTGTTTGTGCATGGGCAATAATGTGCTCAAATGCATCAGTTATAGCAACCGCATCTCTATGGCGTTGATCCGCTGCAATTTTATTGCCAGGCAAACTTGCACGATACATATAATAAACAAAAATACGCTCTGCTGGAGTAAGGTCATTATATAAATCAGATAAGCCTGAAATATACTGAGTTGCTACCTCTTTATAAGATTCTAATGTTTTTGGCGCTTCTTCTAAACAATACATACGTGTCACACCTAATACTATAATTACGGTTATATAGAAAGACTTTATCTTCACAATAACTCTCTTTTTTTGTTATTCTACAATTATCTCTCTATGCCATCTTAAGCCACGTTTTATTAAATCATATTCTTTTACGTTGTTGTACAATAAATATGCATGTGCCATTGCAGCACAACCTGCGATAGAAGCAATCGTTCGAGTGTTTTTCTGTTGACGAACTTTTTTAAACGCTAAAGGCACTATGTAGATAGTAGCCATCATACCGTTAAAAAGAATATTCATTCGGTATCTTTCTAGAAAATGTTTTCTTTCTTCATCCGAATCCAATCTTTTAACTAATTTTTTTTCAGACAATCTAACTCTACTCTTACAATCCATAGCATCTGTTCCTACAAATCCAAACACTAAAGCAACAGTTGCATACATATACTTCATAGCATTTCTCCTTTAATAAAAAAGGCCTTATTTTTAATAAGACCTTTTTTGGGTTGTTTTTCAATTTTTATGAAACCTGCAACAACTCAACATCAAAAATGAGATTTGCATTTGCAGGAATTATTGCACCAGCACCACGTGCACCATATCCCAAGCCAGATGGAATAAATAAACGGCGTTTTTCACCAACTTTCATGGTCATAACGCCCTCATCCCAACCTTGGATCACTTGGCCGATACCTATTACAAAGCTAAATGGCTGATTACGATCATAACTACTATCAAATTTACGTCCTTCTTGACCGTTATTATCTAACCAACCAGTATACTGCACAGTTACTCTGTTTCCAGCTCTTGGGCTTGCTCCTGTTCCTGGTGTTATAATTGCATATTCTAAACCAGAAGCTGTTCTTGTACGTTCCATCTTTGTGTTCTCCGCTGCTATTGTTTTATTGTTATTTTCTGTGCTATTTATGCCTCTGCAACTCACCAATAAACATGTTGTTACAAGCATTGCTGAACAAGCTACTGCCAATTTTTTCATCTTCTCTCCTTTAAAAAAATTTATTTATAAATGATTATATCAACACTTTTAATAGATTCAAAGTCCACGTTTTTTCCACCATTCATCAGTCCAAAATTCTTGTGGTACTTTTTTTTCATCAAGGCTATTAGGCCATTCTAATCCATACTCGTTTTCTAAAATATCAAGCCATTTATCTCGCGTTGACAAGGGGGAATCGTTACAACAAAACATACAATACGCAATTAATACACCACCATTAGGAAATCCTATAGTATATTCACGATATTGTTGATCATAGCGCAAAATAGTACCTTTTTTAGATAAATGAATATCCATAGCTAAACAACAATGAGGGCCTTTATAATTACGTCTTTTTTCCTCAACTCTTTCCTGTATTTTTTTAGCCAATCTTCCATTAATATCCTCAACTTATATCATTAAAATAAATTTCGTATTGGCTTATTCATAGAAATAATTGCTTCTTCTTTACTCTTTAAGCCACGCTCTTTCCACCACTGATCAATCCAAAATCCTTCTGGAACTTTCCCTTTATCCTCATGCAAAGGCTCTTCTAATCCATATTCATTTTCCAACACATCAAACCATTCATCTCTCAACGATGATGGCAATCTAGTCCCACAATTAGGACAAAAAAGCATTAAAGATTTAGATGTTGACCTAAAGTCTCGAATGGTATATTCCCGCCATTTTGGATTATACTCAACAGGGCAATACTTATCTTCTGCCTCATATTGCAATGCTCCGCAACAATACAACGGTACTTTTTCAATTATATTTTTTTGCATATTAGCTACATCCTTACTTAACCTAATGGTACTCGCGAATCTTTTTCCCCTTGAGTGGTTTTTTCATGATTAACAGTACCATCAAAATTTGCAACACGTATCCATTTACCTCGTTTATTAAATACTTCAAGATGATCATTATGTAGTGCATCAATAACTACAAAATCTCCTTTGTTAAATCCATCACAACCCTCTATTTTCTTAATCACTCTAAATGCACGCTTTCCATGATTAATATGCTCAGTACGCTCTAAACAATCTTTTATTTTCTGCCCAAATGGATGTTCTTTAATCCAATCTTCTGTACGATTATACCAAGGTCCATCATAACGCTTAACCTCACTGCCATCGATTTGGGTTGTTGCAGCATTGTGCAATATAGGTTTTTCGGCATGGATAGGAAATTCGCAACCTTTATCAACATTATTCTCAGGAATTTCATGAATTAATTTGGTAGGAAGATCAACTTTTCCAGCTTTTATATCACAAACAATAGGAACATTTTGTACTGGCTCATAGCAACCAGTATCAATTGGTGTTGATGCACCATTTTTGCTTTCAGGAGAAAAACAACCGCGATGTTGTGATTCATACCTATGAGCTTTTCTGTGTTTGCAAAACATTACACAACCAAGAATACCCCATGTTGCTATGGCAGCAGCAACTCCTGCTGGCGGACATGCAACAGATAACACAATTGTTCCTACTGTAGAAACTGGATCAATATTATGAGCAATAATTTCGTAAGGAGTTACACAAAAAATATGACTTGTATCAACGGTAAATGCATGCATTCTTTGTTGCTTATGCACTGTTTCAACCGCATCAACAGAAACAACATTACCGCTACCACACAACAACTGTTCTGAAACTTGTAATGCATGCGCACTCACCCAATCATTTCTGGTACAGGAATAAAATTTTTGATGTGGCGCCGCACAAACACATATGTCTTTAATTTGAATTGTTATAAAGCAATCAGCCACATAACTCATCGTATGAGTAACAGAATACGGCTGCAGCTGCCCACCTTCAGCAACCACAACAACATTATTGCCAACTACAAAGTGTTGAATAGGTTTAAAACCATATTCATGTTTCACCAATGTATGTTCAGCAAATCCATCTGGCTGCAATAAACCGACCCATAACAACAGATGCAATATCATACAATATGAGGCTTTTTTTCTTCTCATCATGATCTTTCTGTTTAAGTTATTTAAAATACGCAGCCCAAGTATAACATTGCAGCCCAATAAAAATAGTATTTTACAACAAAACTATTGCTTTAAAAAAATAAGCTTTTATAAAGTGAAATAAAAAAACAGTGTAAGATTAAAAAAATTATGGCAAAAATGTTTATGAAATCAAAATTTTTATTACTTATCCTTTTGATCTCTCAACAAAACAATATACTTTCCAACATACAACTCAATGAACAACATAACTGTTATTCATGGGCAGTGATTGGTGCCGGAGTTGCAGGAATTACCGCTTTAGCAAATTTATTGGAATGTGGGATTGATCCTGCAACTATTGCTTGGATTGATCCTGAATTTAATATTGGAAGAATGGGAAAATATTATCGCGATGTGCCAGGTAACGTCCAAACAAGTCGCTTATTAATGTACGTACATGGCTGTCCTTGTTTTAAAGACATTAATTCTGCTGCATTAAATGCACTATATACTTACAATATGGATGAATACCAACCGTTACACGTTATTGTTGATCCTTTAACTGATTTCACCGCTTATTTACGCACTCAAGTTAACTCTTTCCAAGATACAATTCCTTCCCTTGATCATAACGGTGATTATTGGGTATTACATAGCACGCAAGGTGACATTAATGCACAAAAAGTTATTTTAGCTATTGGTGCATATCCAAAAAGTCTCAATTATGATATCCCAGAAATTCCACTTGATGATGCACTTAATAAGGAAAAACTTGCAACATATGTATCAGAAGATGATTGCGTTGCAGTTTTTGGCGGTATGCATTCGGCAATTCTTATTTTAAAATTTTTAACTGAATGTTCTTGTGTTAAAGAAATCATCAATTTTTATATTGATCCTTACTTTTATGGCGCGCCAGGATTAGAAGGTGCCACAGCGGCATGGGCACAAGATGTTCTTGAAGCAAATACGCCAAGTAACATAAGCCGTGTGCTAAGTACTCCTGAAAACACAAAAGCTATCTTGCCTCGATGCACAAAAGCCATTTATGCAATCGGGTATATTCCAAATCCAATTTTAGTGAATGGATCATCGGATCTTTTATTTGATGAAAACAATGGTATTATTGGACAAAATTTATATGGAATTGGTATCGCGTTTCCACCAACTGGTATTATTAATGGCCAAAAAATAGCAAGAAATGGCCTTATGACCTATTTGGCGTATGCAAAAAAATTGGTACCTCAATGGGTAAATAATGAAAGATTTAAAGAACCAACTTCTTCTCATGAAATAGGTAAAGACCAAGAATTACCATGGATATAGTGGCAAAGAAATGCCACGTTACATGTTCTCCGAGAAATACCCACCCAAGCAACGCTGCAAACAGTGGTGTCATAAAACCAGCAAATGATAAAAATGTTGCTGAGTAGCGAGTGAGCAAGTAGCCATACAGATTATATCCAATAATATTTGCAATAATTACCAAGGCTAAACAGTAACCACCAAGCATAATAATGCGCTCTCCTGAAACACCAAAAAGATCAACAAGATATGGAGACATTGTAGTAGCTTCTTTGATACCAAAAGTGCCTTCGGTGATAAGCGATAAAAGTAATGCTAAAATACCGCCACCTGTCATACTGACACCATTAATTAATAGCAATGGATACTGGCGGTGCAGAAGCTGTTTCACCATCATCCAACCATATGCACTGGAAGCAACTGAAGCGATAAGAGCTATTTCATACACTGATAAAAAGCTTACGTGCAATCCGATTTTTTCGAGCGGAGTTTGCGCAACCAAAATAGGAATGAATCCGAGAAATCCTATAATAAGACCACAAATTTGACGATACGATAACCGTTCTGAAAATAAAAGATAAGAAAACAAGGCAGTAATAAAAGGTGATAAGTTATACAACAAACATGCTTTTGCTGAGGTAACATATTCTAATGCCCAAAATTCAAGCGTGTACGCACAAAAAATATGAAACAGAATAATACATAAAAATAACCTATAATCAGCTTTGCGTATTACAATGTTTTCTTTTTTAATATATCGGAAATAAGTCAGCAATAAACTGCCTCCCAATATCATACGTATACCAATAAATAAAAATGGCGACACATACGCCAATGCTGCTTTACCAAGCGTAAAAGTGCTTGCAAAAAGTGCATACATAAAAATAACTAAAATCATACGTCCTCCTAATGCTTTATTTACCATTATTCTAGCATATCTGTTGCTTTTTTTAAATAAACTCTGCGATAGTCAATATGATTATGTGTATCTGTATTAAAGAACCATAGTAAGGGGGAAAATAGTATGAATAAAATAAAAAACATTTTTATAGCAACTCTCTTACTTAATACGAGCACTGTTTTTAATCAAGAATTTATCCAACAATCGCCTACAAGTACTGATGATATTATCAGTGAAACAATATCTCCGGAAACTACTCAAGAAGCCACAGAAAACCTTACAACTGGAGAACAAGAAGCCATAAAAAAATGGAATGCTCATTTAGAGGATTTAAAAGAAAAAGATAATGATTGGAATAAAAACAGTAATATTCCTACTAATGATTGGAAAGATGAAGCTATTTTATTAGCCAAAGAAGCTCTTAATCAAGATAAAACTATTGCTGACACTCTTAAATCAGCTTTTTTTAATGCAATCACTGACAAAATTAAACTTGAAAAAGGTGAATTTACCGCAAGTACGTATGCAGTTATTAAAGAATTTGATGATGCTATTGATGCGCATGCTGCAACATTAACAAAACCAGAAGAAAAACCAGAAATAAAAATTGAAGAAGAGACGCAACCAGAATCGATAGTTGAACCTGTTACTGCACCAATTGAAATTGAAGTAACTCCCGAATTACCCATACAAGAAGCATCAGCAAGCCAACCAGAAATAACAACACCACCAGTAACTGAATCTACCAATAATTTACAGGAATGGAATGATCAACTCATAAAAATTACAACAATGGGAAACAGTGAAAGTGAAAATAAAAATTTAATCATTAAAACATATGAATTAGCAAAAAAGCTGTTACTAGAAGGATACACAGGAGAAAGCTTGCTGGATGGTTTTAAATACGCTATTGTTCAGCACAATATAAATCAAAACTTATTCCCTATTAAAATTAACCAAGCAATAGAAGCATTTGGTGAGGAAACAGGGATTATAATTCCTGGCGATCAAAAGACTCAAGCAACACAAGAAGAATACAATGCTGCAATGAAAAAACAGGCTGAACTCAAAACTGCTGCAACTGTGCAAGAAGCTATTAAAAGAGCACATGTATCTGAAAGTGATATGCAACGATTAAATAAAAAATTAGAACAACGATTAGCTCTTGAAGCAGCTGCACGCGCTGCACAACAAAAAGAGACTGATGCTAAAATAGCATCACTTAAACAAGATTTAGCTTATGCACACAAAGTAAAAGCAAAAGAGACTCCTGAAGAACAAGGTATTATTAAAAAAGCTGTTAAAGCAGTTAAAGATGTTGCATCCGCTGCAACCACATGGTGGTATGGCGGAGAATCTCAGGAAGAAAAAGACATTGCAATTCTCGATCAAGAAAGATTACACAAATTACAAGAGATTCTTAAAACTATGCCTCTGACAGCACATGAAAAACTGACAATAGAAAACAGTTGGAAATCATTTATAGAACAGCTACGATCATTTAAAAATGTAGATACACATGATCCCCAAGCAACTGAACAATGGTTAACAAAAATTAAACAAGCTTTAGAACGTTTAACCCTTACACATAATATTATTTCTATAGCAGATGCGATGAGTATCATCAAAGATGCGATAAATCAGTATCCTGACAAAGCTACATTTATTAATGATATAAAAGCATATTTAACAGAAAAACAACAAAAAATAATTATCACAAAACAACAAAAAGAAAACGCACAAGCAAAAAAAATACAAGTAAGAGAACAGCGTAAAGAATTAGTACAACGTAAGCAGCAAAAAATTAAAGATGAAAATGAACGTATCAGAGCTGAACAAAATATTATTGAATCGTATGAACGTGAAAAAACAGAGTGGCAACAATTTCTTACACAAATAGCGAACAATAAACAAGCAACTGAGCAAGAAAACAATGCTTACACCAATGAAGCTATTAAAAAAGCTGGATCATTATTGAATCCTGCACAATCGATTATATTAAAAGATAAACATCGACTTGAACAAGATTTAAAAGAACATTTTACACTCGCTCTTTTAGCGCAACAAGGTAGTGAACACAAGGTCAATATCCATAAAAATATGGATCACTTTAATAATGCTATTGATACAATGACAAGATAATAATTACTTTCAATCGAAAAGCTAAAGGCCAGTATATAACTGGCCTCTTTTCTAATCATCTTCACTACCTTCCCCAACTTTAGCGTCTCAATGCTTATTTCTCATAATTTTTTATATTTTTTTCATTAACCTCTTGATTTTTGATAATACAATTTGTAATAATTGAGATGAGGGGCTATTATATATTAATAAAAAAGGAGAGAGTAATGAAGAAGATTATAGGTTTAGGTTTAGTATTGTTTTTTGCAACTAACGTATCTGTTGCAGGTACCCTATCATTACAGAATAATTTAACGGGAGGACGCGGAAACGCATGGCCAATCGACTGTCAAATTACCTATAAAAACGGAGAGATTAAAAACTTTGTAATAAATCAGGGCGAAGAAAATGAATTAGGTGAAGTTAATTCAATTGCTAAAATATATGTCGCTGCTCATCTACTTCATCGTTCTTTTTTTGGTAAAGCAAGCCCTATTATTTTTGTAGCAGATACAGCAAAAGGGTGGGATAATTTAACAGATCAGTTTTTAACAGTCATTAGAGGCCATGAGAATGATAATTTTAGCCTCAAAGTTGAATGGAAATATCCTGATAGTTATACATCAAGAGAATGGAGCTATACATTCGAAAATAGGTCTAGCTTACACAAGTTCAAATTTGGATCTTTAAATCAATAAATATAATTATAAGTAAAAAAAGAGGCCAGTCTAAAACTGGCCTTTTTTTAATAAATAAGCTATTATTATTGCAATTAAAATATATCAATAAACCAAAATTACGAAACAACATGCAATATAAACTTAATCTCTGTATTATGTATGCTCTCAGCATAACATCACTATGTACAGCAATGGAAAACACAGAAATTTTTTTAAAAAATAATTATATCACTGACCTATCATACGCTGAACTACCAATAGTTATGCTCTTGGGATCAAAAACAATCACACTTCAACCAGGTGTTTTTCAAAAAAACATTAAAGCGCTTCCTAAAGGTACACAGATAGCATTAAATGATACACGTTTTGGGCTTTGTATTGGCAGTTGTCATGGCATTCAGGTACCCTTCTATGATGCAGTCAACGATGTCTATCGAGGGGGCATGAGTGATATTTCTTATATAATTAAAGAAATTAAGAAAGATAAAGATAATCATCCATATCATAATGCTATAATTACCATAAATCATAGCATTAACCCCAAGTATTTAGTTACCAATAGCTGGAATTTGAACATTACTTGGGATCCACCAAAACTTAAACGCGCTCGTAAAATAAAAATAATGAAAGCCAGGCTGTGTGCAAATCCTGAACTTATTAACATTGACATTGATACATACGTACCACTTCTATTAATTTCTGAAATAATTGATATTGAAAAGTCCGCTATAGCAAAATAAATAGTAATTTAAACAAAAAAGAGGCCAGTGTTAAACTGGCCTCTTTTTAATCATCTTCACTGCCTACTTGCAGATCATTATCAATAATCATCACTCTTTCAATTTTCAAAGCTTTTCCACTTTGTGTATCAACTTCTATCCATGCACCACTCAGCACAATAGGAACTGATGTATCTGGACTGAATTTCACAGGCAATGCAGTTAAAAAATTATGAATAATCGGTTCTTTTTTCATACCCAACATAGAGTTGAATGATCCACTCATACCAAGATCAGTAATATGAGCAGTTCCACCAGGCAAAATACGTTCATCTGCAGTTTGCACATGTGTATGAGTACCAACAACACCACTCACTCGCCCATCAAGGAAGAATGACATCGCCATCTTTTCTGAAGTAGCCTCTGCATGAAAATCAAGAAAGATTAGGTTTGTTTTTTCTCGTAATTTTTCAACAATCGCGTCGGCTTTATAAAAAGGACAATCAATAAGTTCTTTCATAAACACACGGCCTTGCAAATTCATGATACCAATGCGGTGACCTTCAACCATAAATGTTGTCACCCCAACACCAGGAACTCCTGCAGGAAAATTTGCAGGGCGTAGCAAATCAGCATTCTCATCAAGGTACTGATAAATCTCTTTATGTCGCCAAATATGATTACCACTTGTTACAACATCAACACCGTTATGTTTGAAAAAGCGCATATTCTTGCTTGTTATACCTCGGCCATGCGCGCAATTTTCTCCATTCACAATAACGGCATTGATATTATGTGTCTTTTTTATCTTTTCAATATGTTTTTGGAATATTGCTCTTCCAGCAGCTCCAACAACATCACCAATAAAAAGCAATCGCAATGTATTCATAAATTACCTTGCATACTCAATCGAGCGTTTTTCACGAATTACATTAACTTTAATTTGACCAGGGAAAGTCATCTCTTGTTCAATTTTACGCGCAAGATTATGTGCAAGAAGATTTGCTTGTTCATCATTAAGATTATCTTCTTCTACAATAACGCGCAGTTCTCTACCAGCTTGTACAGCGTAAGCTTTTTTAACACCTTCAAATGTACCTGCAATTTCTTCAAGTTTTTCTAAGCGTTTAATATACGCAGTTAATGTTTCTCTACGAGCACCAGGGCGTGATGCTGAAATGGTATCAGCAATTACCACGATAATTGCATAAATTGAAGCGAATGGAACTTCTTCATGATGCGCGGCGATAGCATTAACCACAATAGCATTTTCACCACAACGCTTTGCAATGTCACCACCAATAGAAGCATGAGGACCTTCTATTTCTGCTGTTACTGCTTTTCCAATATCATGCAATAAACCAGCACGCAATGCCAATGCGCCATCAAGACCCATTTCTTCTGCAATCATGCGGGCAAACACACCAACTTCTTTACAATGCACAAGTACGTTTTGAGAATAACTTGTTCTGAAATGTAATTTACCAAGAAGTGTAATAATTTCTGGATGGATACCTTGTAAGTTAAATTCAAGAACAGTATTCTTACCATATTCTTGAATAATTTCTTCGATATCTTTTTCGCATTGAACAACTGTTTCTTCAATACGAGTTGGATTAATTCTGCCATCAACAATCAATTTTTCTAATGTACGTACAGCAACTTCACGACGAATTGGGTTAAACCCAGATACGGTTATATCAGATGACTCTCCGATAATAAATTCCATACCAGTTGCCATTTCCAACGCTTTAATATTTCTACCTTCTTTACCGATAATTCTTCCCTTCATTTCTTCATTAGGAAGGTGAACTATACCTGATAAATAAGGAGCTACAAGATCAGCAGTGTAACGTTGCATAGCACCGATAACAATATTACTGGATTTTTCTTTTGCTGTTTGACGTGCTTCTTCTTCAACTTTTTGAACATATTTTTGACTTGCTAAGCGAACTTCAGATTCGATTGTGCCAAATAGTGCATTTCGTGCCTCATCTTTTGACATACCGCTTAGCTGTTCTAATTTCAGAATAAGATCATTATAAAGATTTTTTACCTTAGAATCATTGACACGAACTGTATCTTCAAGACGAGATAAATTGCGCTCTTTTTGCTGTAATTCAATACGCAAATCATCCAATTGGAGTTCACGTTTTTCCAAATGCTCCGACTTAGTATTTAATTTGGTTTGAAGACGATCAATTTCAATGCGTTCACGCTTGAGTTCTAATTCAAACTCTTTTCTTTTGTGATACATCTCATCTTTAATTTTTATTAAAGATGCTTGACGTTCAGTCTCAATATCACGTTTTGAATTTCTTGATTGTTCTTTAACATCCTGCTCAAGAGCAGATGCTTCCGCATATTTTTTATATGCGACGAATAAAAAAAAGAGTGCAACAACCACCGTTGCTACACTAGCAGATATAAAAAGAATAGATATATCTATCATGAACATTCCCACGCTCAACAAGTCTAATACTGCAGAGCTTTTTTAAGTAACAACAATAAAATGTATTCACTAGCAGAATATGTTAGCTACCGTAAGGGAAATGCACATAATAAGGAAATTGTCTTTAATTCATCATTGTTTCATGTATCGCTGTAGAAAATAATCCGTTACAACCTACAAATTTAACAATGATAATTCATGTTCAATATAATCTTTGAGAGCTACTGTTCTTTGTTCGTCTTGAGCCTGTTCACGTTCACAATGTAGCAATTTATCTGCAATACGCAATGCAGTAAGCACTGCTATTTTTTTTACATCGGTAATTGCAAACTTATGACTAATTTCTTTCATAGAAGCGTCCACCATTTCGGCAGCTTTTAACACTAACGCTTCTGATTCATCACTTGAAAGAACATAAGCCTCTTCAAAGATTTGTACCTTATAGCTTCTTTTTTCATTCATCATAGTTGATTTTCGTTCTCAACAATTGAATCAATACTTTTTATTAAATCATCAAGGGCTGAACGAGTGATAGAACGTTCTGCCGTAAGCTCCTGCACATGACAGGTCTCTTTTTGTATTGATTTTTCTACAGCATTTAATTGACAAGTCAATTGCGCATTGCCTTCACAAAGCATATCATTTTCTGCTCTTAATTTATCAAAGTCGCTTTTTAACGAATCATACTTTGACTGCAAGGCAACATACTGTTCTTTTGAACATTTAGCCATTGCAACCAAAGTCTTTATTTTTTCTTCTAAAATTAATACTACTTCCATAAAGTCTCCCCTTTTTTAAAACTTCATTCTTGGAAGTAGTCTAATTATTCGTTAAAAGCTTTGTCAAGAAAACTATGATTTAGTAATCTCAACAATTTTAGAAAAGGCATTTGGCTCTAAAATTGACAATTGGCTTAACATTTTTCTGTTAAGATCAACGTTAGCTACCTTAAGCCCATGCATAAATTTGCTATATGATGTACCGTGAGGTCTTACCGCAGCAGTAATACGTGAAATGAAAAGAGCCCGCATATCACGTTTATAAAGTTTTCTGCTTTTAAAAGCAAAAGCCCATGCACGTAATAAAGTTTCGTGTGCTCTTTTGAAAATATTTTTACGTTGTCCCCAGAAACCTTTAGCTTGTTTGAGTAGACGTTTATGTCTTTTTTTGGTTACTATCCCGCGTTTAACTCGTGACATTGTTAATTCCTAATATATTTTATCGGTTTATACAATTAATATGGTAATAAAAGTTTTATGCCTGGTAGATCTGCATTACTGAAATACGTTGCTTTTCTAAGCTGACGATTTGTTTTTGCATTTGCTCTTGTCATCAAATGACGTCTGAATGCTTTACCGCGTTTAATTTTAACTTTTTTTCCGCCAGTTTTTGAAAAACGTTTTTTTGCGGAAGAATTAGTTTTCATTTTGATTTTTTTAGCTAATTTAGCCATTTTTTATCCCTAATATGTGTTTATTTTAAATAATAAACACGTGACCACATTTTACCTAATTTTGAATCTTGCTCTTGCACAAGATTATTCGTCAAATCATACTCTTCAAAACTTTTTTGTATTTTATCAAAAAGTTCTGATCCACGCGCTTCTTTAGTCGTCATTTCACGGCCTCTGAATGAAAGCGTTATTTTTACACGCTTACCTGAGGTTAGAAATTGCACGGCTTGCTTGATCTTTATTTGATAATCATGCTCACCGATTTTAGGACTTAATTTTACTTCTTTTATTTGAATAACTTTTTGATGTTTTTTGGCTTCAATAGTCTTTTTCTTTTTTTCATAAAGAACTTTGCCAAAATCCATAATTTTAACTACAGGCACATCGTCTTTACCCGACTGCGCTATCATTACAAGATCAAGTCCTGCTTCTTCTGCATAACGTAAAGCTTGACCTCTGCTCACAACACCGATATTTTCACCATCTTGCATTATAAGCTGAACGCGCTCAGCACGGATTTGTTGATTAACCAACTGAGTCGTCGTGCTTTCTTTTTTATCTTTCAACATATACCTTTTTCTCAAACAATTAATTAATCAAATTCTGGACTATTTTCTTTAAGTTGAATATCAATTTCTGGAGCAAAAACGCTTTTTTCTGCTAAAATCGCTTCCATAACTTTGCTATAAACTTCTGCAAAACATTTACCGTCTCTTAAATGTTGTAACACTTGATCACGGCCTTGAGCAATTTTTACATCATTAAACGCAAACCATGAACCAGATTGTGTTATAACTTTAAAATGTAACGCCGCATCAAGAAGATCGAGCTCTTTACTGATACCTTCGCTAAATAATAAATCAAGCTCAACTTGTTTAAATGGAGGAGCTACTTTATTTTTTACCACACGTACACGAACTCGATTTCCGACATTTACTTCATTTTTTTTCAGGCTTGCAATTTTACGTACATCAAGCCTAACTGATGCATAGAACTTTAAAGCGTTACCGCCAGTAGTTGTTTCTTTATTAGCAAACGGCATTGCACCAATATTCTGACGAATTTGGTTAATGAAAATAAGCACCGTTTTTGACTTATGGATAACCGGTGTTAACTTACGTAGTGCCTGAGACATCAGCCTTGCTTGCAAGCCCATATGAGAATCTCCCATATCACCTTCCAATTCAGCTTTTGGCACAAGAGCCGCAACAGAATCGACTACCACCACATCAATAGCGCCTGATCTTACGAGCATTTCTACAATATCAAGTGCTTGCTCGCCATAATCAGGCTGTGAAATAATTAATTCGTCGGCATTAATACCTAAATTTTTAGCGTACGTAACATCCAACGCATGTTCAGCATCTATAAAAGCACAAATGCCGCCATTTTTCTGTGCTTGAGCAATCACATGCATCGCTAATGTTGTTTTACCAGACGCCTCTGGTCCAAATATTTCAATGATTCTTCCAACTGGCAACCCACCAATACCAATCGCACGATCGATAAGGATAGAACCTGTTGAAATTGCTTCTGTACTACTATTGGTCGATTCTCCAAGCTTCATAACAGCACCGCTGCCATATTGCTTATCTATTTGAGAAAAAGTGACTTCTAGCATCTTTTTCTTCATAGACAATTCAGCTTGATTCTTCTCTTTTGAGTGCTCTTCTCGAGCTGCTGATGTTGTTTTTATTTTCATTCTGAATATTCTTCGCCAGCTATAACCGTTAATTCATTAGTTTCTATTGTAGCATTTCTATGCAAAGAAGCAATAGTGCTCTCTACTTGCGACTTCATACGATAAGGCATTATACGAGCTTTTATCTCTTTTTCTACGCCTAAAAGATGCGCTTCGCTATATTCCTCAATAGCGTCAACTTTAATTAAAAGGCTCGTTCTATCGTCATTATGCAATAAAACCAAACCTTCTTTATTAAGGCCAAGCATTCTTTTTGTTGGAAGTCCTTTTTTATCAAGCTCTTGTATCTTCTTATTATCAGTTGGATGGACCATGCCTGTGTGATGAACTACTGCATTGTATTTTTTAGCGATAGCCTCAAAGGATGTATCTGCTGATGAATCTTTTGCTTCCTGTACCGCATTGATCATTGCATCATATGCTCGTTCTTCACAAACATCACCCTTAACAACCGCCTTAATAGAATCAAATTCTGGAAGATGACGCTCTACAACATTAGTCAGCAAAACAGCCATCCCAACTTCATTTTCTACAAAAAAGGCATACTCACCTTTTTTCAATCCAAAAAGCTCTTGGGAAAGCATTGTGTCATTCTTCATAATACCCACAGAAACTTCTTTTTTACCGCCTTTTTGAGCAATAAATGATTCTATTGTCTGCGTATCACCTTTGGTAGCAACAGCTTTAAGATCCTTTACAAAGCTCTTTTTGAACTGTTTTTCCGCCAGCATATTTTTGATTTCATTTTTTACTGAAAGCAGCGGCTTATAAGTACGTGGGATACGTTTAACAAGCTGTAAAACAACTTTACCATTTTTTGTTTCTATAACAGGAGAAATATCCCCAACGTTTTGTAGCAAGAAAGCCTCTTTTTCAAAAGATCCCTTACGTTCACCACGAGCAAATGGTTCTACAGGCTCCCATTTTTTTGCCCACACAGATGCAGGATTGTTTGCAATCTCTTCTTTTATCATTTCAAGTGTCATATCAGGATGTTGTGCAAGCTGTTTTTCACTAATTTGTTGCACATGAACTTTAACTGGATCAAGGACATATTTACTTGCTTTATTATCTTCATAATATTGCATCACTTGTTCTTCAGAAACTGATGCGCCATAACTTTTTGCATCAAATTTCCATACAATTCCATCTCGTTTTTCTGGAATCCAATAACGGCGGCGTTGGTTGTTTTCTTTATTATAAAAATTAAGAGCATCTTCATCACTAATTGTTCTTTTCTTCTCTGCAGTTAAAAAAGAATCTAATGAAAATGCTATGTATGAAAACTCTTTGCCAAGATTTTGCGCTATAAACTCTTGTTCAATATCAAACAAAGGAACATAACAAGTAGAACCAATAAATTGCATAGCTTGTAATTGAGATAGACTCTGTTCAATCTTGTGTTCAAAATCTCTCATCGATAAACCTTTATGATGTAAAAACATTTTCAGTTTTTCAGAGTTTAATACTCCTGTAGAATCAAAAAGGTATTGTGGGACAATTCTTTGTAAATGTTGACGAGCAAACTGAGCATTATTAATGCTTTCAGCAATATACCGTCCATCAACATGAATACCAAGATCATCAACAAGCTGATTAAGTAAAGCTATTTTAATAAGCACTTCAGACGCCATTGCTTTTGGATCAGTTGGCCAATTCATTGCCTGCATTAAAAGATCAGCGTATTGACCATATTGCGCACGAATTTGTGCAAGAAACTCACTTTGTTCAGCAATTTCTTGTGCAAAGTCACGATACGAAACTTTTTTACCATTAACTTGCATTGCCCATGAAGAAGCTCCGTCTTGTCTGAGTAATGAAGGTATAGAAACCATTCCGACACTCAACGCAACAACTATTAAAATAGCAATGTATCGAATAGTTGATTGTTTAAACTGGTTGCGAATAGTGATAATCATACTATAAAACCTTTCTTTTTTATTATTCAAAAATTAACAAATGCACACACGAGCATCTTTAATGTTTTCTTCTTTAGTAAGTTTATCAACAAGATGTAATAAATCATCTTTATTGGAATATTGAGCTGTCACAACCTGATACCAATACGAAGTATTACCTTTGGCTGTCTTACTTGTTCGTTTTTTTACTTCCGTTTCAATTCCTTTTGCTGAAAGCTTTTTTACAAACAATTGCGCTGCTTTTTCCGTTCCAAAACCTATCAATTGGGCATAATACGATGGACCTTGCGCATCAAAAGATATATCAGTCGTAGCTGCAGCAACAACAATTTCTTCAGACATCAAAGATGATGTTTGAGTTGTATCATCTGCATGCGTTACTAATAATGCATCAGTCGTTACAGCTTCAGAGGAAGTAGAAAGTAATGTTGTATAAATTTTATCAGCAACAGCATCTTGCCGCATATCTTGCGTAAATTGCTCAACAACTTTTTTCTTTCCTAAAAAATAACCTGTCATAAAAATAGAAAACGCCAACAGTAAAATAACTGCCACAATAGCACTTAATTGTCTGTTGGGTATAAAAAGACCATGACTATCAGAACAGTGACACATTTGAGTGCCATTATTTTCGATTGATATTTTCTTGAAAGAATCTTCCCATTTATTCATATTTTTTACCTATTTTACAGGATAGTCGTTGTAACAGCTCATTAATATATAAATTAATTTTGACATTCGTCAAGTTCACAACTTCAAGACAACCAATATATTTGCCAGTATACTTCTTTTCTTTATTTATTTCACGCTCCAACTTACGCCAAAATGTATATTGTCGTTTCGCATACTGTCTTGTTTGCGCACTAATTTTTTCAACCATATCAGCAAAAAGTTTAGTATCATTTTGATGCAATAAATAATCAAAAATTTCACTGTATCCAATAATGTTTTTCTTTTGAATAAAAGTTTGCCACGGACTATGTTCAAGCGCTTTTGTTTCTTCTATCCAACCTTGCTTGAACATTTCAAGCACACGAGCATTAATTCGATCTTTCAGTTCTTGGCGATCGCGTTCTAAAAAAACAATCATGAAGTCTGCTTGCGGATCATATGTTGGAGTATACGTTGAAGGTAAATTTCCGGTTGCATGCCAAATAGTTAATGCTCGCTGAATACGATACGTATCTGCTTTATCAATGCATGATGCGCGCTGAGGATCAATCTTAAAAAGTTCCTGCCACAAATTTATGTCTTTTGGGTAGAGTAAAGATATATCAACATCAGGAATTGATGCTTGCGGCGGAAAAAGTAACGCATGCAAATAAAAACCACTTCCACCAACAAGTATTGGCAATCGCCCTCGAGATCTTACTTCTTCCACTGTCTTATATAACAATGATCGATATTCAGTAACGGTAAAGTTTGCGGGAGTGTCAATAACATCAAAAAGGTGATGAGGAACTGAACTATTTTTCCAATCCGGTTTTGCAGTGCCAATAGATAACGGTGTATAAAATTGCCCTACATCCATATTAATAATTTCAGCAGGAACATGTTCTGCAATAGCAAGTGCTACATCTGTTTTACCAACACCAGTTGGACCATAGATAACAAGTATAAAAGGAAGATTTGTTGTTTTCATATGAATAAGCATACATGAAAACAATTCATTTATCCTCAAAATTTTCAACCAATCCTTCGCATACGAAGACATCTTTATTGGGGTTAAAAAAATGGGGCTCATTAAAGCCCCATTAAAATAACTATAAAAATATTATTGATGGAAAGATGACTCACGATGTTTCATTTTATCACCGACGAGTTCTTTTAATTGTCGGGCTGCATCAGAAGTTTCCATTTTTGTAACTATTGCAATTTCTTCGATTAAAAGGTTTTCTGTTTGTTGCAACAAGCTTTTTTCGCCAAACGAAAGCTCTTTATTACCTTCAATATGTCTTAGATCTCTATAAATTGCACACAATTCTAAAAGATTACCACTGCGAAGTTTTCCTTGATACTCTTTATTACGCTTATTCCAATTACTTGCTGCAGCATCTAACTGCTTTGCCATCATTGGTTGCGCCAATAGTTTAAAAATATCATTAATATATTCAGCAGAACTCAGATGTCGAATTCCAACCGCAGTTGCATTTTCTGTTGGAACCAGAATAGTCATATCTTTATTAAGAAATCGTAATTCAAAAAACTGTAGGGATCTACCAGCAATTTTTTTTTCAATGACGCAGCTAATAACTGCAACACCATGACCTGGATAAACAACTTTCTCATTGCGAGCAAACATTTGCCACCCTTTCATACAAAGGTATAGCTCCTCGCAAGGATAGCTTTTACACAGGTAATAAGCATATCATATTTTTATAAAATACTTAAGGCCTATATTTGTTTATGTTAAAAACAGTTTAATAAAATAAATACCACGAATGCCCGTTATCTTGAGCTACATTCGCATTATGATCGGCGATCTGTTCTGAAGTTTTTGCATAATATTTTTGTAATAATGCTATAACCACACTAAAAGTACAATCTTCTTTTTCTAATGCTATAACTTCATCAAGCAGCGTTGCGCCACTCAACTCTTCATTTATATTATAATAGCCATCATCTAATAATATCTTCAAAGCTTTACAACTTTTATTAATGCATGCTCGTCTGAAAAGTTGACGGCACAATAACGATCGGTATTCATCTCCGCAATATAATTCTCCAAAAGCATCGGACCAATTATGTATAAGCTGCTGTATACATTTTCCATGATCACAATCAACTGCAACATTCAAAGCTCTTTTAATATTAGTTTTATCGCTTATGATGAAATATTCAATAATATTACTATTACCCGAAAGACATGCCATAATCAAAGGAGTTGATGCAGATGCTATTGTATCTGAGGGTGCATTGCTAACATTATATTTTTTCAACAACGCAATCATTTTATCATTGCCAAAATTATAAGGATCCAGAACAACTTCTTTTCCTACTTGATTAATATCAACATATCGATAATATAAATTCTTCTTTTCAATTTTATTGAGATAACTATTTTTCAGGATATTTTCAACACCATCATAATTTTTGGTATACACAGCATGCAAAAATATACGGGACAAATGTGGATAATCAATAGTGTCAAAACTATCAATAGTCTTTATTGATCCTACTTGAGACCAATGCTTATTAATGCTTTGAAAGTTAGCCTTATTATTCGAATGCTTAAAAACAAGCAACTGCACCTCTGGTAGAAATTGAGAGAACTGCTCAAATTGTATTGAATCACCATATATTAGACTGCGTAACCGTTCCATGCTATACATGTGCTGAGTAGAAAAGAGAGACATAATCAATATCATACGAATTGTCAAAAACGGCATATTCACAATATCCTTTCTGTATACTATTATGTGCATATAGAATGTTTATCATACATTGTTACATGCGTAACACAAGATATTATTACGTCAAAAAAAGCATCAATAAAAACAGGTCAATTTAAAAGGATTTTAATTGCAGTCATGTCATAGTTCAAAAAATGTTAAATTCTCAAAACCAACAAACCTCATCAATGTTTTTAGATTTTATAAAATTAGAATTCAATTTGAATGCCCCAAGCAGTTTATTATCATTGGATCGGACAAAAAGTCATGAAAGCTAGCTGACTTTTATTTTCATCTTCTGCATACTTTACTTCTTGCCAAGTCTTGCCACCAAGTTGTTTGTATAAACCAATATACTCTTGAAGATCAGGGATATCTTTCTGCTCAAGTAATTCATCCATAATTGTTGTATTGCGCCCCGGATGAATACCAACAGGATCATTTAAACGACCATAAACATTATTTTCCACCAGTGCCTTAAACGCACGTTTTTTATTATTACGCATCGCTAATCGCAATAAATCAAGATGAAGCCGATCATGGACTATATGACTTACCTCAGAGGACAACATTGCAATACAATGTTGATTATCATTATAGATGGACATCACAATGCAATCATAAAACTGTATTGTTGAACTATCTGCTTTTAATTTTTCAACTATATCCACATCACCATCAAAACAAGCACCAAACAAAAGAGTCTTAAAGTTGATTGTATGCTTATCTGAA
>CAZWTF010000005.1:60502-110731 GCA_964636815.1 uncultured Pseudomonadota bacterium
ATCATAATCAAAGTTACGTTGCTCAGTACGATTAAGAATAGTGCGCATCACCTTATCAAAACAAGCACCAAACAAAAGAGTCTTAAAGTTGATTGTATGCTTATCTGAATTCGACACCAAATCCAACTCCTTGCATTTTTCACAAGTCATATTGCTACATAATGCATTTAAACCATACACATCCCAAAGCCTCAAGCTTTGTTGCTCATTATTATTGCCAAGATAATTTATCCCAAAATCATAATCAAAGTTACGTTGCTCAGTACGATTAAGAATAGTGCGCATCACCTTAATATTCTTATCCAATGCAGCATGCATCATAATATAACGCCAATCATCATGACTTGCCCTAAAAGATGTATTATTAACAAGTTGATACATATTGGGAGCTTTTTTAGCACCAATTGCATGCCACGATTTACAACATGTTTTTAATTGGTTTTGTATAGATGGATGCGCAACAACAAAAATATGTCTTTGGAGATCTGTTGACAACTGTTCAGTATAAAACTTAGGAACATCAATAATTTCCATACCCAAAGATATAATGCTACTAAGAAGCATGAGCGATACAGAAATTGTTTTTAAAACAGATTGATACATGTATATTTCCAACAATAATTGGTCATAGATTATTTTCTCTTATTGTTAAGAAGTATGCATTATTTATAAAACAATTCAATTCAATTGGCAAAAAGTAGTTTTAACCCAAATAAAAAAAGCCGCCTTATTAAAAGCAGCTCTTTTTATCCAAATCTTATTTTTAGTCTTTAATCAACATCAGGCTCTGTCAGCTCTGGGATATTAAGTCGTTGATTACGCTCCATCTCTATTCGTCTGAAAGTGGCGTACGTTAATCTATCAAAATGATCACTCGCCATTCTTTCTTCAGGCGTCATCGAATATCTTCGGTTAGGCAAATGCTCAATAATATTGCCGATGTATTTCATTTTTTTTAATGTTTTAGCTGTACATCCACCATTATCTATGAAAGTCTGAATATTTTCTTCCCCAAAATATTTCTCATGCGAAATCATAAGATCTAGGGTAGTACGTTTTTTATGATCGAAATAACAGAGTGGATCGTAAGCCTTAATCCTATTGGCATTATACGGATCTTTCTGGGCTATAAACTCAAAAATTTCTTTATTATCAGCAGATGCGCCTAAAAGAGCATAAGACAGAATTACTCTCGCCTCTTTGTCAAATTGAATGCTGTCCCCAAACAATTGCTTACCTTCTTGTTTTATTTTTGGCAAAAGCAATTCAAGAGCGTTATTGTTTTTATTAGGATAATTTATAAAAGCCAAAGCCGCATGATGCGTAGCCTGTCGACTAGGATTACTTTTGAGTTCTTTCTGTATATCTTCATCATTACCAAAAAGGGATGCCATCACAAGAGGATAATTTTTATTATCATCGTAAGTTATCTCATATACGCTTGGGTTTTTATAAATACAATTAATGCGTTTTTGCTTGAACGCTTTTCGAAATCTTTCTTTACCAATCGTACTAATTTTTTCATGAGAATCTGAAAAAAATGATGTACCATAAGGATTGAAAAACGGTGGGTGGTAAGGATGGTAAAAGGATTCGTGATAAGGATTAACCCCAAAAAACCCCAGCTCAATGCCTTTTTCTGGATTTACATTAACAGCGTTATGAACCAACACCACAGGCACATAATTACCTTCATTACTTAAGAACTTCTGCACAAATTTTGGATTATGACGATTCTTGTAAAGCTTTTCTAAATTATACAGACCTTGCTCTTCCAAAGGTAAAGCCTTAACCATCTCTTTTTCTTTTTCATATATAGGCTTTAAACAAGAGGCGACAGATGCTTGGACGGCCTTTGTACTTTGTTCATCTTTATATCTTACAATCATCCCAAAGGAAATAGCATTACTCATCAAAACGAGCGCTAAAACGCTTGTTTTAAAGATAAATTGACATCTGTTCACAGAAAAACCCCCTAAATAGCAATTGATACGCAAAATCATTTAATAATCCAATATATATATTTATTATATACTAACTGAAAAACAGTTCAAACGGGTAGGCCAAATGACAATCTACATAGAAAACAACTTATCAAAGATAGACGGGGTTAGGCTGGTAAAAAAACTAGGTACAAAAAACAAGGGCGCGCACCTTCCCTTTTTAGGGATTCTTTTATTTTGCAAAAATGATAATGTGATTTTCAAAAACATATAATAACTATTTTTTACAATTTGATTGAATTGCGAATTTTATACATCAAAAATTTTAGATAAAGCTACGAAAATTTCTACATCTTAAGAACGTGTATTGGTGCGATCACCTTGTTCACTTTTTTAATTGACGTGCGATTGGTACTTAGTCTTACTTGCCCTTCGTAACTCATAGAGTGAAGTAGGGTTACTCTTATATGCTTATACGTGTATATGTGTTACCTTTTACTTATACCTACCCTTTATCATTCTTACTCTTTTCCTTATTATTCTTACTTCTCTTATTCTTCTTATTCTTATATATCTCTATATATACATATACATATCTATACCTCTTATTCTTTTTATTCTTATTCCTGATCTTATTCTTAGTCCTATTCTTTGTCTTGGTCTTTTCCTTATTATCCTTATTACCCTTACTCTTTATCTTACTCTTTTTCTTATTCTTCTCTTGTATGCCTACAAAGAACCAACCACCCTTTTAAGCAACAAACTTCGTAGTAAAACATCTTAAGTTCTTATCTTTAATACTCTTTTTACTCTTATTCTTTATATATATATCTTCATATACATATGTAGTCGTGATACCCAATACTCATTTATACTTATACCTATATACTTATACCTATATCTATCTTCTATATATTCCTAGATATATGTCTTTATATTCTTATATCCTATACTTCCATCTTCACCCTTCTTACTTCTTCTTTCTTATCACCTTTCTTTATCTTATTCTGCTTTCTTTCATTATTCCTTATTCCTTCTTAATTCCTTCTTATAACGAAGTCTCCTGCCCCCCGCCTTCGTTATCAATCCCCAAAGAAAAGGCGGGGGGCAGGATGACGGAGTGGGGCTCCGCGCGCGGCCACTTTAATAAAAAACTTGCGTCCTGCTCGACCAAAACGCGTACAATAAATGGTTCAGCCCCACTCCGTCATCAATTATCCGACATATATAGCAAAAAAAGAAGGGCTTTCATTCCAATATGCAAAAAAACACCACAAATACCGTCAAACCCCAATTTGCAGCCCCTCATACTTAATTATCCGACATGCATAACAAACAATTAAAGATTGCCTGTAGATCGCTATAATCATATCAATCATGCAAAGCAAGCTTCATAAACCTTGAGCGTACCCCACTAATATTTTGTGAGTCTTTATTGACAAGGCCGCTGTTTTTGTTATTCTATAAAAAGAGCTGTAAAAACAGCATAATAACATGGTATATGAGCAACAAGCCGAAGATATATACACAAAAAAGCCATGTGAACATGAATCAATATAGTATAAACAACCAACCAAAAGGATCGAGATGGCAAAAATAATTGGTATCGATTTAGGTACAACTAACTCGGTAGTAGCATTTATGGAAGGTGGCCAACCTAGAGTAATACCTAACAAAGAAGGCGGAAATACAACTCCTTCTATCGTTGCGTATACAAAAGATGGCAGCCGTTTAGTGGGTGTTTTGGCAAAACGTCAAGCAGTAACTAATCCAGAAAATACTTTAGCTTCAGTAAAACGTTTCATTGGTATTAAATACGAAACTGCTGCAAAACAAGCTAAAAACGTATCTTACAAGTTATCACGCAGCGACAATGGCGAAGTTACTATTGAAGCACAAAGTAAAAAATTCACTCCACAAGAAATCTCTGCAGCAGTATTAAGCTACCTTAAACAAGCAGCAGAAGATTACCTTGGTCACAAAGTAACTGAAGCAGTTATTACTGTTCCTGCATACTTTAATGACGCTCAACGTCAAGCAACAAAAGACGCTGGTAAAATTGCAGGTCTTGATGTTAAACGTATTATCAACGAACCAACAGCTGCTGCATTAGCATATGGTGCTGATAAAAAAGGCAACTCAACTATCGCAGTATTTGACTTTGGTGGTGGTACATTCGACGTTTCAATCTTAGAAATCGCTAACGGCGTTATCGAAGTTAAATCAACCAACGGCGACACAATGCTCGGTGGTGATGATATCGATCACAAACTTATCGACTTCTTAGTTGAAGAATTCAAAAAAGAACAAGGTATCGATCTTAGCGCAGACAAAATGGCGTTACAACGTCTTAAAGAAGCTGCTGAAAAAGCTAAAATTGAACTTTCTTCAATGTTAGAAACAGAAATCAACTTACCTTATATCACTGCAGATGCTACTGGACCTAAACATTTCAACACAAAAATATCTCGTGCAAAACTTGAAGCGCTTTGCGCAGACGTATTTGCTCGTTTAGTAAAACCATGCACACAAGCATTGGCTGATGCTAAATTAACAACTAAAGATATTAATGAAGTTATTCTTGTTGGTGGTTCAACACGTATCCCTAAAGTACAACAAATTGTTAAAGAAACATTTAACAAAGAACCAAACAAATCAGTAAACCCTGATGAAGTTGTTGCTCTTGGTGCAGCTTTACAAGGTGGTATTTTAGCTGGTGATGTAACTGACGTATTGCTTCTTGACGTAACACCACTTTCTCTTGGTATTGAAACACTTGGTGGCATTGCAACCAAACTTATCATGAGAAACACAACTATCCCTACTCGTAAGTCTCAAGTATTCTCAACAGCAGAAGACGGACAAACAGCTGTGGATATCCGTGTGGTACAAGGTGAACGTGAATTTGCACGCGACAACAAAATGCTTGGCCAATTTATGTTAGAAGGTATTCCTGCAGCTCCACGTGGCACACCTCAAATCGAAGTAACATTTGATATTGATGCTAACGGTATTGTAAGTGTATCTGCTAAAGATAAAGCGACTAACAAAGAACAACGCATTGCTATCACAAACAGCAGCGGTTTATCAAAAGAAGAAGTTGAGCGCATGGTTGAAGAAGCTAAAGCTCATGAAGATGAAGATAAACAAGCTCGTGAAGCAGTTGAAAAACGTAATCAACTTGATAGCACAATCTTGGGTGTTGAAAAAACGCTTAATGAAAACAGAGCTAAACTTTCTCAAGAAGAAATAACTGCAACAGAAGCTGCTCTAGAAAAAGCAAAAGCTGCTTTAACAGAACATGCTGAACATGCTGCTGGTCTTCAAAGAGCAAATGATGAGTTAACTCAAGCTTCATACAAAATTGCTGAAACATTGTACAAAAATCAATCAGCAACTGGTAATGATTCAGCTCAACAACAAGCTCCACAACAAGACGAACCTATCGACGCTGAAATTCAGCAATAATAATATACTTGCCCTTTTAGGGTATCCCATCACGAATGACTCAAAAATCCCCCGGACCAAACCGGGGGATTTCTTTTATTATCATCTCTTTTGAATAAATACATTTGCATGATATTCTTGAGGAAAAACAAAAAAAAGAAATCAAAATGTTACTATACGAACGCATTTTATTCAGCTCACTTTTTATATTAACTTCTCTTAATATATCTGCATTTCCACCCGGAGGCCCAGTACCAAGTGACCCTCGCCCAAGAATCACATTGTATTATCATGAGCACATTTTTTACGACCACCCTATCACATATGCATTATTTTTTACGCGAATGATGCTAGAAAAAGAAATTATCGTCACAGACATCCGCAATAGAATACTTCAATACTGTATATATTTAAAAAATAAAGATTTTTTAGAAAAATTTCCTTATCAAAAAACATGGATCGACCTTTGTATTCCGGTACAATACCAATATCTACTCACATCACAACAACTAAATACATTAGGTAATGTATTACTAAGTAATGTATTCGCAAACAAACCAAAAGATAGTTGTACTCATAAACTGTATTATCGTTTACCATCAAAAAAAGATTATGAACTTTTCTTACAATTGCCAGTCCAACTAAGAATTTGTCTAACAAAATTACCAACAGATCCTACTAAAAATATTAATAAAAAAAAAGAGCTACTTGTCCTCAATAGTAGTCGCACCGAATATCATAGAAAACCTATCCTTCCTAAAAAAAAGAAAACTAAACTGCTCACGTTAAAAAAACACAAAAACGGCAAAAAATAAAAAAAAAAGGAATCAAGATGTTACTGCATAAATCTATTTTATTCGGCACACTTTTCATATGTACTTCTCTTAACATGTATGCTATGTGGCCTAGATTTCCAGATGATGATGAACCTCGCACAAGAATCACATTGTATTATCATAAGGACATTTTTTACGACCACCCTATCACATATGCATTATTTTTTACGCGAATGATGCTAGAAAAAGAAATTATCGTCACAGACATCCGCAATAGAATACTTCAATACTGTATATATTTAAAAAATAAAGATTTTTTAGAAAAATTTCCTTATCAAAAAACATGGCTCGACCTTTGTATTCCGGTACAATACCAATATCTACTCACATCACAACAACTCAATACATTAGGCAATGTATTTAGAAACACACCAAAAGAGATTGCTTTGTACACTGTATCAAGAAATAACGGACATAAAGAATACAATCTCAAATCTCATAACCTATATTATCTTTTACCATCAAAAAAAGATTATAAACTTTTCTTACAACTACCAATCGCAGTAAGAATTTGTCTAACACAATTACCAACAGATCCTACTAAAATTAATAAAACCAAAGAGATACTTGTCCTCAATAGCAGTCGCATCGAATATCATAAAAAACCTAACCCTTATCCCCCTAATGATATTAATAAAAAAAAAGAGATACTTATTCTCAATAGCAATCGCACCGAATATCACAGAAAACCTATGCTTCCCGAACAAAAGAAAACAAAATTGCTCACATTTAAAAAACACAAAAACAGTAAAAAGTAAAAAAAATAATATCTACCAACAACTTTGTTCCCCGGTCAAACACCGGGGATTTTTATTGTTTAACAAACTCTAACAAGTCTGCATTCACCTTATCTTTTAATGTTGAACACAAGCCATGCGGCGCTCCAGAATAAACTTTTAAAATAGAACCTTTAATCATGTTAACTGATAATTTACCAGAAATATCAAGCGGAACAATTTGATCATCATCACCTTGTATAATCAATGTTGGCACATCAATCTTAGTAAGATCTTGTCTAAAATCAGTTTCAGAAAATACTGCAATACAGTCATACATAGCATTAAAACCACCCATCATTCCTTGCAACCAAAAACTATCTATTAATCCTTGCGAAAGATGAGTATTTGGTCTATTGCCCCCAAAAAATGGTAATGCTAATTCTTTAAAAAATTGCGAACGATCTTTAAGTGTATTTTTACGAAGATCATCAAAAATTTTTTGATCTAACCCATGTGGATTTGTATCTGTTTTAACCATCAATGGTGGCACAGCGCTAATCAATACAACTTTTGCAACGCGCTTTATACCGTGTCGAGCAATATAGCGCACAACTTCACCGCCACCCGTTGAATGTCCAACATGAATTACATCATTCAAATCTAATGCTTCAATAAGCTTTGCCAAATCATCAGCATATGTATCCATATCATTACCTTGCCAGGGCTGACTTGAACGCCCATGACCACGCCGATCATGTGCAATGCAACGATATCCATGTTGCGCTAAAAACAGCATCTGATCATCCCAAGCATCTGCTGTTAATGGCCAACCATGACTAAACACAATCGGTTGACCCGCTCCCCAATCTTTGTAATATAATTGTATATCAGCTGCATGTTCTTTACCCACTACAATATAACTCATTACAACTCCTCAAAAAGGATAGAATCAAAAATATTTATGTAGTATTATAAACACACAAAAAACAACAATAACAAGGATCACAAGTGATACCACGCATACTTCTTTTCTGCAGCATATTTTTTATAGTGAATACATCATATAGCATGGAAATTGTAAAAAAAACAAACACTAAACATAAAGAAACTTTATCCCTAGAACAACAAAATCATATCTTAGAAAAACTTTCTAGAACTACAATTATAAAACTAGATAAATACGGTACATTTTACGCTTTTTACTCAAAAAAAAATTATAAACAATTTCTAACATTACCAAGAGAAGTAAGAGAACTCATCGCTCATCCTTCAAACAATACAGTAGGAATTATACAACAAAAATCAAAATGGAGTTGGAATTCTCCAAGCTACATGGGAACAATTATCAAACTAAAATTGATTATCCCAGAGAATAATAACAAAAAAACATTTTCACCAAAAATACTCCTAAGACAAGATGGATGGTGCTACTGTGCTTAAAAAATAAATTGATTGAAAAAAACAGCTCCTCCAACGTATGATAGTGACAATAAAAAATGCTATCAAAACAAAGGAGGTAGATATGAGGACTGTATCATTTCGTAAAATAATAATTATTGCATCATATTGCGCATTCATATCACCTATAATACATGCGATGGAGATACTTCCATCAAAAAAACATAAAAGCGATAACACATCAGTTATGCGTTATGACGGTATTAGCCAAAGCGAAAAAGCTTTTCTGCAACAACGCTTACCCATTGTAAAAGCTGCATTAGAAAAAATGCTCAACCGTTCACTTAATGAAAAACAAATCCCTAAAATCGCAATGATCGGCAGCGGAGGTGGATACAGAGCAATGCTATGTACAACTGGTTCACTATGCGCTGCAAACAAAATAGGCCTTCTTGATGCAACTACGTATGTAACAGCATTATCTGGTTCTACGTGGGCTGTTGCTCCATGGATTTCCACTGGCAAACCAATAGAAGAATTTAGAAAGTATATTCAAAAATGTATCGCTAAACCATTTACAGAATCAACCCTTCTAGAAAAAAATTTGATGTTTGTAGCAATGTTAAAAAAAATAAATAAAAAACCATTTACTCCCGTAGATATATATGGTTTTTGTTTAGCAAATAGATTGTTAAAATCTTTAGGAATAGAACGTCAAGAGGCTACCTTATCAGATCAAGCAAACAGAATTGCACAAGGTGCATATCCTTACCCTATTTACACTGCAATTGACGGTAGAGAAACAATCGTAACAGGACAAACGTGGTATGAATTTACCCCACATACCATTGGTGATCGCACCAATAATATCCACATACCTACAACATCATATGGTAGCAAATTTGAACAAGGAGAATTAAAAAAATATTGCCCAGAAAAATCAGTTGGTTACCAAATGGGAACATATGGGTCTGCATTTGGGGCAAACATTCGTGATATAATAGAAAATATTATAAAAGATCCTATTACACAAAAAGAAATTGAAGCTCTTATACCAGATGAAATAGAAGGAGAAAGACTTCCTTTCTATGCAACAGTACCAAATCATATGTACAAAATGGATAACATTGCTGACTCAACTTTATCCGCTCAAAAATATATGAATTTTGTTGATGCGGGACTTGAATTTAACTTACCTTATCCACCTGTGAGCGGCCTATGTACAGAACGCGCTCCAGAAATTCTTATTTTTCTGGATGCATCAGGCGGCAACATGGGAAAACAATTAAAAAAAGTAGCCAAATATGCCAAAGAACACAACCGCCCTTTCCCTGCTATAGAAAGCGATCTTCTTGGCACAGAAACATGCACTATTTTTAAAGATGAAAACAATCCAGATGCTCCTGTTGTAATCTATCTGCCACGCATCAGCGATAAAAATTCATGGGAAAAACACAAGTCAGATCCAGAATTTGCTGGTTACAATTTATCCGATTTTGATCTTGATTATCAAACTAAAGAGGGATATTGTGAAACAATAAATTTTCAATACACTCCTGAACATTCTGAGTTAGTAATGAATCAAACAGAGTTCAATATGCTTGTGAACAAAGATAAAATTATTGAAGCAATTAGATGGGCTATTGATAGAAAATAGCAACACAAAAAAGCCTTTGGAAAAACCCGAAGGCTTTTTTATTTAATTTTTTTAATTACCACAAAGTAGGAACATACTTAGGATGAAATACTTACTTCTATAGAACCATCTTCTTTTTGGGATACTTCCTTTAAAGGAGGAACATACTCAGCACGAACAACAAGAGCTGAGATACTTAACTTTATAGACCCATCTTCTTCTTGTGGTACTTCTTTAAAATATTCATCAATAATATCATTAAAGAATTCTTCATGTCTTTCTTCTGGAATTCTATCAATTTGCGCGGGAATAGCACTCATCCAATTAATGAATTCTTGTCTATTTTTAAACACGTGAGGCACTTCTTTTTTTTCCACAAGCTCTTCTGTTAACCTTGCTATTTTCAGCCAAGACCTTACTTTTGCTTCATTAGCAGGGTAAAAAGGGACTTCATAATCTATAAAAAAATCTTTCCATTTATCATGCGTAGCCATACCAAAACGAGCACGTAAATACGGGCTATCTTCATGTGCAAGACCAGCTCTTATTTTCCCTCCATAAGCTAACAAGAATGCAATATTCTTAAACGCTTGTTCTTGTTCTTTTACCCATGATAATGATGAAAACGCAGTTACCAGATCATATGCATTGTGATATCCGTGTTCTCCTACCACTTGATACGGATATTTTATGTCTGAAATATCTAAAACATCAAAACTAAGATTGGGTTGTTGATGCATACTGCGAGCATGTTGTACCATGTTTTCTGACTTATCAATACCTTTAACAGATCCATGCGGAACTTTTTTTGCAATTTCAGCTGTGACTCTTCCATCGCCACATCCAATATCAAGCACTTTTTCATTACCCATAAACTCTATATTTGATAATGCTCGCATAGCTGCATTAAATTGTAATTCAGAATTACGCTGATATTTCTTAGCATTCCAATCATTCTTCTTTTCCATGCCATTAATTGCATGAATCGATATACATAAAGCCAACACATAATATTTGTTCACATGAACCCTTTTTTTTTAAAAAAAAATTATCATGCGCATATCATACAATGCTCATAAAAAAAAGCCCAGCATAAATGCCGAGCTTTTTATCACAAAAAAACCTCGTCGAGGTCTCTTAATTTATTTTTCTTACATATGTGACGATTTGTTGCAGTTACAAGGACACATTCCGCATCCTGGGCAACACATAAAGCCTTTAATAAACATAGCAAAGCTAATAATACCAGAAATACCTACAATCCACACAGCTGGTACAACCAAGCCTGGCATTGTATTCATCATCCAAGCAAAGAAATCATAGCCATATAAACCAGTTAACATATTGATAGAAGCAAATGCAGTAATTACCCACGTTGCCATACCGACCATCTTCATCATAGGTGAATGCATCATAATAAAACCACTCCTTTTTTGAGAACACTATATAAACAACTCTATTCCCAGTATTAGCACACCCCATTTTTTTGTGCAATAAAAAATGTAACGCATTAAAAAAATTGCGTAAAACAGCTTTTTAACGCACACTAAACAATAGATAATCACTCAGAAATCCCTATAAAAAATCAAACTAAGAAAGTAACTTAATGAGTATCAAAGCCGGACTTGTAGGCCTTCCTAACGTAGGAAAATCAACCCTATTTAATGCACTCACCAAATCAAGTATTCCTATGGAAAACTATCCATTCTGTACTATTGATCCTCATGTTGCAATTACTGAAGTTCCTGATGAACGCCTTGAAAACCTTAAAAAAACATACAACTCAGGCAAAATTATTCCTGCAACTGTCACCTTTGTAGATATCGCAGGCCTTGTAAAAGGAGCTGCAACGGGTGAAGGTCTTGGTAATCAATTCTTAAGCAATATTCGTGAGGTTGATCTTATTCTACATGTACTACGCTGCTTTGAAGACCCCAACATTGTCAGAACAACAGAAGTTGACCCTATCAGCGATTTCGAAATTATCATGGCTGAACTCATGCTCAAAGATATCGAATCAATCGATAAACGCATTCCAAAAGTTGAAAAATCATTTAAAGGTAAACTCACTGCTGCAGAACAAAAAAACTTTACTGATGAACTTGAAACACTCAAGGCTGTGCGCGTTGCTCTTGAAGAAGGAAATGCTACCAAAGCAAAAGAACTTGTAAAAAAAACATCCGCTGAGATGATACCTTTATTAAGCACCAAAAATTTCATTGTTATTGCCAACATCGCCGAAGGCGAATTAGAAGATAAACAGTATGAAACCAATAAACATTACCAAGCTCTTATCAAACATTTCGGATCAGAATTTGTAGTTCCTGTCAGTGCACGTGTTGAATATGAACTCACTCAAATGGACGTGGCTGAAGCACGTGAATTTATGGATATGATGGGTATTGTACAACCAAGCTTGGATACTATTATTAAAAAAACATATGACAATCTTGGCCTTATTACATTCTTTACCTGCGGACCAAAAGAGATTCATGCATGGCCTGTACGCAAAGGTACAACAATTCGTCAAGCGGGTGGTGAAATACACTCTGATATAGAGCGTGGATTCATCTGTTCAGAAACATTTGGATATCATGATTTGATGACTCACAAAACAGAACCTGCTATTAAAACTGCCGGCAAACTGCGCATTGAAGGCCAAAATTACCTTGTTCAAGATGGTGATATTGTGCATATACGTTTTAATGTCTAAAAAAGATCAATCACCTGATTTAATCAATTTAATGGGCCCTTTTGACCGACTATAGCCCTCATGATAAACTAATAATGTAGTTTAATAGAGGCTATTAACCCAAAAAGGGACCTTTTTCATGATTAAAAAGAACATTTTTTTACCAATCGCCCTAAGTCTTGCTTTACTACCAACAACCAGCAATTCCTTTGCACTGCCAGAATCATTACATAATGCATCTATATCCGCTCGCAAAAAGGCTACTTTTGCAAAAATGATCACAGCTGCACTCTGGAAGCATGCGCAAGGCAACAGTACTGAACATATAGCTGTTGAACAAAAATTAGCTCAACTCTATAACATAGAATGCACACCAGAACAAGCAGCGCAAAATCTTATGACTGCAATTCAGAACAATCAAACAGTTGCCAATTTTAACCAATTTTATCTTGGCGCTTCATCATCTGCGTATCAAATTGAAGGTGGACTTGATGATAGTTCTGCAGCTGCCCGTTTTTATAAAAACAAAGCACACCTGCCAACCGCTGGTGATGCGATTGATTTTTATCATCGCTATCCAGAAATCATCAAACAAATAGAAGACGAACTTAATATTAATGCAATGCGCATATCATTTGCATGGGATAGAATCCAGCCGCAGCAAGGTGTTTTTAATCAAGATGCCATCGAGTTTTATAGAAATGTTATTCGTACCTTTCTTGCACACGGCATTAAACCACTCGTTGTATTTCATCACTACGATGTTCCAACGTGGTTTGAAGATTTAGGCGGATTTGAAAAAGCAGAAAATAGCATCCTATTTAAACAGTTTTGTGTAAAAGTTTACACAAAATTGGCAGAAGAACTTGGTGAATGTTTAATTTCTATGTGTTGTGCACCAGAAGGCCCTGCGTTTAAAGGATATTACACTGGCGAAGGCACGCCTGGCGAAAAAAATAATTTACAAAAAACACACACCGTTATCGCTAACATGTATTATGAATTAGTTGAGACTGCGTTAGAAATTCAACAAGTATACACACAATTACAACAAACAAATCCAAAACTCAAAAAGCCTTTTATTGGAACACAAATTAATGTTTTATTCCTCGATCCACATGCACGTTCCCAAACAACAGTTGCAAGCAGATTAAAAACTACATTAGGTTGCGCAATGGGATCATACATTCAATCTGGTGGTACATTTAACTTCTTGGTTAATGGTCATTACTGCATGTACACTCCAAATGCTGATTGCTTTAAAGTAGCAAAAGATATCAATGTATATCGCTATCACCCGCAAGCTTACAAAGCATTTGATTGGATTGGTGTTAATATTTATTCAAATAGGTTTATGAATGGTTTTGAACAAATTCCGAATGATAAACTTATTGAAGAAGATGCAGAACGATATACTGATAATCCAAATTATCGCAACTACCCAGAAGGTATTTACCGCGCCGCACAACTTATTGCTGAACAAGTAGCAATCCCTCTTGGTAAACTGAAAAATAAAAATGGACAATCACTCCCAGTGATTGTCACTGAAAACGGTATTGCAACAAAAGATGATGCAAAACGTACTCGTTATTACCAGCGCGCAATCACCACAATCACTGCGCTGATTAATGATGGGTATCCAGTTATTGGTTATTTTCCATGGACATCGCATGATAATTTTGAATGGCCAACACAAGATAAACCAGATGCATTTGGTGCAAAATGTTATGGGTTTTTTGCAGTAAACTTTGATAACAATTCACCTGAATATCTTTCTGCAACACTTAAAGAAGGTTCGCGATATTACGCCAATATTGCTAAAACATTTTTCTCACTAACGTAATCAATACAAAAGCCCCGATTAAACCGGGGCTTTTTTTGTTTTCTACTTTAAAAAAATCTATCTTACCTACTTTTTTTCAACTTTATTGTATTGAACTGATTTTCCTTTTTTTGTGCTGTTATAAAGTTTATTCATAACTAATTGTTTTTCAGAAGACTCATCTGACAATTTGTTAAGCCATGCCAAATATCGATGACAATTATTAACTTCACACATCTTTTTATAATAACTTACAGCACCGTCACAATCATCAAAAAACATATTTCTATTTCTGAGTAATTCTTTCAATAACATCGAACTCTTTTGATCGCGTAAAGCAACGAGAAGCAAAAAAGTTTGATGTATTAAGCCGCCAATAGCATCTTTATTTTGTATAGTAACATTACTCATTACCTCAATGTCAGATAAGTAATCAACATTATTGTACGCCACACAACTTGCTAAGAATAAAGAAAATCCTTTTTGTAACCGACAAGATAAACGCTTCACCAGAAAAGGATTTATTACAATAAGCCCATAACCTGTCTCTTGATAAGAAGTACAACCTTGTTCACCTGTAATACAAGCAACTTGAACTGTTTTCACTTCATAAGAAACATCTTCACTTACACACAATCGAAATTTAGCTGGATTGATAGACTCGCGAAGAAAAGTATTTTGAAGTATTTGAGCAAACACGGGATCAATCTCATCTTCGCACATAAAATTATATTTCTCTGTAAACTTTGACCAAGATAAACAATATTCATTCGCAGGTAAAAATGATGCACTCATACGAGCATGTGCCAAACCAATAGATAAATTCCAAGCATCATCAGATATATTATATTTCTGCTTAGTCCTGAAACATCGTCTAGATTGACGATATGTTAATGATTCTTTGAGTTTATCTGTTTCTAAATTAACACTCTTAATTTTTTCATCGAGATCTATTTTATATGAATGAGTACATAATTTTTTTAAATTCTGTTCGCACACATTATCAACATTAACACAATTCTCAATATATGTTTGTGCTTCAAACTTCATGCAAAAAAGTTGCGTTGATATATTCATACATACTACGCTTACCAACATCTTATATATCAATTTCATCGACCTATCCCCTTAACTGTTTGCTATATATTTTATTTTTTTTGTATCTCGAAGCAAAATATACCACAATTCAAAAAGTTTTCATGTAAAAAAATTACTATAAGCCTATGCCTTACCTGTATATTGACTACTTCTCGTACAAACTCTATTTTTTGGATAAACTATATAAAGAGACTACATTCATTATTTTCACACAGAGGTACCCATGAAACACACACAAAAAATAGTTTCATTTTGCAGCATTTTCATACTATTGACTCAATGCACTCTTCTTTCTACCTCCTATTGGAAATGGCAAAATATCAACATTCATTCAATACAATTTCCAAAATCATTTGACTGGGGATTAACAACTTTATCATATGAAGTTGAAGGCTATTCAAAAACAAGTACATGGTACACTTGGGAAAACCATACCGGCAACAATAGCACTACACCATTCACAAAAACACGCTCAGGCAATGCTGCAGCTCATTCTGCACATTACAAAAAAGATGTGCAATTGATGAAAGATATGGGAATTACCACCTACTGTTTTTCAATTGATTGGAGCAAAGTCGAACCAGAACAAGGGTGTTTTGATGAAGATGTTCTGCAATATTATGCCGATCTATGCGATGAACTGATTCAAAACAATATCAGCATCACCGTTATTCTTAAAGACTATTGCGACCCATTGTGGTGGGGTTATCTTGGTGGTTTTGAGTATGAAAAAAACATTCCTCTTTTTGAACGTTATTGCAGTAAAATGTATGACGTTCTTGGCACAAGAGTTGATCAATGGATTACATTTTGGGCTCCGGAAAATTACGCTGTTCTTGGCTATTTAATCGGAACAACTCCTCCAGGAATACGTAATTTGCACCGCGCAGCAACCGTACTCAAAAATGAATTTGAAGCCCATGTGCGTGTCTACAAAAAAATTAAAAGCGCCCCACACGGAAACAATTCACGCATTGGTATTATCAAACACGTTCACTTACTTGAACCGTGGCATCTTTGGGATCGCCCAAGTTGCTACATTGCAAACATGCTTACCAATAATGCATTTTACAATTTTTTCACCACGGGGGTGTTTAATATTAAATTTCCACTTCCAGGCAAAGCTGGTGCTTGGGTAAAACATGTTAACTATTACGCACCAAAATCACTCGATTTTATTGGAATTAATTACCACAGCCATGGATACCTAAAAAATATTGTAAACCATGTTAGCAACCCCGGCGAAACTGCAACGGATGTCCCTGGTATTACGGTGTATCCTGAGGGGTTATATTTTGCAATCAAAAATGTATCAGATAATCTTGCAAAAAAACTGAACATCCCAATGATCATCACGCAAAATGGTATTGCTACGCATGATGAAAGCATAAGAGACTTATTTATCAAGCGTCATATTTATGCAACATCAAAAGCTCTTGCTGATGGTTATAACGTGGAAGGTTACTATTATTATAGTTTCTTAGATGGATTTTCATGGGGTAGTTATGACACTCAATTCGGCTTATTCTCTGTTGATCGTGCAACCATGAAACGTACATTCAAAAATGGTGCACATTATTTTTATGATGTGATTAAAAAATAATGACACTTAAAAAGGAGCAGCGCGCTGCTCCTTTTTTTTGATCTTTTACTGTTCAATCAAATTGATAAGTTTCCATGCATTTACATCTTCAAGACGATTTGTTTTATTCCAAGACCCAGAATCAGTAATATAATACTGACGCTCACCTTTTTGATTTTGATGCATAATTAATGTATACCAATGCCCATATTGCATAATAAGATCTTCATCTTCTTTTTTTGGTTGTTCCATTGTACCCAATATAAATATCGCAAAATACATTTTTTCTGTATTCAAAATTAATTTTATTTTCTTTAAAAGGAGCGACGTAGTTACATCAACATCAGGATGCCCAATCAAACTAACATCTTCAACTACATCTAAATCCCATAATTCGTCTTCTACAATAAATTTATTTTTATTCTTATTCCATAAAGATTGAATTTCTTCTTTATCTATCCAATCACCTGTATACATATCCTTTTTTCGACTTTGTATAATATCTTGACGCCATATGCCATTATTGCCCCAAAACATACCTTTTTTACTAAAATAATATTGTATAGCCTTAAAATCATTTAATGTATTTTGTAAAGTTGAATCATCTACAGCGTTATGTTTTGCTTGAGCAACTTGCATTCCTCTTAATAATGAATGATATCCACAACTAGCCATACCTCCCCCATTAGGATTAAACTGACAATATACTTGAAATTGAATAAGCTTAATGCCATTTTGCGTGTAAGAACTTTCTATATATGGAGATATTTCATCTTGATTAATGCCCTTTTTACTCATCCACCAATAATACAAACCACCTACAGCAAGACCAAAAGCTGCAACTGCACCTGGCATTGTTTTTTGTAACGTATCATCACTAACAAATGTTCGAGCTCTCTTTTTAATATCTTCCCATGAAATTGCATAATGTGATGTAACGGGCAATAACAACAATGCTCCTGCTAACGCAAATAAAAGATAATGTTTACAAAACTTCATATATACCCCTATATTAAAAACACAAATTCCCACAAAAGAGCATACTAAAAGGAATTATAATGAAACAATACCTTCTAGCCACAGCTTTTATTGCAATAACATCAATAACTCACTCAATGAACATATCCATTAACAACCTCACATTAGACCAAAAAATTGGCCAACTTTTTATGGTTGCAGCAGTTGCTGATGAAGATACTGCAAAAGATTGCTTATCAAAAAAAACATATCGCATGGATAAAAAATATATTAAAAAACTCATCAAAAAATATCACATTGGCGGCATCATTTATTTGGGCAAAAGTGATACAGAAAAACAGATCCAAAGAACACAATATTTCCAAAAAATATCAAACATTCCATTATTAATTGGTCAAGATTTGGAACCTGGCAGAGTTGGTATATCACGCTTACAAACAATGGAATGTTTTTCTAACAACAAACAACTTGGTGAAAAAAATGATACAGCAGAAACGTATCAAGCTGGATGCGCCATTGGGCAGTATTGTAAAAAACTAGGAGTACATATTAATTTTGCACCCGTTGCTGATGTCAACAATAATCCTAACAACTCCGTTATTAATGATCGTTCATTCGGTGATAATCCTGAACTGGTTGCACAACATGCAATTGCGTTTGCGCAAGGCTTAGAAAACGCAGGCATTATTGCCTGCGCAAAACATTTTCCCGGTCATGGTGATACTGATGTTGATTCTCATTATGATCTACCACTTATTAAGCATGATGCAAAAAGATTACATGATATTGAACTGTACCCATTCAAACAACTGATTAAAAATAACATTCCTGCAATTATGATTGGGCATTTAGAAGTCCCTGCATTTGAAAACAAATCCAAATTACCATCAACCGTATCAAAAAAAATAGTTACCGATCTGTTACAAAACGAACTCGGCTTTAAAGGTCTTATTATTACTGATGGCCTTGATATGCAAGGCATCACCAATCATTACAAAAATGGACAAGCCGAATTGCAAGCTTTACTTGCAGGCAATGATATTTTACTCACCCCTGTTGATGTACCAGCAGCAGTCACTGCTATCAAACAAGCAATTAAAGATAATCGCATCACGCAACAAGAAATAGATGCGCATGTTACAAAAATTTTGGATGTGAAGAATCTCTTGCGCTCGTCCTGATGCTTCGTCAAGCTCAGCAGTAAACACCTGCCTTGAGAACTTGCCGTGCCTGCAGAAGCCTTGGCGAAGGCAGGTTGAAGGATTAATACGCTATACCACCACATTTGATCCGAAATAATTATTCTTTAACTAGACACCTTTCCTGGATTAAATTATTCTAATAAAAAAAATATAAATAACATATTTAATAATCAATACATTTATTACATTAAAGGTTCATAGTAATGAATAAACTCTTTTTATTACTTGCATTAATATGCATAAATAGTGCCACTCTTAAAACAATGGAATTAACATCATCATCAAATGCAAATCATGATGAGCCAAGTGTGAACCTTATTACAGAAAAATATCTTCTGGATTATGAAAATAAAAATGTTCATCCATGTCATCATATAAACAAAGGCCTCGATGATCTTAGAGAGCAATTTGTTACTAAATATGGTCTATATGGTATGCATAAAAAATTCAATTGTACGAACGTATATGATCATCATGTTGAAAAATCAGTCATAAATCCTGATGGCAGTAGTTTATATTTTTATTCTCAATTTTCTCATAAGGTCCATGATAAGGTTATTCTAAAATTAGACACTAAATCCAAGACTATCATTGGTACAATAAAAGGACATAAAAAATCAATTGATGATCTCATTATGCATAAAGACATTTTGATATCGGGATCAGGATATGATGGAACGATTAAATTATGGAACCCTAATACCCATAAATGTTTACAAACTATTAAAACTGGAGATGATATTACACTCTTGGCAACTGAAAATTCTGATATTATTTGCAGTTTTTCACTTCAAAATATTAAAATATGGGATATTACATCTGGCAAATGTTGCCATAAACTTCCAGAAGGTATTCCATATTGGCATTACAATAAGCAATATATCTTCACCAATGGTGTCTTGTATTATGCAACTACTCATTGTCATCATCACGGTAAATTATTCCAACGGGATCTACGTACAAAATCTTATATCAATTATGAGCATATAGATGCGCTCTGTGGACTTACCCATGATCCTCATAGTCCCGCTATTTTTTTTACGGGTTCTTTTAAAGGGGTTAAAAAATGGGATATGCGTAAACCCGACAAATCAATACAGACTCTTTATCAAGACAAACCAGATACTATAAAAATACATCATAACATTCTTTTTGTAGCATTATCAGCTCAATACAAGCCCAACAAACCTGTTTCATTCGATAAACATCCAGGTATAAAAATATGGGACATCAATAAAAATCATGAACTAGGCATTTTGCCTGGACCAGGCAAAGCGCAGGTTAATAACTTAACCACACATGATTTAGGCTTATATGTTGCTAATTCAAACAGTTTAATACAATACACCTCAAGCTCATATGATGCTGCCTATAAAGCATTAGAAAATGTAAGTTTTAATATTAAGCCTACCAATAACCCATGCTATAGCAAAGATATACCACGAAATGCCTCTCTATAATTATAGACTAATACGCTATGCCACCTTTAACCCAAATAGCCCACTGCGAACACATCGCATTATCACAAGGGTTGGTGTTAGCAAATTCACCAGAAAGACCAATACCCAAGTAAGGATCCATATCATCTCTGTTATCCCACACACCACCAATGTATCCAAATACTTTGTGCGATAACGCGCGTGGTAACAATCCAGATTCAACATTAATATCACTATCTTTGAGTAAAATTGCAGGATCAGAACCGTTCACCTGTGCTTGTGGGATATTCAGTGCGGCAGAGTCTGCAGCGTTTAATTGGTTTAATATTCCAGCTGCTGTTGAAGCTGCAGCTGGTTGATTATCAGCATTTGCATTACGATAATCACCATTACCCGCTCCTTGCCCACCTAATATTGTTGCAGCACTTTGCGTTCCGTTTAATGCAACTGAACTATCATCTGCAGCAAACCCATACATTTGTGCATCACCTTTAATTGCATATCTGTTTTCTACAAATCTATCACGGCAATGTAATTTTTCTTTGCTGTTGTACCAAAAATCATATCCCAAATCAATTTCAAAACCATCATGTTGATACGCAAGTTTCAACACAACATCAGCCTGCACACCGATACTTATATCTGTATCAAACGTTGTATGATTAATTGCTGGTACAAGATTCCCAATATATTGATTTGCTGGAGCTACTCCATTAATAAGAAGTTGTTCTGATGGACTTTCTATTTGTTCAATAAGAATATACCTGCTACCGTTACCATTTTTTGTAAAATCAAAAGAACGTTTTTGTTGAGATGTAAACAGATGTGAAGCACGCGCATCAAGATACAACGCTAAGCGTTTACCCGCTTCTTTATTTTCCCACATAAACACGTGAGCAGACAATCCACCACCAACATCCCAATGATGACGATTCCCTACAATTTCTTCAAATAAAAATTCTGCTGTTGTTGCGTTACCTGTCGGCGCTCCTACCCTAAAACTCACACCAACATGATACCATGGCTTATTATAGTTCCATCCTAATGTTCCTTGCAGCTCTGCTACTCTGCAGCGTGTTTGCACTCCAAAAACTTTACCATATCGCAATGGTACATCCATGTCCCCAAACATCGTAAAACCTTGTAACGCTTGCGTAACACTGTGGGGCAAATTGGTAGCAGAAATATTTGTATTACTCATATAACCTGCAGAATAAGGTGATGTGCCTGGATTGATACTGTTTTCGCACATATATAAATTCCATTTTGTCTGAACAACAGGCATATGAATCATGACAAACAAACCAGGTAAATATCCGTCGAATGCCTGAAACCAATTAAAATCTACAATGGTATTACTAATATGTGGTGAAAAATAAACGGTACTGGAAAAATCAACCGGAAGACCAAAATAATCTGCTAAAATATCACCTTCTTTACGATCAGCTCTGCTACCAGAAAAACGGAGCTTGCATCCCCCAAATAAAAAATCTGAAATATCCTGCGGCTTAATTGAACGGGTATATTTTACAGCACCAGCAAGAGTCCCATAATTATAATCTTGATCAAATTTATAAATCAGTTGTTGCCAATTGGTCAATTCAAGAACACCATCTAACCCTTGTGAGCGAGTTCCAAAAACTGTCTTTTTTCCAAAACAAACTGATTCAGTTGCCGATAAAAAAATCACACCTGCTATTATATACATAAAAATTTTTTTCATTACCATCCCCTTAGGCTGAATGTACAATCTTCACATCAAGCCTAAAATAAGCCCCTATCAAGACACAATATATTTATATTATTTACGCTTCAGCACGTTTAATTCATTCACATAATCAAACACAGTTTTTCTTTTATCTTTTACTAAAGCATTAACAACAGTAATAATAAAATTAGACCAATACCCATTAAACAGTTTACCTTTGGCAAAACCTTTTTTCTGGCAAACTGCTGTCAAATCTTTAACCGAATTATAAGATAGACAGTCTCTTTTATCAGGCGTCACTGAAGGGTTTCCATAGCATCCAAAACTCACCAATGATCGATTCGGCGTATAAGTCTGCGGCTTACCATATTTTGCATCACTGCATGCAATATCTTCATTCATAGTACCAGTCATGTTTTTCCAAAAATAATTTCTTTCCGGCCAGGTAAAATTTGTATGTTGTTCATTTACCTGAGTAAATATAACCAACCTCTTGTTGTTCTTCCGCATCCACCCTAATGTTGGCCATTCACCCTTTTGTTGTGCTGCTGACCAATGCGATGGACGCAAAACTGGATCATAATTGTTTTTCATAATAATCTCTCTCATATCGCGATCCATTTTATCTGGATCAGCATAATCTTCTAATATAAGCGTAACCACTGCTTTGGGATGAGTTTTGAGAAAGTTAAAAATACGATTCATTTCATAATGCAACGTTTGATACAGCGGCTTACCATTTTTTTGAAACACTGTTGTTTCTTGTCTAGGGTATGACAGAACCACACTTCTACCCTCTTTTAAAATTGATGACCAACTCAGTGACCAATCAAACGTAGTCAACATCAATCCACGCACACCAGTCGCCAATAACCCCGGTATTGATTGATCCTGTAAGGCAGCTTGAGGAAAAAAGCGTGGATATTTTTCTGCTCCATGAGCACCAACATAATGATACTGAGCATAATTCAGATCATCAGCAGGTTCTTTAAAATAATCTCTATTACCCCGCGCTTGCTGCATATCATCTTCATAACGATCATCATACGAAGGAATATATGGAGCTATTGCCGCTTTAATCGACGGATTTATGATTAAAAAAATAATAAAAAAACAAATATTATATCTATTATCGTTCATTTCATCCCCTTATTTGCAAAAATGGTATTACCACTTGTCAATTTACAAAAAAATTAGTATAAAAAACTAGTTTCAAGCTGATTTGCAAAAAATTGTATGGTATACTAAAGTGTCGGCTAGTAAAATAATGAGGCAATGTTTATAGCTATTTTTTTAGGTATATATAATGAAAGTCCGAAGAAAAAAAGGTTTTTTCTCTATTTCAGCCGTTGCTAAAATGTTTTCTGTTCATCAACAGACGGTGCGTCTTTATGAAAAACAGGGTCTTATTAGCCCCAAACGGTCATCAGGCAATACACGGCTTTTCTCTGAAGAAGATATTGATCAGTTAGAGGAAGTTATTTATCTTACCCATGAGATGGGAATTAACTTGGCTGGCGTTGAGATGATTTTGCGTCTTAAAAAACAGATCAAAAAAATGCAAAGCGAGATGAATAAGATCTTTGACTCAACTCAACAGGAGCTTGATCAAGAAAATGAAAAATCAAAAGAAATAGTTCAAAGCAGCTATCAACGTCTTTTACAACTTAAGCATAAAGGCGAAAAAGAAGTAACTCCTGATGTTGCTGTAAAAAAACAGACTGATCGCAAAGAACAAGATAGCACGGTGGATGTTGACAACTGGGAAATAGAATACGAAGACTAAAAAAACAATCGTGGAGCTTTAGAGTATACAGCAATTACACCCAACTTTAAAAAAATGTTTCCAAAATAACGTTTAATTGTGCAAAGTCAAAATAAGTAAGGTGTATGATTAGTCCTCAATCACGAAAGGCATAGTATGAATAATGATTCATTTTCTCATGACAATAATTCACAATTCGCACTTTCGTATGAACTGCTTCATTTATTAAGATGGCTTGGACAACACGATACTGACAAATTAAAGAAGATTATATCCAAGGCCGTTACGCATGGATTGCACGACACTATACAAAAAACAACAAGCGTGTCTGATCCTAATATCCTTGAAGAGATGCATCACGGCATTGTTGATTTCTTTGAACTACTTGAAACACTCCTTAGTGATGCAATTAACACTCACATAGAACAAAAGGCACGGGAAAAAAACTTACTTCCTACCATTGATCATTTTGATTCATCGCTTTTAGATAATGAAACATTACGATCAAGTATTGAAAATACAACAAAAAAACTGGATCACAATCCGCACATGAATGCAAAAGAGCAGTTGTGCAAAGAATTTCTTAAACAATGGAAGCCAATTACCAAAGGTAATATTCATTAAATTAACCCCAATTTTCGCTTCACTCCAAATTGGGGACCCCATCTCAGAAAACTAGAAACACTCAGGATGACCGGAAGAAAAAATTAGTCCGTTCGCCCTGAGTGTTCTACGTAGTGCAACGCAGTAGAAATTATCGAAGGGTTTGAGCGGATTAAAAAAACCCCAACTTTTCCAACGCCTCACGCACTTCAAAAAGAGGCAACCCAATAATTGTTGAATATGATCCCTGTACCATTTTTAAAAATTGATTGCCATATTTTTCAACGGCAATACCACCAGACACATCCAGAAACGGTGTTTTTTCAAGATAAATATCAATCCAATTTTCTGGCACAATAAACATAAATTCAGCCGAAACTGTATCCGTAATTCTCTCATCTACAACCCAAGTATTATTTTTCCACACTCTTCTATCCAAGCAAAACGCTGTGCACAAAAATGAACCTGCTGCTGTCGCTCTTATTTTTGCTACAGCATCAGCTCTATCAACTGGTTTGCCATGAATTTTACCCGTTTTATCATGTGACATAGTATCAGCAGTCAACACATAACAGATATCACCTTCATGTTTTCCATCAGGTAGTACCACATGTTCCATTTTATGCAATGCTATGCTTGCAACTAATTGTGGCAATGGTAAGCCCCAATCGCATTGTGATTCATCAGCATCCTGACCAACAACAGTAAAAGGAATTTGTGACTCTTCTAAAAGCATACGTCGCGATTGCGACTTGGAACCAAAATACAAAATATTTTTTGTCATATAAATAACTCTTTATTAAATTTTATTTAAAACAAGAGTACACTGAACATATGAATTATCAATATTATACTCCTACTAAAGATATTTTAACCCCTCAAGATAAAAACGTTGTTCTTGTTGGTGGATGCTTTGACATCCTCCATTTTGGACATATACAGTTTCTGCAAAAAGCAAAAGAAGCCAGTGATTATCTTATTGTTGCTCTCGAACCAGACGAGCGGATTGTACATCACAAAAACAGAACACCTGTGCATACACAAAAAGAACGAGCGCATAATTTATTAGCACTACGTTCTGTTGATCAGGTAATTCTATTGCCTCAACTCAATGGGTTTGATGATTATCTTGAACTCGTAAAAACAATTAAACCTGATATCATTGCAATAACCGAGAATGATCCACAACAAGCTAACAAACAAAAACAAGCTGACACGATTAATGCACAACTTGTTATCGTCACAGATATCATTGGCAACTTTTCAAGTTCAGCGATAATCAAAAAATTTCAATAAATAAAAAGGGATGTTTATGAAGCGACTCATCTTTACAGCAATCATTATAGCATCAATACCTTCACATTCACTTGCTATGAACTATCATCGTGTTAACTTTATCAACAATTTACCTAACGAGACTGTTAGGATTTATGACCTGAACGATGGGCCTTGTGGAATGGGATCAAAAGAACCTCCATGCCCAATTATGCCAAGACAAACAAAATCAATAACTTTCTTAGGAAACATAGTAGTATTCAACACAAAGACTATGGGCGGAACACCTTATCCGTTACAGATGAAAAAAGTACCACAAAACATAACTTTTACTTATAGCAAAAAAGAAAACTATATTGATATTTTTTGTGACAACAAACTCCTCACAACTTTTGAAAATAAAGGATGGTATTCGTCTAAAAAATAATGTTTACAATAAGATATAAATAAAAACAAGCTGTGTGGTAACCGTACAGCTTGTTTTGTTATATATTCATTCGTTGTTATTATTCTCTACTATTTCTGCTTTTATCAAAATTATTGCCAATCATAATGTTCAATAATTCCTTATACGCATTCACTTCAGAAACCACATAACTTCCGCCCCTAGCCGCTTCTCCTTCTAAACTACGCACCTGACTTCGCACCCTCTCAGCTGCACTCTTTCCAAACTCATTTTTATGATGAGGATTAACACACAATGATCGCAACAATTTTGCACGATGCAATACATGGTTTTCACGATGAAAACGGAACGGCCTGTTCAGTAACGTGTGCCAAAGATTTTCCCCAAAATTATTTACTGCATGCGGATCAACTCCTTTATCAAGAGCATATTGTATAAAAAAATCTTTTGTAATTTCTGTATTATTTTTACCTTCATTTGCAATTACTTTGTACAAATAATTTCCACCATGACCATCATGTATTCCGCAAATATTACAACCATATTTTTCAAGACATTGTAGCATCTCAGGAGACTTAGCAAGTTCTATCAAATCATCATATGCTTTACATTTAAATTTTTTCATTAATAGATCTGCCACCTTAACATCATCCATCTGAATAGCTCGCTCAAATAGATACTGTCGATTAAATTGTAGCTCTTTCATCTTCTCTTGACTGGTAATCTTATAGGTATAGAAATATTGTTGCTGAAATGTGCTCTTAATTGGCTTCTTTAATGATGTTACCAACATAGCCACAACATCAGATATAAACATAAAAGGAAGGATCACCATCACTACTATCTTTTTTGTCATATACTCACCTTCAAAAATAAAAACCGTACAATTATTCCCAATATTGTATGCAATATCCTATATTTATCAATAACTAAAACAATCAAAAAAAATATAGCCTAAAGGATTCGCATGAAATATCTCACTACTATAGCAAGCGGTATGATATTAATAAGTTCATATCTATTTACTGCAGAATACCCTCAATACAATAAACTTTCTCCCAAACCAATACCCAGAAATAATCACACACATATAGATCGCAAGCCAGTTTTTATTATGTTTTATAATGAATTAGATCATTATGACATTACAATCGAAAACTCAGTAGTTATTTCACCAAGACAGTCAGAAAGAATCTGCTTACAACTAGAAGAAAATCCTGCAGTAAGAGTATTTGTAGACGCAATAGGCAGCGAACTCACATTAGAACTTGAAGATATCCCACAAAAAATATCTTTTGCTGAGAAATCTAATCATTTTGAAATCTTATACAATGATCAATGCCTTGCAAAATATAGATACAAAGCAAAAAAATAAATATATAGAAAAATACAATAAAAAAAGCCATGTGTTTCCACATGGCTTTAATTTTATAACAACTTTAAAAAATGCATACTTAGCTCCGCAGGAGCGAAGTATGGCTGGGGCGGAAGGATTCGAACCTCCGATCACAGGACCAAAACCTGTTGCCTTACCGCTTGGCCACGCCCCAAAGAAATTATCAACTTTTATTTTCTACTACTCTTCATCCGATACTGGATGCGCTCCACCGTGATCCATAACTTTTTTGTATTCATGCACAACATGTTCTTCGATCATGCTGCGAGTTTCAGGATTCAAGGGATGCACAACATCACGAAATGTTCCATCTTTACGTTTACGTGATGGCATTGAAACAAATAGTCCTTTGATTCCCTCAATAACTTTGAGGTCTCGAATAATAAACGCATTGTCAAAGACTATAGTCGCATATGCTTTTAATTTTTCGCCATCCGTTACCGGAAATACTTTAACTTCCGTTATTTCCATTGCTGTAATCCTTAAGGATAAGTATCGTTTTTTGCTTCTTTACTGCTCGTACTTTAATGTATAGCATTACATATTTTTGTCAAACATAAACGCATCTTTTTTTACATATTTTTAAAAAATCATCCAATAAACCGTGCTACTCTCAATTTTGCTGAGCGAGATGACGGATTTTTTGCTATTTCTTCCGGTGTTGGTATCACAACACGCTTGGTAAGAATCTCAAGTTTTCCTTCTTCTTCTTTATCTTTAAAAAACTGTTTTACAAGTCGATCTTCTAAAGAATGGAACGAAATACACAGCAACAATCCATCAGTTTTTAATACCTGCATTGCTCCAGATAAAAAGCCGGTGATGTTGTTCAATTCCTGATTAACAAACATACGCAACGCCTGAAACACTTTTGTAGCTGGATGAATCTTTGAACGTCCACGAGGAACAACTTTTTCAATAAGCATAGCCAATTCACGGGTTGTGCGAATTGTCCTTTTTTGTCGTGCTTCAATAATTGCCGCTACTATTTTTTTTGCATGAGACTCTTGCCCCAGTTGCCAAAAAATTTCACATAATTTTTCTTCAGAAGATTTATTCACAACATGCTCAGCTGTGATCTGCTGATGCGCAGGAGACATTCTCATATCAAGTTCAGTATCTCGTGAAAAAGAAAAACCTGCACGTTCTTTGATATGCATCTGTGATGTACCAAAATCTGCAAGAATACCATCAACTTTACCAATTTTTGCTTTTTGTAATAGTCGATACAAATTTGAAAAGTTACCCCACAATATCTGTAGTCGATCCTGATATTTCTCTTCTAATGCAGGTGCATAGGTATCAATTGATGTGGCATCCCAATCAACAGCAATCACACGACACTGTTGTTCTTTATCTAAAATAGCTTTAGTGTGCCCGCCAGATCCAAAGGTAACATCACAATATGTTTTACCCGGTTGAGGATTAAGATATTGTAAAACTTCATCCACCATCACCGTTTTATGGTAAAAAATTTCTCTATTTTCGTTTTGCATACTGATACTTTTATAATGATGCTGTAATATCACTCTTTATTGTTAACATAGAAACTAAATTATCAAGACCGATAGCACGCGAACCTTTAACCAAAATGGTAGGTTGTGCGACAAGCTCGCTTTCAATTTTTTGTGCTGCTTCTTGCCATGTTTCAACAATTTCAACACGTAAACCAACCGGAGCTGTTTTTTTCACCCATGAAACCAAATTACCCACCAAGATAACTTTATTCAAAGATGGTACTTTACGTAAGAAACGTCCTACCTGCCTATGCCAAAATGGACTATTCATACCCAATCCAAGCATATCACCAAGAATAGCAATTTTTGGCGACTTTGTCTCTATTTGTTGAAAAGCAAGCAATGCAGCTTTCATACTCTCTGGATTAGCATTATAGCAATCGTTAATTAAAACCCCACGATTACCATTAACCTGTCGCTCTTCAAAGCGCCCTGCAACCACACACGGCTTCTGTATTGCACTAATAATAATTTCATCAGGAACACCCAACCAATGAGCTGCAGCAGTTGCCGTCAATACATTAAAAACGGCACCTACATGAGGGTGATTAAATACAACAGAATACTTATTTTTATATATTTTCAATATAAAACTAATATGGGAACCAGACACTCTCATTTTTCTTGCTTGAATTTGATTGGTTGTCTTTGCCCCAAATTTAATCACTGGATGTTGATAAGAAACATTCGCAAGAATCGGTTGATCACCGTTAATAATACCAATATTGTTTTCAATAAAATATTTAAAAACATCACGCTTTTCCAAAGCAATATCATTCAATGATCCCAAACCATCCATATGTTGATGGCCAATATTAGTAATAACAGCCAATGTTGGGCGCAATAAATGAGACAACTCTGCCATTTCGCCACGTTTACTAATACCAACTTCAAAAATAGCTAACTCATGATCTGCCCGCATACGAAAAATATTCAGTGCAAGACCAATTCGAGTATTTTGATTGCCGTGAGAAACAATATATTTTTTCCCTGCATTAGCCATAATTTGCGCAAGCATCTCTTTTGTAGATGTCTTACCCACTGATCCAGTAATGGCTATAACCGGATAGCTAAATTGCGAACGCCACGCCGATGCAAGTTTAATGAAAGCTTCAAGAGGATCTTTAACCAAAAGAATAAATTTACTATCTATATCTTTTATTTTTTTTAAAACATCTTGTTTCGATTCAGCGACAATTACTCCCGCTGCACCTTTTTGAAATGCTTGTACAAGAAAATCATGCCCATCAAAAGCAATACCTTTTATAGCAACAAAAATATCACCCTCTTGTATCACACGTGAATCAATAGAAAACGTTGCATTTTCTGGGAAATTTCCAGATACAATCAACGTTTCAGGCAATATCTTAGTTATAAAAGAGTTGTCAAATCGCATTGATAATCTCCGCTTTAACCCCAACCAATTGGGGACCCCTAAAAGGAGTTAAAATATCCATTTAATGGGACTAAGATCTCCTTTTTTTGCACATTTGTCAAGGAAGTCAATTCTTTAATTAACGTATTACCTTGCGTGTTTTACTCCCATCCTGTGGCATGATTAAACCTTGCGATTCCAATATTTCAATAATACGCGCCGACCTGTTGTACCCAATTCTGAATTTTCGTTGCAAAAGCGAAATGGAAACTTCATCTATTTCACCTAAAAATTCACGCACATCTTTATATAATACGTCATCTATTGTTCCTGCATCTTGGCCTTGCAATACAGTTACTTGTTGCATATCAAGATACTCAACCTTTCTTTGCGCGCGGATGTGATCAGCAACTTGTTCAATCTCTTTATCAGAAACATACGCACCATGTACTCGTCTTAATTGTGATGTTGCTGCATCAAGAAACAACATGTCGCCCCTACCCAATAAACGATCAGCTCCCATGGTATCTAAAATAGTCCGTGAATCAATACGCGATGCAACTCTGAATGATATTCTACTTGGGAAGTTAGCTTTAATAAGTCCAGTGATCACATCCACTGAGGGCCGCTGAGTTGCAACAATCATATGAATTCCAGCTGCACGTGCCATCTGTGTAATACGAGTAATAAGATCTTCTATATCACGCCCTGCGGTAAGCATTAAATCTGCTAACTCATCAATCACTACAACAATATATGGGAAAGGTTTTAACGATTCATCAGATTTATTCGAATTTTGAGCAGCTTCTACGCGCTGGTTATAATCTGAAATATTACGTGCCCCACATTCTGCCATTTTTTCATAACGATCTTCCATCTCTTGCACCACCCATCTTAAAACAGGAGCTGCATATACAGGACTGGTTACAATAGGAAACAGTAAATGAGCAATATCAGTAAAAGCAGCAAACTCTAAACGTTTAGGATCTATTAAAATAAGTTTCAATTCATCAGGACTTAATTTACACAACAAACTTATCAATACAGCATTCAGGGCAACCGATTTTCCTGATCCTGTTGACCCTGCAATTAAAAGATGTGGCATACGTGCTAAATCAACTACCACTGCATCACCGATTGTATCTTTACCAAGAACAAGTGGTAAGCTTCCTGAAAACTGAGTATATGCCGGCGATCGTGTGATCTGAGAAAAAAGTACATCATGACGTGTTGTATTAGAAACTTCAAAACCCACAACAGATCTTCCTGGTATTGGCGCAATAATACGAATACTCATCGCTTGCAACGCCATTGCAAGATCATCTTCAAGAACAATAATTTTACTCAATTTTGTATCGATATCTGGTTGATATTCAAATACTGTAACAACAGGCCCCCGTTTAATTGCAACCACTTCACCATTAACGCCAAACCGTTTTAATTTATCTTGTAGGACTTGCGCCCGTTCTTGTAACTCTTTTTCAACATTACGATCTTCTATATGTTTTTCAGCAATAAAAATATCCGTGTGTGGTAGTGCATAGTGAGGAGCTTGTTTTGTTAACACAGGTGATGGCTTTACTTTCTCCACTTTTTGCGCAGGGATTGAGGCTTTAGGCATTTCATACATATGTTTCTTTATGAGAGGTTTCTTTGATGGCAATGATAATATTACAAAAGTGACCTGTTTCTTAAGCGCTCGTTCTGAACTTGTTGAAGAATATCTTCGAGCGCTCAAAACAAGATAATCAACACGAATTACATCATTATTATCATATGCAACACTGTGCGCTTCAACTGCATTCCATTCAGAATGCTCAAAAACATCAGCATAATTATCACTATCTTCATCTTCTGGATGCATTAAGCCTGTTTCATGAAACGCCGTTCCATTTAATAATGATATAATAAATTGGATTACTACAATCGGAAACCGAACAAACAATGCGTATGCACATACCCCAATAGCATGCGCTACTTTATTTACCACCCGATATTTTTTCATTAACAGATATATATGTTGCGTAATATACATACTATATTGCACAGCAAACATAAATGACCAACGGCACAGAACAATCACACTCGCGCATGCACTACCATATAAAAAGAGCATTCGCCCAATAGAATCAAAGTAATGCAATAACAACTGTGCAAAACGTAACCCTACCAATCCACCTGGGTAAGGACTTACTACAAAATCCATACTATAGGTGGTGAGCAATGCAGACCCAACACACATTATATATAATGCAGCACATAAACGTTCCCAATCAGTGCGCAATGATTTTTTTCCAAAAACAATCAACCCTAAAACAATTAAAGGAATGATCAATAAAAAAGATGCTCCTCCAAAAAAATAAAACAAAAGCGCTGCAAGATGCGCCCCAAGAGAACCTCCGCAATTTGAAACAGTTGGGTCATCACTGGAAATATAAAGCAAAGAACTATCAGTTGGGCTATATGATAAAAGAGAAACCATTACAAAAATAATAACTCCTCCATAAACAGTTGCGCTAATCAACCAAATTAATCTCTTTTTATCTAAAAAAAATCTATCCATTGTAAAACTCCTTTAAAAAATTTTATAAAAAAAATGTACTTTTACCACCTTCATGAAAGATCCACCCCATGGTGAAATATAAGAAATTTTATAAAAATAACCCAGTAAATAAAGGATTTTAGTCATTTTTAAAACTGTAAAACTCCTTCCACAGCATAATTTCTTATAATTTTTCTTTACAACTTAGATCTGACAATACTATATTGTACAGTGATACAAAAATATGATTGAATAAAAAAATAAATAACGTAATTCAAAGAAAGGAGACATCGCACACAGAAAAATAATATTCGCTCATATGTCTTTATGTTTTTTTAAAAAATAAAAACGTAAAACAAATTCACAAAAAAAATATCGATTAAGTAATGAGTAAAAGGAGTTTAATTATGAAACAATATTCAAAATTGTTTTCATTAGTTGTGCTTTGCGGCACAGCAACTGTTGCGCTCGCTGACTGCTGCAACAACGATAACGATAACGGTAGCGATTGCGTTATACCATTTATCCAATGGCGTTCACAAGGTAGAAACATGGCTCGCAAACTCGAAGGTACAACGAGCTATGCAGTTTACCAAGACATGGATGAACGCTACGGTACATTCAACATGACGCTTGAATACGACCAATCTTTCAGAGCTAGCAATATTGCACGTTGCCTTTTTGGTGACAGCTTGATCAACTCACCAGTTGTAAACAGCTGTGACAATGATTGCGATAGCACAAGTCTTATAATTTCTGGTGAAGCTAACGCAACAAGAGCACCATTTGAATGGATGGCAGAAAACTTCATGCTTCCACGTGATTTCAAAAGTGCTATTTCTTTCAGCCCAAAAGTTCAAAGTGTTATCTTTGATTTCAACTTGTTCATGGGACTTGATAGATGGGTTAGTGGTCTTTACTTCAGACTATACGGACCAGTTGTTTGGAACAAATCTAGCTTGCGCGCAGAAGAAGCTGTGATCAACCAAGGAACAGCTGACAACGGATCATACTCACAAGGTTACTTTGACGACAATACAGATGTACCTGCTTCATCTCTATTCCAAAGAGCACTTCACTTCTTTGGTGGATGCGCACTTCCAGGATACGCAGATCAAAACGTTGTAGTTACTCCACTAAGATTTGCAAAATTCTCTGACTGCAACATTGGTAGCACCAACAGCTGTGATGATAGCTGTGGCGATTCACAAACCAAAACAGGATTTGCTGAATTACGTGGTGAATTTGGATGGAACTATGTTAGAGAAAACTATCGTTTCCTATTAAACATCCAAGCAGCAGCTCCAACAGGAACTCGTCCAAATGCTGAATACCTATTACCTGCATACGTTGGTAACGGTAAACATTGGGAACTTGGTGGTGGTATCGGTGGAGCATGGAAAATGTGGGAAAGCGAAGACGCTGAAAGATCATTCAACTTTATCGTTGAAGCTGATATAACTCACTTATTCAAAGCAAAACAAAAAATGACTTTTGATCTTAAAGGTAAACCAAACAGCCGCTACATGCTTGCTGAAAGATTGGTAGAAGTTGCAGCAGACGAACAACTTGTTCCAGCAACTGCAGCTTTTGATATAAATGGTAACGGTCTTTACATGCCAGTTGCTAACTTCAGTACTCGTGAAGTAAAAGTTGGATTTGGCGTACAAGGTGACGTAGTTGCAATGTTCAACTATACACACCGCAACTTCTCATGGGATCTTGGATATAACTTCTGGGGCATGTCATGCTCAAGCATCAGCTTAGACTGTGGCGACACTTGCAACGATGATTGTAACCCTATAATTACTCCATTCCCTACAAACATGGCTCTTAAAGGTGATGCTAGTATAGCTGGTTACACCGAAACAGGAACAGCTCAATTTGGTCTTGGCGCAACAGAAAGTAACGCAACAATCTTTGCTGGCACAAATGGTGGTCCTACAGCAGGACTTACTAACCCTGCTGTAGACAATTTCTTCCCTGCAGTTGGTAATCTTGACGGTACTACCCCTACTAACCTATTTGTTTTCGGTGGTACACCAGAAGCACCTTCAACAACTCGCATTAATACCTCTAACACACCAGTATTTATCTCTATCGATGATCTTGATATTGATGGTGCACAACAACGCGGACTTTCAAACAAAGTATTTACTCACTTCAACTACACATGGACAGATCGCGACAAATGGGTTCCTTACTTAGGTGCTGGTTTCAGTGCTGAGTTCGGTAGCCATTGTGGTGGTGATGATTGCGCAACTACACCTGCAGTAACTTCAGACAGTGACTGTAACGGTTGTAAAAAATGTGCATTATCTCAATGGGGTGTTGAAATTAAAGGTGGGGTATCATTCCACTAATAATGAATGCTCATTATTGTTGTAGTGTTAAGTAAATTACCTTAACAAAGCAAACAAAAAACGAATACTCAAAAAGGCTCAGCTTCGGCTGAGTCTTTTTGTTTTAGCCCCACCTTCCGCTATCGCTTCAGCCGGGGACCCCTTTTAAGAGAAAGCATAAAAAAAGAATTATACAGAATAAGCGCGTCAAATCGTTCTCTTCCTTTACAAACATCATGCAATCGTACTATATTAGCACATAAAGTATATGTATTACCTTCAAGGAGAAGAGAGTATGAAGAGCCGAGTTTCGCAAAAATTATTATTACTTGCAGCAAGCGCATACACCTTAAGTGTACAAGCAGATTGTTGCTCAACTGAGACAGAATTACGCGTAGCACCTTATGTGCAATGGCGTTCACAAAGTAGAAACGCACCACGCAAATTAGTAGGTACCACAAGTCATCATGTGTATCTACATGATATGGAATCTTTCTACGGCACATTCAATATAACACCACAATACGATCAAACATTTAATGGCAACGATATTGCAGAATGTTTTTTTGGAGCAAGTTTAATTAACAGTCCTGCAACAAATGATTGCAATAATGATTATAGCAAATCTCTTGTTATTTCCGGTTCAAATGTTGCAACAAGGGCACCATTTGAATGGATGGCAGAAAACTTTTACCTTCCGCGTGATTTTAAAAGCAGCATAACTTTTGCACCTAAACTACAAGATTTTCTTGTGGATTTTTACCTCTATGTTGGACTTGATGAGTGGGTAAAAGGAATGTACTTCAGAATTTATGGTCCTGTTGTTAATAACAAAACAACACTCAACCCATGCGAAACAATATTAGCACCAGGTACAGAGAGCTACGCACCAGGATTTTTTAGCTCAAATGAAGTTCCTGCAAGTACATTACTCCCTTCAGCACTTGCATTCTTCAATGGCAACACGACAGTTATTGTTCCAGGAATTACCGCAGCTCCTTTGTTAAAATCAAAAATAACAACCTGTAAGCAAAGCATTACTGGATTTGCTGATTTACGTGGTGAATTTGGATGGAATTATTTACATGAAGATTACCATATTGGATTCAACGTCCAAGCAGCAGCTCCTACTGGTAATCGTCCTCACGCTGATTTTCTTTTTGAACCATATGTTGGTAACGGTAAACACTGGGAACTTGGTGTGGGATTAAGCGCGCATTGGACAGTATGGCGCAGTCAAGATGATGAACAACATCTTGATTTTGTTTTTGAAGCAGATGTAACTCACTTATTTAATGCATCACAACAACGCACGTTTGATCTTATCGGCAAACCAAACAGCCGTTACATGCTTGCTGAAAAAATAAACCTCAGACCTACACAAAATCTTTTTGGTAATGTAGACGGTACTATTACCCAAGCAACAGCACAATTCAATTCAGAATACTCTCCGGTAGCAAACTTCAGCACTCGTAATGTTAACGTCAGCATTGGCGTACAAGGTGATGTTGTTGCTATGCTTAACTATACATATCGTGGTTTTTCTTTTGATCTTGGTTACAACTATTGGGGCATGTCTCACGAAGATATCGATCTTGTTGATTGTGATAATGCACCAGTATTTCAAGAAAACACATGGGCTTTAAAAGGTGATGCGCAAACATTTGGTTTTGCACAAATAGGCGTTCCTGGAAACGTTACTGTTGTTCCATTATCTGGTACAGAAATGGGCGGAACTTCATCATCAGGAATTGGTGCAACAATCCATCAAGGTACTAATATTCCAAGAGCAACAAATGCTATACCTGCGATTACCAATCCTGGTATTGATAATGCTCAACTTGCTCAAACAGGCGATGGCTTTGGTGCCCCAATTATTCATGCGGGCAGTGTGACTGGCCCTCAAATTAATACATCCATTCAACCTGTATTCATCCGTCTTGCTGATCTTAATATAAGCGGTGCAGAAACACGCGGATCATCAAACAAAATATTTAGCCACTTTAGCTATACATGGATAGACCGTGAAGATTGGATTCCATATCTTGGCATCGGTTTTGATGCTGAATTTGGCAATCATGGCAATGATGATAATAATGGCAGCGGATGTGACAATGGTATTAATTGTGCACTTTCTGAATGGGCAGTATTTGTTAAAGGTGGCGTATCATTTGATTAATCACTGTTAACCATGCAAATTAAGGGCTGAGTTTTTACTCAGCCCTTTTTTATTATTATTTTGTACATTCATACACAATAGTATCATCGTGTGGCGATGGAGTACGTTTATAATCATATGCTTTTACATGTCTGATATGTTTAAAACCAACTTCTTTTAATAACTCATCCATCTCACCAGATTGATACAGTTTAATAGGATAATATTCCATCTCTGTTTTAAGTAGCTCAGTATTATTCATCAGTTCATATTTTAAAATTAATGGGGCTACTGAATTTTGCACAGGTAACGGAAGTACACTTTCAATAATCATTTTTCCATCAGCTCTTTGATACGCTTTGCCACTCCACAACCCGATATTATCTGCACGAGAATGTTGCGTTTGAATATCAAAAACCAACTTACCTTTTGGCAACAACAAATTATATAACTTTTGCAAACAACGTTTAATGTGCGCTCTATCCAAAAAAATACAAAATGACGTGTCAGGAATAAAAAGAAGACTATATTTTTTTGTCTCTGGTACCAACTCTATATATGATTCCCACACATACGGTGAAAGATTTTTCTTTGCACATTTATGACGTAATGCATCAAGCATAAAAGACGAACAATCAAATGCTTCTATTTTAAAACCTTCTTCAAGCAATGGAATTGTATAACGCCCTGTTCCACACATTGGTTCTAAAATTGGACCTTTTGCATGTGCAACATAATGACGGAATAGTGCATATTCATTTTCTGATGGTTTCGGTTTATCAAGATCCCAAAATTCAGTGCATAATCCCAAATAACGTGTTGGTTTTTTGGAATAATCCATTGCAAAACAATGCATAACAAAAGAAAAAAGTATTACTACATATATTTTATTTTTCAACATGCAAATCTCCCATTATTAAATTTATAAACAATATCAATGAGATTTCATATTCAATTATGCAATAATAAATTTATTCATGTCAAGATAAGCATGTTCTTTGATGTTTTCTTTTGATCATTGCCTTTTTTTATTCAATTCTGCTAATGCTAATACTGTACTACCAAGCATTTTTAAACCCTATAAAACGTGAAAAAGGGTAACTTAATGAAAATAAAACACATTTCCTCTCTTACACTTATTGTATTCACATCTTTTGCGTATGCTCTTGAACAACAAGTAGCAACCTTTTTTAATGGACGATCAATATCTCGTAATGCAGCGCGCGATCTTGCAGGTTGGACAAATTATATTAACAAAGACAGTTCCCCTGACATAGTCTATGGTGCATTGAGCATAACGCCAGAATATAGTCAAACTTTTAATAGCAGCAATAATATCACACGCACCTTATTTGGTGATAATTTAATCGGTCATGGTTGCAAACAACATTTAAAAATTTCTGGATCACAAGTAAATAATCGTGCTCCACAAGATTTATTAGCCGATTATTTTTATCTTCCTTCAGATTTTGAAAGTACCATACAATTTAATCCAACTATTGATAACGTTATTATTGATTTTGGTTTTTATCTTGGTCTTGATGCATGGGCAAAAGGTGTTTATTTTTGGTTGCATGCACCTTTTTCTCATACACGTTGGGATATAAATATTAATGAAAAAGTTACTAATCCCGGTATCAACAACGCAGCACAAGGGTATTACACACCAAATGAATTACCGCGAAATTTATTGCTGGATAGTTTTACTGCTTTTGTAAATGGTGTTTCTGTTCCCAACACAGACAACATTGCATTTGAAGAATTACATTATGCAAAAATGAGTACCGATCGACTCATTAAATCTCGTCTTGCTGAAATCCGTACAGGATTTGGATGGAATTTTTTCGCTGAACCTAATTGGCATGTTGGATTCAACGGACAAATTGCAGCACCAACAGGCTTACGCCCTGATGGAGACTTTTTATTTGAACCAATGGTAGGGAATGGACATTTCTGGGAACTTGGTTTTGGATTGAATGGCCACTACAATTTCTGGGGCAATCAAGAAGAAACAGCTCATGCTCAATTTTATGTTGATATAAATCTTACGCATCTTTTCAAAACCCAACAAACCCGTTCATTCGATTTAACAAGAGCCGGAACACTCAGCAGATATATGCTTGCTATGGAAATGACATCTCCAACAACAAATCTGCAAGGCCCAACTAACAATCCACCATTAATTCCATCGGCACAATTTGATAATGATCTTCTTCCACTTGCGAATATCACCACACTTGATGTTGATGTCAGCATTGCAATACAAGCTGATATTGTTGTCATGTTTAATGTACTCAAAAACAGGTGGAGTTTTGATGTTGGTTACAACTATTGGGGCAGATCATCTGATAATATATCTTTGAGAGCAGTTGAATCATTTAATGAAAATAGATTTGCATTAAAAGGGGATGCGCATATTTTTGGTTTCTTACCAAACTCAACAGAATCTGTAGCGCTTTCTGCAACAGAAGATAAATCGACTATCCATGCTGGTACCAATTTACCTGCAACAGGAACAACAGATGCTACGATAATACTTGCAGCGTCAAAAAACCCGAATATTGATTTCCCACAACCTGCTCAAACAAATCCTACTGCTCCTGCGGCACCGCAAAATTTACTCTATGCTCAAAATCAACCCGATGCTCCTGCGAATATTATTAATACATCAATTCCACCAGTGTTTATTACTCGCAATGATCTTAACCTTAAGGGTGCGCAAACAGGCGGATCATCAAACAAAATATTTACCCACCTTTCATACACATGGAATGATAAAACAGAATGGCAACCATACCTTGGTATTGGTGGTGAAGCGGAATGGGCAGCACAAACAAAACGTGATTGCAAACCTTCATCATGCGATACGCATGTACCACAAGCATGTGCATCACAATGGGGTATATGGCTTAAAACTGGCGCAACATTTTAATTACCCCATCTGCACTTTGTTACGACGGGGGCCCATTAAAGAAGGAAAAGGCATAATGCAATGAAAAAAAGTATTATTGCAACTTTAATACTATCCCCACTTTTAATACATGCACAAAACACGCAAGTCATATCCCTTATTTCACCACGCTCGCAGGGATTTGATACACCACGTTTTATATCAGGTTGGGATACCATCACACATTGCCCAACACAAGAAAATTTATACAGCACCTATGGATTTGTATTGGAAACAATGACATCGTTCCGCCCTGAACGTATCAACCAATGTTTATTTGGGCAAGATATCGTTAGAAAAGATGGAAATGAAACTGAATGGAAAGATTTTATTATTGTATCTGGAAGCCAGACAACCCAACGATCTGCACAAAAAGATTGGCTTGCGGATTATTTTGGTTTACCAACTGATTTTCAAAGTGTTGTACGTTTTAGACCACGTGTTAATAATTTAATTGTAGAGGCACAATCTTTTTGGGGATTCAATAATATCGTAAAAGGATTATACGCTGAAATGTTTTTACCTCTTGTTTACACCAACTGGAAACTTGATATAGGAGAAGCGGTCATTGAACCTGGCGTTAATGGTTACGCTCCTGGTTATTTTAATCCAAACGGTGTTGAAAGATCTGATCTTTTAAAATGTTTTAGTCATTATATTGGCGGCTATTGCCTACCAAATATCAGTGATCTTACGTTCCAACCACTTACACATGGTAAAATGTCTCCATGCTCACGACGCGCAGTGCACTGTGCTGAATTACGCACCAATCTTGGTTATGACTGGTTTATACATGATCTTCATCATATTGGCATAAAAACTCAACTAGCAATACCACTGGGTAACCGCCCCCAGGGTGAATTTTTATTTGAACCAATTGTTGGTAATGGACATCACTATGAATTAGGAATTGGTATCACTGCTCATACTTGTGCATGGGAAAACAGCACAAAAGATGCAAGAGTTGATCTATTTGCTGATATAACAGTCAATCATATGTTTAAAACTTCTCAACGACGTGGATTTGATTTAAAAGGAAAACCAAATAGCCGCTACATGCTTGCAGAAAAAATGACATCTGATATTTCTAATAATTTAACCGGAAATGACACAACGGCAACCTTCCAGTTTGATCGTGAAGTAAGTTCTCTTGTTAATATTACCACCCAAGATGTTACAGTGAGCATCAATGTACAAGCTGATGTCGCCTTCAGCTTTTCATACACGCACCAACGTAATTATTGGACAATCGGTTATAATGCTTGGAAACGTGGATGTGAAAATGTATCATTAAAAAATTGTGGTGACTTTCCAGAAAACATGTGGGCAATCAAAGGAGATGCACAAGTTTATGGTTTTGTTGGAGACCAACCTAACCCATCTGATTTGCCAGTTGGAACAGCAGTACCACTTTCTGCAACTGAATCAAAAGCAACAATTAATTACGGAAAAAATTTACCCAAGCAAGGAGTCAGTGCAAATGAAGTGGAGCGAAATCTCCAAATACAAACTGCTCAACGCAATCCTCACATAGATTTCCCACAACCTGCTTTTGCTGGAAACAATCAATATTTAGTAGCTTTTGCAAGTAATACATCGCTTGCAAACCAGATTAATACTTCAATTCAACCAATTCTTATTTCAGTAACTGATCTTGATCTTAATAGTGCTGCAACCAGCGGGTTTTCGCACAAACTATTTACGCATTTTGATCACCATATCCACACCTATGGCCGTGCAGAATCACACATTGGGTTTGGATCTGAAATTGAATTTGGCAGACAAGCAGGTCTCCCTCCTGTAATTGGCGATGATAAATGTATCAACTGTGCACTTTCAAACTGGGGAGTATGGGTTAAAGGGAGTGTATGTTGGTAATAATAAAAAGGATTTTGGTATGAAACTGTTTAAAAGTATAACTATCACATCACTGTTTTTCATGCATTTCACACACACAAAACAAATGTCCAAGCCAACAACTGCCAAACCTATACAGCCTACTCAATCTTCTCAACCTGTAAAACAAATACAACAACAAAATCAATTCCAATGGTTACTCGCACAACCAAAACCATGGAATCCCACTCTATTACAATGGATAAACAATAATTTTAAAAATTTTTCACCAGATCAACAAAAATTTATTAATAATGAAATTAATCAGCAACAACAACCCGTAATACGACAAAAAAAGATAATTCCATCACCGCAACCTGTGCAACCCTCCTTCGCCAAGGCTTCGGAGGGGAGGCCCAAATTACAAGAAAAAAAACTTCAACCAATCATACAACCCGTACCTCAAAAACCAATTAAAGAAAAAAAAAGAAGCAAACAACCTGCTCCACAAAAAGAAAAAAGGACAAGAAAAACCCGGCAACCCAAAGAGATAAAAACAACACAACCCTCTTCTACTCAAAAAATAATGCCCTACTCTGCTGAAATTATAAAGGAAAAGCCTCAAATATCTCCAGCAAAAGTATCCCCAGCAACTCACAATCTTATTATGGTTCTTGATCCCAACCAAACTGAAAAAATAAACAATTATCAACGAGCAATGGTAAGCGATGTACTCATGGGATTATATGAACAAATTGCCCCTATCATCATGACAAGCAATGTTTTAGAAATTATTACATTGGTAAGACAGCAAATTGGTGAAACAAATCTCAAACAATTACGCAACAGCCCTTACAATCAAATACAACAATTTGCACAACAGTTAATTCAACAATATAACCTTCGTGAACAGAGTCTTACACTTATTCTTATGAGTCTTATTAATTTTGATGATAAAGATTATTATCTCCATACATCAGATCATTTAGCACTCATCATTCCTCAAAAATATATTTCTTCAAGCATGCCGAATGCTACAAAATTAAACGCTCAAGATCAAATAGCAGCTTGCGGTTTTAATCCAGCTGTTCTTACTAAAATGGAAAGTACAAATCCTGAATATCTTTTACAAAAACTAAAATCGCAACCCTACTTCGCCCAGGCTACGAAGGGCAAGCAAGCTAACCAAAATCAATTTATTAATCATTTGGCTACAATGTTTATTCCACAAAAACGGAGTGGTCAACTGATTAATCCAACACAAGATACTCCATGGATTATGTATATAGCCGGACATGGTGGCCCAACATATCTTATGAGTGGAAACACCTTACAAGTTGTACCAGAAAAAGGAAATGTCGTAGGAATATCATTACAAGCATTTTCACAATTAATGACATTCTTTGATACAACGCTTGATATGGCATATATACATTACACAACATGTTTTTCTGGTGGATATAATCAAGCATTTGTTAATAAAATACTTTCGTCTTTGGATGTTGATTTTATTGTTTCATCTGAAGGCTTAGGTGAAAAGGAAACAACAACAATACCAATAGCAATGCGATTCAGTTCTGTTCAACCGTATATAAGTTTACAATATTCTCCATTTACAGATTTCTTTACACAACTGCGACGCTATATCAGCCAACCAGAGGAATTTGTAAAAATAAAAAAAGGAAAAAAAGATCCAATCGCACAAATTCTCGGTTTTCTTAACCCTACCAAACAAGAAGAAAATCAACCTTTTGTGCGTTTTCCTGGTGTAGGGACTTTTGGAGCACTTTCTACCAATAAAAATACAAAAGTTTTAACACAAGTGATTGCTAAAGCTCATGAAATAGAACGTAAACCAATTAATTACAGCGACAAAGAGATCGGCAGCGTTATGGTCAATCCATCTCGTATTGGTGTTGCTATTAACTTTGGTAACAACACAGATTGCGCAATCGTAACGCCAACAGTTATGACAGCACAAAATCAAACCATTCATGTGTTTAAAGAAATAAATTGGAACATACAACTCCAAACATTACTCTTTAATTTTGTTCGTTTTAATCCTAAAATGCATACTCAATTTTTTGTTATTACAAAGTTACAAGCCAAAGAAGGAAACATAAATAATCTCATTATCAAAATAGATGGCATGATGGGAACAGGTCCGCAAGCTTCACCACAACCAACAACGCAAACTCAACTGCTTACATCACGCGATATACCAATTGCAAAATTGGGTGTAAACGTGCAAGCTGCTTTTGAATTGAATAATTCTCTGTATCAATATAGCATAGCTATCAAAACGTTTGATAACCTTGATCAAATACTGAACAATATGCAACAACTTGCTTTTGTTACTACAAACAATATACAAAATGTTGCCAATACCTTCTTAACACCACAAGAAGTTAATAAACTAAAAAAACCAGTAACGTTAGAAAACGTTGCGCAATTGATTGATGCTAAAATTGATATACAAGAACCGTCACTTAAAGATACTGCAGTTCAAAAAGAATTAACTGAATTTGTAAAAGAAATGCCTGGAACCAAGAAACGCTCAGGAAAATAAATAATTATAAGCCCTGTTTTTGTATGAATAACAAAAATAGGGCTTTTCTCCATATCTATTGCGTCTAGCTCTTAAGACATACTACAGTAATAACAACAAAAGGAGCTGTCATGATGAAAAAAAATATAATAAATATATTGTTACTCGTATTACTACCATCATCATTCCTTTATTCAGAAGAAGTGCCAGAATTTAACGCGGTTAATCAACTGCGCAGTCTTTCTATCTTCAGTCCTCGCTCACAGGACATTAATGCTGCGCGCGATGTTGTTGGATGGCATCCTTTTATTCACCGCTATGATACTAATAAAAATTATTCTGCACTTGCATTTACACCACAATACAATCAATCTCTCAGACCAAGAAACATTTCACTCGCTCTTTTTAATTCTGATACATTTTCACTCACTGGCAGTGAAATCCCTGGACGTGAAGATACACAAGAACTACTTGCTGACTACTTTGGTCTTTCTCCTGAATTTGCAAGTAATGCTTCTTTTAAACCACTCATTCGCAATCTTGAATGCGATATGGCCGTGTATATTGGTCTTAATAGATGGGTAAAAGGATTATACATGCAGTTCCGCGGACCTGGTGTGTGGACACAATGGGATTTAAAACTTTCTGAAGAAAATATAGATAAAAGTAATGCCCCTTTCCCTGCAGGTTACATGGCAGCAAATACAGTAACACCACCATATAACTCCTACACCCAAGCAATGCGCGGAACTTACCCATTTGGTGAAGTTGAAAAATTAAAATATGGAAAAATATGTGGCGCTCAAACACTCAGTGGTCTTGCTGCATTAGAAATGGTTCTAGGTTACGATTTTATTCATAGAGAAACATCCCATGCCGGAATCAATTTCCGCGCATCAGCACCAACTGGCTCGCGCCCAAAAGGTGAATATTTCTTTGAACCAAGAGTTGGTTGTGGTAAACATTGGCAAATTGGTGTTGGCTTTACCGGACATCACCCATTATGGGAAAAAGATGACGAACAAAATCTTATTATCTGGGTTGATGCAAATTTTACCAACATGCTCAAAGCAAAACAACATCGTTCATTTGATTTGTGTAGAAATGGTTTTTTCAGCCGCTATATTTTACTCAAGGAATTTAACGAAGATGGCATTTTCACCGATAAAATGCTTCCTGCGATTAACGTCACTACACTCGAATGTGCTGTTCGCGTAAGTATACAAGTGGATATAATATTTATGTTTGCGTATAGCTATAAAAATTTCCTTTTTGATATCGGATACAATGGATGGATTAGAAGTAGAGAAAAAATTTCCCTACGTGAAGGAATTGCACCAAATAGATACGGTTTAAAAGGTGTGCAATATGCTGTCAATCCAATTACTGGCCAACCAAACAACACAACTGAAAGCAGTGCAACTATTTTTGAAACACAACAAATTGTTCCTGATGGCTTAACGCCAGTCTTTATTAAAACAAAAGATCTCAATATAAAATCAGCAGCTTCTCCAATGCTTGTGACACAAAAACTGTTCTGGCATTTATCATATTCATGGCCAGATTGTTGCGATCATGCAACACCATTTTTTGGTCTTGGTGCTGAAATTGAATTTGAAGGGATCAATACAAGAAACTCTTATCAACCTGCTGATACTACGATGGGACAAGCAAGTTTCTGGTTAAAAGGTGGAGCGGCATTTTAACCTCATTAAAAAATAAAAATCCCCAGTTTGCGCTGGGGATTTTTTTATTCTTTTTTACTTAGTTCTTAAATCATGAACATAGTTAATAAAGTCTTGAACTGTATGAAGTTTCTCAGCATCTTCATCATTAATTTCAATGCCAAACTCTTCTTCAACTTTCATTACAATATCAACCATATCAAGAGAATCTGCACCAAGGTCTTGTAATGTTGACTCTGGTTTTACAGATGATACCTCAATACGTAATTTTTCAGCGATAATCGAACTAATTTTTTGTGCAGTTTCACTCATTTCTATTGCCATCAACTAATCCTATATTTTCATGTGTTACTTGTACTATTTCTTTAATTTTTTCAATATCAGCTTTTGTTGCAATTGATACAACCGTTTTTTCAGGATACTGGTTTTTCACCATTTCATAAAGATCATCAGCAGGCGTTGCAATTAAAATACAATCATAATCAACTAACGCTCTCATCACACGAAACCATTCCAACGATGAATTGATATGACCAATAAATCGCTCTTTAGTATCAGATCCTACTGTTATTATAGCACCATCTATACAACTGATTAAAGGAATTTTTAAATCTTTAAAATCAACTTTTTCTAAAAAACTTTTAAACAAATCAACAACACCATTCATTAATGATGAATGTAATCCAACTTCTGTACCAACATATTCCATCGTAGCCTGTCCATCAAACATATCATGTAATTGCGAAAGTTGATCGCGATTTCCTGCAACAATATGATCCGTTGGGCTATTATAAATTGCTACAAAAGCTTTACCTTCATCACTACTGACTTGCTCACATGCTTTTTCTAATTGTGCAGTAGCAATCCCGGTAACCCGTAAAGCATCAACATCCATTTCATCAACGACTTCTTGATAAAATGAACAAAATTTATTCAACAAATAAAGACCATCAGGAAGAGAAAAACAACCAGCTCCAAATAACGCAGCTGATTCACCATTATTATATCCTGCAACAACATCAATTGGTATGCCTTGTTCTTTTAAAACGGCATAGATAGATGAGCCAATTAAAAAAAGAGATGTATAGGCATGGGTTAGTTGACTTAATTCGCTATCTGACGATGCAAAACAAAGTTTCACAAAATTAATATCAAGTACATGTGATGCTTCTTCAAAATATTCTTGTACAATGCGATATTCATCGTACAACTCTTTGCCCATACCAACAAATTGACTACCGTATCCAGGGAATAATAATGCTGTTTTCATAATAATCCTTATGCATTTATATGCTTACAGATTAGCACGTAACACTTTCAATCGCGCAACAGTTTTATCTTTTCCAATAACCGTCATCAAATCAAACACACCTGGACCAGAAGCTTTTCCAATTAATGCAAGACGAATTGGTTGCAATAAATTTACCAACTTAAGACCCAGTGTTGCCGCCAACTCTTTTGCAACTGCAGCACAATTATCGTGCGTAAATATGTCACATTTTTCAAACGCTTCAATTGCAGCATGAAGATGTTGTGCTGTATCAGCTGTAATCCACTTTTGAATATCTTGCGCATCATATGCTTGTGGGCCATTGTGCACAAGCAACAACTCTTCAACAAGCATTTTTAATGTTTTAACACGCTCTTTATAAAGTGCAACAGCTTGCTTTACTGTATCAACACTCCAACTGAATTTTGTTAAGAAATAAGTGTCAACATCTGCAATAATTGCGTCAATAATTTGTTCTTCAGTTAACGCTTTCAGATACACAGTATTAACCCATGCAAGTTTTTCAAAATCAAAAATAGCACTCTTTGTGCCAATATTATCTAAAGAGAAATGTTCAATAAGTTCTGATAATGAAAATATTTCTTGATCACCATGTGACCAACCAAGACGAGCTAAATAATTTAAAAGCGCATGTGGCAAATAACCTTCTTTGCGATACTCAATCACAGAAGTTGCACCATCACGCTTACTTAATTTATCACCACTTGGGCCTAAAATAAGTGGTAAATGACCAAATTGTGGATTTGGATATCCGCACGCTTCATTCAGTAAAATCTGCTTTGGTGTATTAACAATATGTTCTTCACCGCGAATAATGTGAGTAATGTTCATAAACGCATCATCAACAACCACTGCAAAATTATACATTGGAAAACCACCAGAACGAACGATAATAAAATCATCCATATTTTCTAAGCTGATGGTAATGGGACCTTTAATTAAATCTTGAAAAGTTATTTCCGTACAATCTACAGGAAGTTTAAAGCGGACAACGTGCTGTTTTTCTTCATCACCTGGTTGCATTGCACGATCACGGCAATAACCATCGTATGTAACAAAAAAATCACCGCCTGTTTCGTGTTGATACCGTGCTGTAAGGTCTTCTGGTGAACAAAAACAACGATACGCTTTTTTTGCATCTATCAGTTGTTGAGCAATTTTATGATACTCATCAAAACGTTCACTTTGCGTTATAATCTCTTCATCATGTTCCAATTGTGTCCATGCAAATGAATGCAAAATTGAATCACGATATTCCTGCGTTGAACGCTCAAAATCTGTATCTTCTATTCGAAGTAAAAACGCGCCACCATGATGACGCGCAAAAAGCCAATTAAATAATGCTGTTCGCAGCCCACCAATGTGCAAATGCCCTGTTGGTGATGGTGCAAAGCGAACGCGCACCGTGTTGTTTTTCATGTAGTTTTTTCTTTCTTTGTCTTGAATTTTTCCAGTGCGCTCGTCCTGAGCCTGTCGAAGTATATTCCTCGAGCGCTCGAAGATATCCTTCAACAAGTTCAGGACGAGCGCGAAAATACAAAAATCAAATTAAATTATACTATTGTTAATGCCAGTTGCTGTTGTACTTGTTCAACCCAAGGAGATGGCGCCATTTTTTCATCACGTTGCTCATCAACAAGTTGTTGCCATATAGCACGAGCTTCAACCACTTGATCATTCGCCCAATAATAACGCCCTAAATAATATTGTGCGCTATCACGATACATATTACTTTGATCTTGTGCTAATGATTTTAATGTTTCTAAACCAACTTCATTTAATTGTGAATCAGTAACATCCAGCTGAATTAATGCACGCTCCATTTCATACAATGCAATCAATGGTGTTCCAGACAATCCAGAAATCATTGTATCAAGCGTAGCAAGCGCTTCATCTCTCTTATCTTCTGCCAATAAAATCTGTACTTTATAACCCAAATAATATGGCAACTGTGATGAACTTGAATGTTTTTTATATTGAGTTTCAAATTTTTCAAGCAATGCTGACCATTGTGGATCTTTTTCACGCGATATTGTTTCA
>CAZWTF010000006.1:0-85348 GCA_964636815.1 uncultured Pseudomonadota bacterium
TAAGGCAAATGCTTATGATCAACAAGGATTAGAGAAATGTATTGCAGATAAAGGTTAAAAAAGAAAGTTTTTACCTGTTGTTATATTGTTGTGATGAATGTTTAAAAGCCAGTTGAAAAATTGGCTTTTTTAATGTCTATGATTTGTTGTTGTGTAAAATATGTATTAATCTGAGTATATATATTGCAATAAAACATTTTTATAAAGTTATTATGAATAATCAGATCATTTCTGGCAAAAAATACATTTGGAAAATCTCTGCAGTAGACCAGCAAAAAGTTGCAGTGATTGCAGCTCGATACAATTTATCATTTGCAGTTGCTCAAGTTCTTTATGGTCGCGGATTTACTGATGAAGCCGATATAGAATCTTTTTTGTTTAGTAGATTTGAAGATAGCGTAGCAGATCCTAGACTACTTAAAGATGCAGAAAAAGCTGTTGATAGAATTTTGCTGGCTATGGAAAAGCAAGAGCAGATGCTGGTATTTGGTGATTATGATGTTGATGGTATTACCTCATCATCATTAATGATGATCTGTTTGTTGCCGCTTGGTGCAAAGATAAACTATTTTTTACCGAATCGTGTTAAAGATGGATATGGGCTATCTACAAAAATAGTTGAGCGTGCTGCACAAAATGATTATTCAGTAATTATTACCGTTGATAATGGTATCACTGCAATTGAACAAGCAAAGCGTGCAAAAGAGTTGGGTATTGATCTTATTATTACCGATCATCATAGACCTCACGCTGAAGTTCCTGATGCGTACGCAATTGTTAATCCTAATCAGATAGATTGTGGATATCCATATAAAACACTCGCTGGTGTTGGTGTTACATTTAAAATACTTTCTTTATTGTATGAAAAAAAGGGACTGCAGTTACCACCCAAAGCATACGAACTGTTACTTTTGGGAACGGTTGCCGATGTGGTGCCATTGATTGGTGAAAATAGATTTTGGGTTCGTCATGGTCTTAATTATATTAATAAAATTGAGAGTTTATCTTTTAAACTGTTAAAAGCGAATAGTAAAGTTACCAAGCCAAAACTTTCTTCTACTGATATTGGTTTTTCTATTACCCCACAAATCAACGCGCTTGGTAGATTAGAAGATCCACGCCAAGCGGTTAAATTTTTAATTGGCACGGATGTTGCAAATGCTGAAACTGTTGCGCGTGTATTGTTGGAAATGAATGAAGCGCGTAAAGCAATAGAAAAATCGATTGTTGAAGAGATAGAAGAGCAGATTAGATTAAAACATATTGATCTTGAAAAAGAGAATGTAATTATTGCCGCAAGTAAAAAGTGGCCTGCAGGTGTTATTGGTTTGGTTGCATCACGTTTTGTTTCTGCATATGGTAAGCCAACGTTATTGTTTCATTTAACATCAGATGGGCTTGCAAAAGGTTCATGCAGATCAATTCAAGAGTTTAATATGTTTGATGCGTTGACTGCATCTTCCGATTTATTAATACAATTTGGTGGGCATTCAGTTGCAGCTGGTTTATCTTTAAAAGTTGAAAATTTACCTGAACTGAAAATGAGATTAGAAGCGCTAGTTGCTGAGCAATTAACGCCGTTTGATTTGCAGCCTAAAATAAAAGTTGATGCGCAAGTAGAACTGTCTGAATTAACAAAAAAATTTATTGATGATCTTGAACATCTTGAACCATTTGGTAACAGCAATGATCAACCTATTTTTTATGTTAACAATGTGGCGCAGGTACAAAAACCACAGTTGCTTAAGGATGCACACGTAAAATGTTTTATGTTTGCTGATGGTGTGATTAAGCCAGTTATATTTTTTAATCGCCCAGAACTGTTTGCATTGTTGAATGAGCAGTATGAACAAACATTTATTTTGGCTGCGCGTGTATCAGAAAATCATTGGCAAGATCGTGTGAATATTGAGTTGATTGGTGTTGATATAGCAATGAAAGGTAACGCATGATAGTCACTATTGACGGCCCAGTAGCAAGTGGTAAATCAACCCTCAGTAGAATGTTAGCAAACAAATTAAACTATTATTATCTATGTTCGGGGCTTATTTACCGGGCAATTGCATATATATTAGTTGATCGATATGGATATACGCCAGAAACATTGGCATCAGTACGCATGCAAGATCTTGCTGAATGCATTGATGCACACAGATTACAATACAGTTATGATGAGCTCTGCCATGAGCGTATCTTTTTTGATCATGAAGATATCACCAGTTATTTAAAAGATAAATTTGTTGATAATATTACATCCATTGTGAGCGTTAATAAAGATGTGCGTAAGGCAGTGACATCGTTACAACACAAAATAGCGAATGATTATAATGTTGTTGTTGATGGCCGCGATGTTGGATCGGTTGTGTTTCCGAATGCGGAGTATAAGTTTTTTATAACGGCATCAGTTGCAGTGCGTGCAGAACGTTGGCGTAAAGACCAAGAGAGATATAATAATTATATTTCTTCTGATGAAGCGGTCAGATTAATAACAGAGCGGGATGAACGTGATAAAAATCGCGTCATTGCCCCGCTTATTATTCCTCAAAACGCAATTATTATTGATACTTCAATGCTTACGATTGATCAAACGATTGAAAAGATGATGGTATATGTTACTGGTTACGGATCATTCGAGCTTTAGTAGCTTTTTCGAACTGTTTTTCTGATTTGCTTTTTTTTCGACAGCCGGGAAATAATGAGAGTCCCAAAAAACAGAATATGATTAGTATATTTTTCTTCATGTTTTTATCCCCTTTTTTTATACATCCCTATGTGTAGTCTAAAGTATGGGGTGGATTTTTTGCAATGGTATAGTATGAGCATAAAAAAAAGCCGCTTTTTAAGGCGGCTTTATATATTCAAATTATATGCTTTTGCCCCAATTTTCATTTCATTTCAATCGGGGTCCCCATCGAAAGGAACTAAAGATGGGGTTAAACAAGCTCAGCACGAACGGCTTAAAACTTAACGATCGATTGTTGATCTTCGGTTGTTTCTTCCATTTCATAAACTTCAGTTTCCAATTCAATCATTGTATTGATATCTTCTTTAGAAGCTTTTTCTTGGCGTTTTATACATGCAGGAGCGAATGTAAGTACTGTGATGCAAAGCAAAGAAGCTAAATATTTGTTGTTCATTGTGAACTCCGTTTTAATGATGTTTATAATTTACTTTTCTATGCGCTCAAAGATACCCTTCAACAAGTTCAGGGCGAGCGCAGGGTTTTACTTTTTAGTTATACGTTTCTTTTTCATAGGCTTTTTTTTGTCTACGCTCTTTTTTTCAACTTCGCTTGCAGTTTTGCGCGCAGGTTTATCAAAAGGGTTTCTGACAAAAGCAAGTTTTAAAATTTCATCCATGTTGCTGACAAAGTGGATCGTTAGATCATCAAGAGACATCTCTTTTTTAATGTCTTGAATATCATCAGCATTTTCTTGCGGTATAATCACGGTCACGCAACCATGTTGTTTTGCTGCAAGAAGTTTTTCTTTTAAACCACCAATGGCAAGAACACGGCCTTGGAGTGTTATTTCACCCGTCATTGCAAGGTTAGGTTTTGTTGGATTGTTTGTTAATACAGAAACTAACGCAGTGCAAATGGTAATACCAGCAGAAGGACCGTCTTTTGGAGTTGCTCCTTCAGGGATATGTAAATGGATATCATTTGCTGAGTAAAAGTTTGGTTTTAATCCCAAATCTTTTGCGCGTGATCTGATGTAACTCATTGCTGCTTGAGCAGATTCTTGCATCACTTCACCAAGTTGGCCAGTGAGTGTTAGTCCGCCTTTGCCGGTGAGCACTGATGTTTCAATTTCTAAAACATCACCACCAATTTCTGTCCATGCCAAACCGGTTGCAAGACCAATACGTTCTGCTTTTTGACTCATGCTTGTTTTTTTGTGTGTTGAGTTTCCAAGCCATTCAAGCACAACAGGTTGGGTTATGGTGTAAGATTTAAGTTTTTCATTCTTAAGAACAAGCTGAATTGTTTTACGCATTAATTTTGCAATGATGCGTTCAAGTTGACGAACACCAGCTTCTTTAGTGTATTCATCAATGATCTTTAACAAAAGTTCATCAGAAATAGTGAACTGTTTTTTTGTAAGATTATATTCTTTTAAGTTCTTTGGAATAAGGAACTCTTTGATAATCGCAAGTTTTTCCTGATCTGAGTAACCAGAAAGGTATACAGTTTCAAGACGATCATAGAGAGCATAAGGAATCTGATCCATCATGTTTGCTGTTGCAATGAACATAACTTGAGATAGATCGTATCCTGTATCAAGGAAGTGATCGATAAAGTTTTTGTTTTGTTCTGGATCAAGAACTTCAAGTAACGCTGCTGCAGGGTCACCATGCATATCGCGTGACATTTTATCAATTTCATCAAGCAAAATAACTGGGTTGAGTACATTTGCCTTTTTCATTGCTTGAATAATTTTTCCTGGTAACGCACCGATGTAGGTACGTCTATGCCCACGAATTTCAGCTTCATCTCGGACACCGCCAAGAGATATGCGGATAAATTCGCGTCCCATGCTTTCAGCAATAGATTTTGCTAAAGATGTTTTACCAACACCTGGAGGACCAACAAGACAAATTACCGGTGAACGGTACAAGTTTTTGGAGAATTTTTTTGCAGCAATGAACTCAATAATGCGATCTTTTGCCTTTTTGAGTCCAGCATGATTTTTATCTAAAATGTTTTCAGCTTGGGTAATGTTGATGGTATCTTTGCTGACATCTTTCCATGGCAACGATACAATCCAATCAATGTAATTTCTACCCACAGCTGCTTCTGATGAAAGTGGAGGCATCTGTTCAAGACGTTTTAGTTCACTTTCAACTTTTTGTTTTGCTTCTTTAGAAAGTCCTGCACTTTTAATTTTTTGACGAATAGCAGAGATTTCTTCTGACTGATCTTCGCGGCCAAGCTCTTTTTGAATAGCCTTCATCTGTTCGTGGAGGTAGTATTCACGTTGGTTTTTATCAACTTGATTTTGAATTTGCCCACGAATACGTTGTTCTGTTTGTAGGATATCAATTTCTCTTTCTAAGAAAGAGCAGAGTTTAAAGAGTCGAGGTTGAAGATCGGGCAGCTCAAGAATAGCTTGTCTGTCTTCAAGTGCTAAGTTATCAATATGGATAGCAATGGTATCAGCCATGTAGTCCATATCTTGCGTGGTCTTAACATTAGCAACAAGGCTAGACGGATCTTTGTCTGTTAATGATGAATAGGTAGTATATAGATGTGCTGTTTTGCGCCAGGTTGCTTCCAGTTCAACAGTGAGTTCACTGCTTGGAGTTACAACATCTTCGTATATAGCTTGGATAAAACCATCTTCATGTTCTACAAAGCTGGTTACTTTTGCTCTACAAAGGCCTTCAGCAAGTATTCTTAATGGCCCATTGGGCGTACATTTAACTTCTAATATGGTTGAGCGTGTGCCATAGGCAAATACGTCATTTTTGGTTGGGTTTTCTGTAGAAGCATTTTTTTGGGCAGAGATAAAGAGCATTCTGTCAGTTTTTAATGCATGCTCTACGGCTTTTATGGATATATCTCGACCAACAATTACCGGAATAATGCTTTTTGGGAGCATCGCTACGTTTTTAAGAGGTAAAAGAGGCAATGTGCCCATATTACGCTCTGGTAGCTGATGTTTTGTTTTTTTAATTTTTTCTTTTTGCATAGTACTTCCAGTTTTTCTTTATATTAAGGTAAAACTACTCCTTTTTAGAGTAAATTATTGCCATTTTTTGTCAATCAAAAACAATTTGTCTAATAGTAAATGACGCTGAAGAGTTTTACAAAATATGATTTTTGCATTTGGTAGGTTTTGAGATAAGATTTCTTAAAAAAAAAGACTGGTGAAAATATCAATTGGAGAGGGTTTATGGATACATATAGCATGATTAAAAAATTGTTGTTTGGGTGGGGGTTAATGATTGTTGGGAGTAGTTTTGGTATGGAGTTAACCAAGTCACGTCCGCGGTCTGCCACGGCGCCGGGAAAGCTCATAGGTACCCACTTTAACGCTCGAAAGCTTCAGAAAGTGCTGTTTCCCGTAGAGCAGACACATTTATACCGTCTTGTTACGGCAGAGCGGCTTGATCATCAAGCATTGCTTGGGTATCGTGTCCGATCTAGTTGGTTCAATGAGCGAGATCGTTATGGGTGTACTCCTTTGCATCATTTAATAGTTCACCCAGATGCTACAGTGGATCTTGTTAAGCATTTCATTTTGTATCACGGAGCGCGTTATGATATAAAGGAAAAAGACGGCGATATGCCTTATTATTATGGTTTAATTTATGATGACAATGTGCCTGGTGAAAGTGACGATGATGCGTTCAGTGATGATGTAAAAGAAACGCTAGCATTCTGTTTAAAAAAGTTGGCATCTCGTTCAAAGCTGCTTAATTTTATTCACTCAGAAATGATCGCTGATAAACTATGGGAACACGCAAGACAAGAATCACTCATGAGATCTCGGTTAAAAAAAACCACTTTTTACGAAATTACGTAATATAATTTTTACAAATCATTAATCCTCTGCTAAATTTATGGTGTAATGTAGGTCTTTATGGTAAATAATATTATTTTTATTCGGAAGGATTGCTCTGATGTTGAAACGTCTGGCTACAACGCTTTGGGGAAATTTTGAAAGCAGAGAAGAGCTGCAGAAGTTTGGAATTCTGGCGCTTATTTTCTGTGGAATCATCGGTATCTATTGGGCATTACGTCCAATGAAAGATAGTATTTTTAATGCTATGATTGGTATGGAATGGCAACCTTGGGCGAAAGTTCTTTCATTAGTAGTTATCTTTCCTATAGTAATTCTTTACAGTAAACTTGTTGACACATTTCCGCGTCACAAAGTTTTTTACTTCTTAACAGCTCTTTATGGCGTAATCGCATTGATTATGTTCTTCTGTTTCTCTGATTCTTCACTTGGTCTTGCAAACACGGTTAAAAGCCCTACACGTATCCTTGGTTGGGTATGGTATGTTTGGGTTGAAAGTTTTGGTTCATTGATGGTTGCTCTTTTCTGGGCGATTGTTACTGATATCACTTCTCCTGAATCTGCAAAAAGAGGTTTTCCTCTTGTAGCATTATTCGGACAAGTAGGTAACATGATTGGACCAAGATTCCTGAACGCAAAAGCGTTAGGTTTTGCTAACAGTGCTCCAGTTGTGGGTATTGTTTCAGGTCTTCTTTTTGTAGTAGGTGTTATGTTCTGGGTGTTTATGAAAGTAACTCCAGCATCACAACTTAAAGGGTACCATGCAACAGGTGAAGCTGAAGTTGAAGGCGAACCAGGGTTCTTTGAAGGGTTAAAACTTCTTGTTACTAAAGGTTACCTACTTGGTATTTTCCTTATTATTACTATTTTTGAAGTGATTGTAACGGTACTTGATTTCCATTTCAAAATGAGCGTTTCAACAGCATTCACTAATGAAGCTGAAGTTGGAGCGTACTTGGCATCTTACGCAACAATGACTGGTGTTGTTTCAACATTGTGTGTATTGTTCGGTATTAATAGTATTCAACGCATTTTGGGCATGAGAGCTTCATTGTTAATGCTTCCTGTGTTGACAATATCAGCAGTTGTTATGATTTACTTTAATCCACAATCATTGTTGATTGGTTTCTGGATTATGGTGTTCTCAAAGGCGGTAAACTATGCATTGAACCAACCAACATTAAAACAGCTTTATATTCCAACTTCAAAAGATACTCGTTATAAAGCGCAAGCATGGATTGAAATGTTCGGTGGACGCTTTTCAAAAGGCAGCGGAGCATATATCAATACATTCCGTGCACCATTGGTTGCTCAGCATGGCGCGCTTAATGGGGTTACAAAATTCTTGTTTGTGAGCTCAGCGATTTCATTTGGCCTTGTAGGTGTTTGGCTTTTAGTTGCGATTTATGTTGCTGCAACATATGATAAAGCAATTAAAGAAAAACGTATCGTTTGTTAATAAGGTTCATTATTGAGTAAATAATAAAAGCGTCTTCTAAGAAAACATTTAGAAGACGCTTTTTGATTCAAAAACATCGTAAGATTCAACAGAAAGGCTTTGGTTATAATAATATGGTATCTAAGGTTAAACAGGTGGTGCGTGGGCTGTTTGATATTGAACCACAAGAGCGTGCAAAACTTTTCTTTTTGTCGCTTCTTTATTTTCTTGTTGTTGGAGCGTATACCGTAACTCGTGATCTTAAGAGCTCGATTTTTTTGGGGACTGTTGGGAAAGAGTACATACCGTGGGTAAAAGTTATTTCTATGTTGATGCTTGTTCCAGCAATTTTTTTCTATTCACGTCTTGTTGATAAAATTCGTCGGTATCAGTTGTTGATTTTTTATAGTGTGTTGTTTGGAATAGCGAACTTAATTTTTGCGTATTATATTGGACATCCAACAATTGGAATTCTTAATACCGATGCGCGTCCAACCCGATTGTTTGGTTGGTTCTTCTACTTTTTTGTTGAAGGGTATTCGCCGTTTGTGGTGAGTGTTTTTTGGGCGTTGGCTAACTCTGTAAGTAGCCCCGCTGAGGCAAAAAAGAATTATGGTTATATGGTAGCAGGCTCAAAGTTTGGTGGCATGGTTGCTGCAGCATTAGCTTGGTATATTTTTGGACTGAGTGCTCAATTAGTCAATCCGTATTTAACGCATGTTGAAGCGCATCAATTAATTTTAGTTGTTTCCACGCTGTTTTTGGCATTAGTTCCCATTGCTACTTTGCTTTTTATAAAAAAGGTTCCGGCTCATATGATGCATGGATACGAAGCAGCTTACAAGCTTGAAGCAGAGGAAAAAACTAATGTTCCCAAGCCAAGTATGTTTGCTGGTCTTGAGATGTTTATTAGATATCCGTATGTGCTTGGTATTTTTGGAATGGTCTTTTTTTATGAGATTATTTCAACCGTGTTGAGTTATTTACGCTTAGGGGTTGCGGAAGCGGGTGCAGGTTCTATTTCTGATGTTTCCAGAGTGTTGTTTGAAATAGCATTTAAAGCTCATTTTGTTGGGTTAGTTATTTCACTTGTTGGTACACAGACATTGCTTGCCCGTCTTGGGACACGTATTTGCTTAATGCTGATTCCGTTATCTATGGGAGCTACTTTATTTTATATTATTTTTGAAACTTCCCCGGAAGCATTACGAAATGCATTGGTGGTGTTTACTGCATTAAATTACGCATTTCTTGCTCCTGTTAGAGAGAGCTTGTATCTTCCGACAATTAAAGAGATTAAGTTTAAGTCAAAATCATGGATTGATGCCTTTGGTAGTAAATTTGCCAAAACAGCAGGTTCTATGTTTAATGTTTTTGCTTCAACAATGGGCGAGACATTTGTGTTGCCAGTGCACTCTTTTTTCTTTGCCATGACAATTGGATTGTGGTTTGGGGTAACCTTTTTGTTAGGGCGACGCTTTGAACAGGCAATTAGTAAAAATGAGGTTATTGGAGCTGAAGAAAAGTAAAATAAACTAGGCTTTTGTTGCTCTTAATAGGTTTCTTGGTTGAAGTGGGATAGAAGTTGGGGTTAAATTTATTGCATTTTTTTCTTGTTTTGTTACACTTTCTATGAATGAAATAAAAGTATAAAGGATGTTTGGATGAGAGATTTTAAAGGATTGTTCGGAGAATTGGTAAAAGCAGGCGTTCATTTTGGTCATCAAAAATCACGTTGGTGTCCTAAAATGGAGCAATATATTTGGGGCTACAAAAATAAGGTGCATTTGATTGATGTTTCCAAAACTGCTTTCCAGTTGGACAAATCAGAGAAATTCTTAGAGTCAGTAGCTGCTGAAGGTGGAACTGTTTTATGGGTTGGCACTAAAAAAGCTGCAGCAGACATTATTGAAAACGTTGGTCGTAGATTAACTCAGCCTTATGTGAATCACAGATGGTTGGGTGGAACATTGCTTAACTTTAGCCAAGTTAAAAAATCTTTAACAAGATTACTTCATTATGAAGATATTTTGGCAAAATCTGAAAGCAACCCTTTCTACACTAAAAAAGAACTTAATCTATACAGAAAAACAGCGGACAAACTTGAAAAAACAGTTGGTGGCATTAGAAAGTTAGCATTACCAATCAGCGCGATTGTTATTGTTGATGTAACTAAAGAACAATCAGCAGTTAAAGAAGCAGTTTTAATGGGCGTTCCTGTAGTTGGTATTGTTGATACAAACTCAGATCCTTCATTAGTTGATTATGTAATTCCTGCTAACGATGATTCTCCGCAATCAATTGGTTTGGTTTTAGGTTACCTTGCTGATGCAGTTGCTCGTGGTAAAGAAAAAGCAGCTCAAAGCGCAAAAAGTGCGAGCGAAGCTCAAATTACCAAAAAAGGCACTAAGGAGCAGGCAGCTGTAGACGCTCCAAGTGATGTTGAAATTGCATTACAACAGTTGGATGCACAAGAATAATTTCTCATCCGGAGAGATGTCTGAGTGGTTGAAGGAGCATGATTGGAAATCATGTATGTTTCGAAAGGGGCATCGAGGGTTCGAATCCCTCTCTCTCCACCAGCTTTTGTTGTAGCACAGCTTTGTCTGGTTACGTTGCGGTTTGAAATTTAAATAAGATATGTACCAAGTAATTTTTAATAAATTATTTGGATAATAAAATATGGGAAAGTAGATAAAGAGATAGAGTGCATAATCTGTCAGGTCTGAAAAGAAGCAGCAGGTGTATTCAGTTTCTTGTAGATACTTTCCCATTTTCATATAGCGTCCACCATAGTTTTGTTCTGGGTGGATCAGTTCTAAAAATTTATGTTGTTGTAGGTAAAGACCGAATGAGCTCTGTTGTATTAAATTTAAGTCGAAAATGGCGATCACAAGATTTCGATCATATTGTTGGTCAAGATCTTGCCGTTCGTATTCTTAAAAATAGTCTTTATCTTGGTCATTATTTTCCTGTTTATTTATGTGCCGGACAACGTGGTTGTGGTAAAACCTCAACAGCACGTGTTTTTGCGGCAGCGGTTAATTGTCATAATTTGCCGTTATTCCAAAAAGATCCTAAAAAACATTCTATTCCTTGTTTGGTATGTGAATCATGTGTTGCAATGAAAGAAGGAAATCATCCTGATTTTGTTGAAATTGATGCAGCTTCTCATACTGGTGTTGATAATATTCGTGCGGTGATTGAATCATCTTCATTGCTTCCAATTATGGGGCGTAAGCGTGTGTATCTTATTGATGAAGCGCACATGTTGAGCAAAGCGGCATTTAATGCTGCATTAAAAATTTTAGAAGAGCCACCGGCAACAGCGCTATTTATTTTAGCAACAACAAATCCTCATAAAATTATTGATACGGTGAGATCTCGTTGTTTTCAACTGTTTTTCACACCAATTCCTCATGAGACATTGAAAAACCATTTGATGTTCATTTGTAAACAAGAAAAAATTGCACATACAGAGCAAGCTCTTGATCTTATTGTTCGACATACTGAAGGATCTGCTCGTGATGCATTGAACTTATTAGAACAGATTAGATTTTCAAACTCCATAGTTAATAAAGAGGCGGTACTTGCATTGCTTGGTCATATTGATGATCAGCAAGTTATGAATCTTATTCAATTAACGATGCAAGGTGAAGCTAAAGTTTTAGTCCAGTTGTTGCATTCATTGAATATTGATAAACATAAAGCAGAATTTATTTGGCAGCGCATGGTTGTGTTGTTACGCGCTTTATTGTGGATTAAATATGACGTACAACCACATGAACTGATTGTATCGGTTGCGTTGTTAGAAGCGAGTGCGCGTTGGTGCTCGTTACATGATATTCATCGCATGATTGAATCATTATATACACATGAAGAACTTTTCCTTAAAACAACAATGCAGCATATCTTTTTGGAGATGATTTTGTTGAGCTTGTGTGCTAAAGACAGTAAAAAGAATGATAATGGTGATGGCTCTGCCCCATGTGCTTTAGCTATTCCTTCTTCTGATGGGCAAGAGCTTGATGATGAGTTCGAAGATGAAGAAGAGGGCGATGATAGCGAAGAAGAGGATGAAGCAATTGGTTATGATCAAAAATGGTTAACGTTTGTTACAAAAGTTGCGTCTTTAAATGAGCATCTGGTGCATTCTGTTTTTAAACAAGCTCGTTTTATTGAATATGTTGCCGATACGAACCGTTTATCTATTGAGTTATCAAAAGATTTTGTTCTTTTTAAAGAGTGGTTAAATAGTACACAATCATTGTGGCAGCCATTATTAAAAGAACTTTTTTCAGTGAATGTAGTGCTTGATCTGCAATTTACTGGAACATCATCTAAAGTAGAAGTTCAAACTAAAAAATTTAAAAGTGAAGAAACTGTTGTTGCAAAACCAGCAGCGAAACAGTTTACTCCATCTTCAGCAACTTCAGTCCGCACGAGCTCAAGCGATGGTGGATTTCGTGGTACTACCCGTTACAACAATCAAAAAACAACAGTTACATCAGTGAATAAAAATGAACCACGCGTTGATGTGTCTGATGAAAACAGATGGAAAACTGCAGCTATGTTAATGCGTCATTTTCCGGGAACTGTTACCGAAATACGTGAAAATCAATGAAAAAAATTAAACTTCCTCAAGTTGTCGTTGTTGGGCGTACCAACGTTGGCAAATCTACACTATTTAATCGTTTGTCTGAAAATGTAAAAGCTATTGCATTAGACCTTGAAGGTGTAACGCGTGACTTTTTAAGAGATACTATTGCATGGCAAGGGAGAAGTTTTGAGCTTATTGATACTGGTGGTATCAGTTTGCGAAAAACACAAGATCCTATTTTAAGCCAATCGCGAGCTATTGCTTTATCAATGATTGAATCAGCAGACATTATTTTGTTTGTTGTTGATGGTAAAGCAGGTTTGGTGACTGAAGATCGTGAAATTGCGCAGTTGTTGCATAAACACGGTAAAACTGTGTTTTTAGTTGTTAACAAAATTGACGTTAAGGATGCAGCGGAAAACATGTATGAATTTGAAGGTCTTGGTTTTCCAAAAAGTTGCTTTATCTCTGCTGCCCATGGGAAAAACATTGTTGATCTTCTAGAGCTGATTGTTGCACATTTACCAGCACCTTTAATGGTTGAAGTTGAAGAGCCTGCATATAAGATTATGTTATTAGGTAAACCTAATGTTGGTAAATCATCATTAATGAATTTGTTGCTTGATAAAGATCGCGCAATTGTGTCTCCTGAAGCAGGAACAACTCGTGAAGCGCTTGCTGAGCGCGTTATGTTTTATCAAGAAGATATTCAACTTTCTGATACTCCTGGTGTGCGTAGAATGCGTTCTGTTACCGAGCCGCTTGAAGGTATGATGGTGCAGAGCACAATGCAAGCATTAAAAAATTCTGACATTGTGTTGTTGCTTATTGATGCAAGTGCAGAATCAGTTGTTGATCAGGAATTAAAACTTGCGTTTTATGCATTTGAAAGCCAATATAAAGCGCTTATTATTCTATTTAATAAATATGATCTTGTTGATGAAGGAACTAAAGTTCGCTTTGATCATGCCTTGTCTGAATATGATTTCTTTTTAAAGAAGGTGATAACGATTAATATTTCTTGTAAAACAGGAAAAAATGTTGGCAGGATTTTGCCTGCAGTAAAAGAGGTATGGGACCGTTATTCGCGCAAATTCAATCAAAATGAGCTGACGCAACTGTTTAAAGAAGCATCAGTGCGACGTCCGTTGTATCATAATAAAAATTTATTAATGTTTCATTCTGCTCATCAGATAAACACAGCTCCAATTACGATTGTAATGCACGTAAATCAACCAACATGGTTTGGTAGTTCGCAACTTGCGTATTTCGAGAAAGTTTTGCGACAAGAATATGATTTACGTGGTGTACCTGTTAAATTTATTGTGCGCGCAAGGTAATATGTTTTATTGTATGTAAAAAAGGGCATACAATGAATAAACGTATTGTTTTTCGTAACATGGATCATTCTGACGTGATGGAAGAGTACGCAAATGGTCAACTTGAACGTATCATTGAGTTTTTACAAGATGATCGTGGACCAGTTTTTATTGACCTTTATCTTGAACCAAGTCGTGTTCACCGTCATCATCGTGTTGAACTGCATGTCAAAAGTGCTGACTATAATTTGAATTCATCATATGAGCATGAAGGCATGGATTTTTATGCTACGCTTGATCGTGTGATTGATACTATGTATCGTTTGTTGTGTGAAGAAAAGCGTCGACATCAAGATGAAAAGAAAAGCTGTGGTCGTCATGATGAGTTTAAAAAACAGCGATAATTAGAACAGATTAAATTGTGTGTCAGCGTATTGCAGTGTCTTAAAAGATAATAGCAATGTGCTGCTGATACACAATATTCCAAGAAAAGTACATAAAGCGCGAAGGTTTTTTGATTGAACCTTCGTGCTTTTTTTTATATAAAACAACCCAGAAAATAGTGTGCAGACGCATGCCATGATTAGTGTGATCAATGGTGTGCTGATTGCGTATATGTACATCAATACGTATGCCATGATTGTTATTGCACAGAGCGATATAATAATTTCAAGCCATTCCTTTATTTTAATCTGTTTTTGTAGATCTTCTTTAAAGAAATAGAAAAAAGCTATTAGTACACTCAAAATAAACAGTAAGAGTGCAAAATATCTTTTATGATCATTGCGCAGAGATCTTATAATAAGGCGTATCATGTGGAAAGTCATAAAGCTATAATGTTCGATGATTGTTATTTTGCGTGTTTTTTGTATTGGTTCATATTCGTCGATTGTTGTTATGGCATCGATCATTTCATTGATCTGTGATGGTGCTGCAGTGAAAGCTAGAGGAAACTGTAAATGATTTATTTTTTTGTCTGCGTGACGATAGTAGCTGCAATAGAGGTATGCTGAGTGAGCACTTTTATTTTTTGTGGTTGCGTACAAACTGATTATAAAATCTTCATTAAAAATTTGTTTTGCTTCTTTAAATGATGAATCATAATGGGCAACAGTAAGTTTATTTGCTTTCCATGGCGATAGGGTGATGTTTGGATTGTCGATTGAGCAGGTAATAAAATCTTTGTAGATAAAATCTTTTTTTGGAATGGTAAAGCTGATTGTTATTTCTTTGGTGGAAGCGTCGACTTTTGTGTTTGTAAAGGAGATAAGCCTTGGCGTTTGTTTTCCAAGGCTTATGGTAAAAAATGCTAGCAATAATATTGTTTTATTTAACCGCATTAAATGTATCTAATATTTGTTGCGCGTGATCTTTTGTATCAACTTGTTTAATAATTCCCACAATCAAACCATATTCATTAACTAAAAAAGTCCAACGTTTAGGAAGGCCGAATAGCCACCACCACCATCCTTTGTTAACACCATAATCTTTGAACGTTTGTTTTGTTGCAACGAGGAGTGTAAAGGGAAGATGCTTTTTTGCAATAAATTTTTGTTTGCTTTTGACTGACCCTTTACTCAAACCAAGAACGGTAATACCAGCATCTGTTAAGGTTGCATAATCATCACGTAAGCTGCACGCTTGCTCTGAACATCCCGGGGTATTATCTTTTGGGTAAAAATAAAGTGCTATTTTTTCACCTTTAAAATTATCAAGAGTTACGGTTTCACCATCTTGGTTAACTAATGAAAAATTGGGAGCTCTATTACCAATTTGCAGCTCTTTAGCTGAACAAGTGCAATGGAGTACTGTAAAGCAGATGAGGGCAGTGAATAATAATACGAATGCTTTCATAGAATTTCCTTTGGTTTTTTATAGTGATGTTTTATGTATTATACCAAGTTTAGGTTGTTTTGACTTCAGTGATTTTTACATTGCCCTTAATGGTGTGTAATGCAATTGTTGCCTCGCCAGATCCAATGGTTCCATCTACTTCTTTTTTAAATTTATTCCATGCAAAGCTATTGAGTTGTGTTGCATACGGTTTGAGGGTAATAACATGGTCAGAAAGGAGTGTGCCATGAGTTGTATGTCCACGGATTTCGGCATTGGTATTAGTTGGTAGAGCGAGTGTGATATTTCCAGACGTTGTTTTTAAATCAATAGCACTTGTTGAAGGAAGTTTTTTATATGCAACGGTTACTTTTCCAGATGTCGAATATGCGTTAAAGCTGTGTGTGATATTTCCTGCATTGATATTGCCTTGATGCGTATGCACATTCACAGGTCCCATGGCATTTGTAATTTGAATGTTTCCCTTTTTAAGGGTGCGAGCTGATACCGGCTTTTTGCTGTTGATGAGAGTAATATTATCATTGGTAACAATAGTAATAGCTCCATGAACATTTTTTATAGAAGCATCACCATGTTCTAGTATATTAAGCGTAATATCAAGAGATGCGGGAATAATGAGTTCATATTCAACTAACCCGTTTAATTTTGGATTAATATGTTTTGTGGTAATTGCAAGATGATTGTTCTGACTTGCATCAAGAACAACTTTAATCTGTTGTAAATCTTCTTCTTTTTTTGCACGTTTTGTTGTTTTAAGGAGTATTGAATTTTTTTTCCATGTTGTAATAGTAACTGGTCCATTAATATTATTGATAGTGACATTATTAATAGATGTTGCGGATAGTTCGCGCTGATCAATTTTCTCAAGTTTATAGTTGTTTAAAAATGAAGTTATTTTTGCAAAGGGTGATTGTTTATCTGATGAGGCAATGATTGGAGAAGTGAAGGTAGAAAAAAGCATTATATACACTATTTTATTCATTAGTTATCCTTTTATATGCGTGCCTGTCATATGAAGCCTTGGCGTAGTAGGATAGCATACAAAAAATGTTGTACTAATTCAAAGAACAGTAGGATGAAATCAGGAGATAAAGATGAAATTAGTCGGTCAACAGTATGAAAAAGTATATGCAATTGTTGCAGCAATTGCTCAGAACAAAGGACGTGCACTTTTAGTTGGCGGTGCAGTACGTGATATGGTAATGGGCCGTCCTGTTAAAGACGTGGACATAGAAGTATATGGGCTATTGGAACAACAGCTTGAAGAGCTGCTTAAAGAATTTGGCCCTGTGAGTTTGGTGGGGAAAGCATTTGGTGTTTTTCGTATTCATGGTCTTGATGTTGATTGGTCTCTGCCCCGTGCAGATAGCCCAGGGCGCAAGCCAACGGTAGTGATTGATCCATTTATGTCAGTTGAGGCTGCTGCACGTCGTAGGGATCTGACAATGAATGCTATGTCATTTGATATAATGACAGATCAGTTCATTGATCCGTGTAATGGAATGCGTGATATCAAAGAGAAAATATTGCGAACACCCGATGCACGTTTTTTTGTTCAAGATCCATTGCGTTTTTATCGAGTGATGCAGTTTATTGGGCGTTTTGAGATGTACCCTGATGATGCATTGAATCAGTTGTGTAGAGAAATGGATATTACGCAGATTTCACGTGAAAGAATTGAAGAGGAGTTTAAAAAACTGTTTTTACATTCACAACGTCCATCGCTTGGTATTCGGTGGTTACGTAAAATTGGACGTTTACACGATGTACTACCAGAGCTTGCAGCTACAGTTGATATTGAGCAAAATCCGCAATGGCATCCTGAAGGGGATGTATTTGAGCATACCATGCAATCTATTGATGCTGCTGTAGGCTTGATAGGTAAGTATAATAATGAGTTTGATAAGTTAGTGTTATGTTACGCAGCGCTTTGTCATGACTTGGGAAAAGTAACAACTACCACAGAAGTTAATGGTGTTATTAAAAGTATAGGTCATGAAAAAGAGAGCAAAACGTTTGCTCGCAGCATGCTAAAGCGTATTACGCATAATGTTGATTTGATTAATGCTGTGTCATCATTGGTGTTATATCACATGACTCCGCTGCAGTTTACCAGCAGCAATGCAAAGTTGCCTGCGTACAAAAGGTTAGCAAATAAATTGTCACACAATGTAAATTTGTTGATGTTGATTGATTTGTGTATTGCAGATAAACGTGGCAGAAATGGTAATAGTCATGAACCTTTAACGTGTGACTTTCCTGATGTGGAGCTGTTTAAGGAAAAAGTGTTACAAGCAGGTGTTTCTACAGGTAAAGTTGAGCCTGTATTAAAAGGGGCGGATATTCTTGATATCGTCCAACCAGGACCACAAATGGGACGATTATTGGATGCGGCATATGAAAAGCAGATTGATGAAGGTGTTGCTGATAAAAATGTTTTAAAAGAGTATGTGAGGAAGATGGCCAAGAAGTAGTTGTGTTTTTATTGTTAAAAGCTATATTTATGTAATAAATTTGCGGAATATATAATTAATAAAATGAAGGTTTATCATGAATATAGTGTATAAAAAAGCATCAGCATTGGTTTTTTCTGTCATTGTAACAACCTCTGCATATGGCATTGAAAATGACAATATGACAGATACAGCAACACAACCAGTAGCTTCTGTTGCTTGGTATAAAAAAGGTTCGGTGCAAGCTGCAGCGGTTACAGCAACATTGGCAGTTATAGGATATGTTTTTGCAGTACGCACATGTAGGGTAATGCTGCCAGCATTTATGACAAGTGTAGTTACAGAAAATTCTACTCAAAGCAATGAAGGTACAACTAACTCTCAAATCAGCGATGATATTCAGGTAGTTGATGCGAGTAATGATGTTCAACTAGTTGCGGAGAAAACTGTAGATACAGCTTTAGATTTTGATGTAAAGAAAATGGCAGAGAAGTTTGTTGCAGAAGCTACAAAAGTTGTATCATCAGAAAAAAAGATGAAAAAGATCTTTGAAGAATTATAATTAATTTTTTTCAGTAATTTAAGTATAAAAAGCGTGTTTTTGGCTCAGGGGGGGCTAAAAGACACGCTTTTTTTATGTCTATCGAAATATTCATATTTGTGCTAAAATATATTTCTATAGTTATAGCTATTAAATTATTGTTTAAAATTATCTTATTGTGCTCGTCAGCTTACTCCATCTTTGATTTCTTTTTGATGGGGACCCCGGCTGGAGCAATGCGGAAGTTTGCGAAAATGAACAGTATTGACCATATTCAAAAAGCGTTTAATGAACACATTAAGACGTTATTCGCTGGGCACGAATTGTCCCAAGATCACTCCCGGTTACATATTAATGTTGATGAATCAAAGCAGGCATTCGGTAATCTTTCAACTAATGTTGCGCTTGTCCTTGCTAAGGCCTTAAAACGTGTTCCTCGCGAGGTGGCAACAGAGATTGCAAGTTCATTTACTCATCCTTTAATACAAAAAGTTGAAGTAGCTGGTCCAGGTTTTATTAATATTTACTTTAAGACAGAGACATTTAAGCTACTTGCGCAGGAGCTTTATGAACAAAAAGAGAAATTTTTTAGACCTGATAGTTTAGAAAAAAAATATAATATTTCTCTTGAATTTGTGAGTGCAAATCCAACAGGGCCATTACATTTTGGTCATGGTAGAGGTGGAATTATAGGCGATGTGCTTGGTAACGTCCTTCGCTTTGTAGGTCATAATGTTACTAAAGAGTTTTATATCAATGACGCAGGTAATCAGATACAAAAACTTGGTGAATCATTTAAGGTACGCTGCTTGCAAGCGGCTGGTACAGATGCAGTAATTCCAGAAGATGGATATCATGGGCAATATTTAGCTGACCTTGCGCAAGATTGTTACGGTGAACTTGGAGAAAAACTCTTTGAAAAACCGGACTCTTTTTTTGCCGGATATGCTAAAGAGAATTTACTTGAGGCGATAAAAAGCACACTCAAAGATTATGGCATTGAATATGATGTTTGGTTTTCTGAAAAGTCATTACATGCAAGTGATGCAATTCCCAAAGCATTAAAAGTGTTGCAGCAACATGGGTTGCTTTTTGAACAAGACGGCGCTCTGTGGTTTAAAACAACACAATTTGGTGATGATAAAGATCGTGTGGTGCAAAAATCAACGGGTGAATACACCTATATTGCTGCAGACATTGCGTATTTACAAAATAAGATTGATCGTGGGGCCGATAATTTGATGATGATTCTTGGGCACGATCATCACAGTTATGTGATGCGTCTTAATGCGGTTAAAAATGGTTTAGGTTATACCGATTTGCCTCTTTCAGTACTTTTGTATCAGCTTGTTAAAATATCAGAAGGTGGAGCATTGGTGCGTATGTCAAAACGGACAGGTGCCATTGTTGGGCTGCAAGATATTATTGATACAGTTGGCAAAGATGTTGCTCGGTTTTTTTATTTAAATCGTAAAGCGGATGCGCAGCTTGAGTTTGATCTTGATTTGGCACTTAAAAAAACAGAAGAAAATCCGGTTTATTACGTGCAGTATGCATACGTACGTACGGGAAGTATTTTGGCAAAAGCAGCTCAGCAAAATCAGTTAAGCAATATTACTGCTACAGATGCGCAGCATATTGGTCAAGAAGAAGCATTTTTACTTAAAAAGATAGTGTTTCTTGAGCAACTTTTGATGGATATTACCGTGAATCATCAGACGCACTTACTGACTTATTATGTGCTTGAGCTTGCACAGTTATTCCACCGGTATTATAGTCATGTACGGGTTATTGATCTGGAAAATATTGAAAAAAGCCGTGCTCGTTTGCTGATGATCGGTTTGTTGAGAAATACGATTGCGCTTGTTTTGGATATTCTTGGGGTTAGTCATCCAGAAAAAATGTAACATATTGATAAAAAGCCTATTTGTGGCACAATTAAAATATAAGAATATATACAATATATAGGAAGATTTTATGAAAATAGATAAAGAAGTATTGCAAGAATTAAGAGATCATACAGGTCTTGGTCTTATGGATTGTCGTAAAGCGTTGGAAGAAACAGGTGGAGATTTCCAACAAGCGTTAGATTTGCTTCGTAAAAAAGGCGCATCAGTAGCTGCTAAGCGCGCTGACAAAGAAACTGGTGAAGGTCTTATCAAAGCATACATTCACCCAGGCGATCGTCTTGGTGTTTTGCTTGAAATTAACTGTGAAACTGACTTTGTTGCGAATACAGAGGCTGTAAGACAGTTTGCACAAGATCTTTGTTTACAAATCGTTGCAAATAAAGCTATGTATGTATCTTCTGAAAATGTTGATCAAGATTTATTAGCAAAAGAAAGAGAAATCTTCAGAGCCCAAATGGTAGATTCAGGTAAACCTGATAAGATTATTGACCAAGTGGTTGACGGTAAAATTAAAAAACTTTACAGCGATATTTGTCTTCTTGAACAACCATTTATCAAAAATGATCAGTTCACAGTTAAACAAGTATTGGAAGATTTAATTGCTAAAACTGGTGAAAGTGTACGTATTAGAAGATTTTGCCGTTTTGAATTAGGCAAGTAATAAAAGGCACTATTATGTCAGAGATTATTTTAATAGAAAATGATGTGAAAAGTTTCCAAAAACCAATGGAAACTGAAATGGAAAATCCGCTCAAACATTTTGAGCGTGAATTGGTAAAAATTCGTACAGGTAGAGCACATACATCAATGATAGAAGATATTCCTGTTATGGTGTATGGACAAGATGCAATGCCGTTAAAAGGTCTTGGGACTGTTTCTGCTCCTGATGCTCGTTTATTGACGGTGCAACCATGGGATTCATCAATTATTCCTGATATTGAAAAAGCAATTGCTGCAGCAGGGGTTGGAATATCTCCAGTGAATGATGGCAAAATTATTAGATTGCGTCTTCCTGAAATGAGTTCTGAACGCCGTGAAGAGTTGGTAAAAATGCTTCATAAAAAACTTGAAGAATCTCGTGTTACCATCAGAAACGTTCGTAAAGATTTTAAAAACATCATTACTGATGCTAAAAAAGATAAGAAAATTTCTGAAAACTTTTACAATAGATTAGAAGAAGTATTACAAAAAATTACTGATCTATATATTGAAAAAGTTGAGACAATGTCTAAGAAGAAAGAAGTAGAACTATCTACGGTATAAACTTTCTGAAGTAGAATTATATTAAAAGCGAGTGATTATTTTTATAATCGCTCGCTTTTTTTTTGTAATAAGATGTAAGGTAACAAAAAAAAGGAGGCCGTATATGAAAAAAATAATGATATTAATGTTTTTAATGGCAGGATCTGTTGATGCTAAAGTGGTGAGGCAAACGAGACCGGCGGTAACGGTGCCAACGCGTCCTGTTGTAATACCAACCCAAATGCCTCCTGTTATAATGCCAGCTCCAAGAATCATTTCTGTACCAACAATTGATCAGGGCGCTATAATAAAAAGATTAGATGATCAGCTGAATTCGCCGGTTGAATCCGCATGGAATGATAGAATTAATGATATTTTTGATCTTGCAATGATAGATCGAGACTTAGCTCGAGATTATTTTGTAAAAATGAGATCAAAAATGGGAAGTCCAGACGTGAAGTCTATTCAAGTTGAAGAAAAAGTAGTGTCCACGTTGCCAGCTGGTGAAGAGCCAATGAAAAGAGCTACAGGAAAACCTGCGCCTTCGCGCAAACCGGCTGTGCTAAAAGAAGGGACAATTGGAATGGCTCAAACTGAAGTTCCATCAGGCGAAGAAATGAAAAAAGGTGCACTGCCTGCTCCAAAAAAAGGTGCTCCAAGAGGTGGACCAGCTAAAAATATTGGCGTAAAAACTGAAGTAGCACAACCAGGAGTTCCTACTAAAGCTGCGCCCAAAGTTGAACAAGTCTTTAGCGCATCCAAGTTACAAGAGTTGGATAATGATAAGCTTGTTGAGATATTTAACGATCTTTTAGAGAAATTGGGAACTGTATTAAGTAATTGGAATGGAAAGGCCGTTGAAAGAGTAGAAGAAAAAACGAAACATGGTTATAAAGTCTATAACGTGTATGGAGCTCCGGATACACAATGGAAAAGCCGTTCTGATACATTAAAGAAAGTTCTTATTGCTAAGAATGTTATGCCGCAAGCAGATATTGAACAAAAAATAGCTGACCGAATAATACAAGTAAGAGCTGAAAAAACTGTAAAACCTATAGTGATTGCTCAACCAGAAGAAAAGCCAAAAGAAGAGTTAACAGAAGAAGATTTGGTAAGATTGATCAAAGTACAATTTGCTGAACCTAAAGCAGATCAAATCGGTTGGGTTGTTTCAGTAAAACGTAACATAAGAGCGCTTGACCAATTAAATCATGCTTCAGCAATGGAATATCATGATAAATTTATCCAACTTACAAAAGAAAAGCCATTTTTGAAATAGGGCCTTTATTTTATTTAAATTTGTGGTACATTATTAACTATATTTTGATCTTTGGGTTGCTAGCTCAATTGGCAGAGCAACAGACTCTTAATCTGTGGGTTCTTGGTTCGAGTCCAAGGCAGCCCACCACCAAAATAGTTTTGAAATAAAATAATGCAAGAGTGGCGGAATTGGCAGACGCGCTGGACTTAGGATCCAGTACCGAAAGGTGTGTGGGTTCAACTCCCTCCTCTTGCACCAAAAAAATACCTCAAAGAAAAAGAAAACTTAGATTGGCGAAAGCCAATCTTTTTTTATGTCTTATCTCCATTCACATTTCAAATATACCCTTGCAAATTTTAACTAAGTGATGCAGTCTTGAAAAAAAAAGTTTTAAGGAGGCGTTGCAAATGAAGCAAAAAATTACGTTGGATAATAGCTCTTTTTTGAGTATAGAACATAATTATGACCAATCTAGTTTGTGTCGAGCAACTATAACGGTTGCCAAATCTTTAATAAATACCTTTTTTGATGAAACTGTTGTTGCGTTGAAAAGTAATATTCAAGCATATGGATTTCAGCAAGGAGAGGTTCCGATAGAATATATTGGTAAGCAATATAAGTTGAATATTACAGAACATTTGAAAGAGTTTTTTTTAAAGTTTGGTATTATCAATTTTCTTTTTCAAGAAATAAGATCGCAAAAACTACTTGTTGCAGGTGATCCTCGCCTTGTGGATATTTTTTTAGAGTATGGCCAAGATGCTCGTTTTGTTTTTGAGTTAAGTGTTTTCCCCATGATTGCTTTGAATGAATGGAAATATTTTCCTTTTAAAGCGCCGCATAGAAAAAATTACAAAGATCTCGACCGTCAAGTAGAAACATTTGTTCAAGAAGAGGAAAAAAATTTAGAGAAATATAGTGTTGATAAAGGTATATCAATTGGTGATTGGGTAAATTTTACTGTTTCAGTTGTTAATAATAAAAATACATTGTTGAATGAGGGTTTTACACAAAGTTTTTGGTTAAAACTTGATAATGAAGATGTTGAAGGACATTTACAGTTTCTTTTTATTGGCAAAAAGAAAGGTGATGAATTTATTGTTAGCAATAAGGGCTTACAAGATTATTTTAGTGATCAATTGCGCGTTTCTTATAATTTTAAAATTCATGTTGTTGATATTATACCGCATGCTTATTTTTGTTTTGATCAATTTAAAGATCATTTTAGAGTAAAAACTAATAAAGATATGCATAAAAAATTGATTGAAGTTTTTTCATATCGTAATGATGTTTCACAACGTCTTGCGATGGTTGAAGAAGCATTTAAACTGCTGTTATCGCGGCATCGTTTTTTTGCACCAAACTATCTTGTTTTACGGCAACAAAAAATAATTTTAGGTGCAATTCAGTCTAATCCTGATTATAATGTGTATAGAAAACAAAAGGACTTTAATTTTTGGATTCAACAGTTAGCTGAAAAACAAGTAAAAGAAACATTACTTATTGATCAGCTGATTTATCGTGAAAACATAGTTGTTACGCATGAAGATATAGTAAATTACTTAAATTTAGATAAACGACAACGCATGCGAGAATTTATTTATTTTGGTTTACCAGAATCAAAACATTACGGACAAGAAATGCCGTTGGTAACAAATGAATTAAGCCGTGTGTGTGCGCGTGAAAAAGCTATTAATTATGTAATTTATTATTTAACTAAAAAATAAATATTAATTTAAAAGAAAAGCATCGATGGAAAGCAAAACTCATAAACTTATTATTGTTGGTTCAGGACCTGCAGGATTAACCGCTGCTATTTATGCGGCCCGTGCAAATCTTGAACCAATTATTATTGATGGAGATACCCCTGGTGGGCAATTGATCAAAACATCATATGTTGAAAATTGGCCGGGAGAAAAAAGTATTCTTGGACCACAATTGATGATGAATATGCGTGATCATGCAAAACATTTTGGTACTCAATTTGTATCAGGGATTGTGACAAAGGTGGATTTTTCTCAGCAACCATTTTCTTTTACTATAGATAATAAAAAAACATTACAATCTCATGCCGTGATTATTGCAACGGGAGCAACTCCAAAACGTCTTGGAGTTCCTGGTGAAGATCAATATTGGGGCAAGGGTGTTACAACCTGTGCAGTGTGTGATGGCGCTTTCTATAAAGATAGAAAAGTGATTGTTATCGGTGGTGGTGATACAGCTATGGAAGATGCATCGTTTTTGAAAAAATTTACCAATGATATCACCATTATTCATATTCTAGATAAATTTACTGCATCTCATGCAATGCAACAGCGTGTTATTAGTGATCCTGATATTAAGGTTTATTATACCAGCACTGTTACTGAAATCCATGGTGATAACCAGACGGTTACGGGTGTTACGATGGTTAACCAGCTTGATGGAAAAGAAACGCAGCTTGAGGCAGATGGTATATTTATTGCCGTGGGATTAAGTCCAAATTCTGCTCCATTTAAAGATTATATCAAGTGTAATAAAGGTGGTTGGATAGAAGTGTCTGATCAAACGAGTGCCAATATTAAGGGTGTGTTTGTTGCTGGTGATGTGCATGATTATCGTTATCGTCAAGCGATAACCTCTGCAGGTGCTGGATGTATGGCAGCACTTGATGCAGAACGTTACTTATCTGAAATTGAGTGATTATATATATTTTTTTAAGGGGCTTCATGATTAAGAAATTGCAGCTTGTAGCACTAGGATGGGTAGTTTTTCAAGGAACAGGTCTTGTTGCTATGGACAATAATGCTTTAAAAAAAGCGTTAACTTGCTCACAGGAAGCAAGAAAAGAAGTTGAAATAAGAGTAGCATTACAGCGCTTACAACAAGAAAAAAAACATTTCCCGTCTTCTGTGCCGTATTACGTTGTTACAGAAAAGCGCGATTGGTCAGCAGAATTAGAGAAAAACCCCCATCTTGCATGGATGCCGATTTAAGGAATTTTTATGTTTAAGAGATTGCAGCTTGTTGTATTAGCAGCGGTAGTTTTGCAGGTAGCGGGTATGAGTGCTATGGATAAGGCTCCAAATTCCCCAAGAAAGATTACCAATTCACCAAGAAATTTAAAACATTCACTTTCTCGTTCGCAAGAGGTAAGACGGAGCGATAGTGATGATTTTGCAGTAGTAAAAGGGCTGAAGCGTTCTCTTGAGGTACGTAAAGAAGAGAGAAAGAATACACCGTACGTGTATTATCCATGGCCTGGGGGTAATCCAGAGGTCTGTCCTCGTCAGGAAAACGTAACGGATCACATGAAGCCATGGTATCCATATGTTTAGCATATTCAGATAGAACTTTGGTTTAAGGTAAAAATTTGAAATTAAATCATTTTTGCTTTAGAATAGAGATATAAGTTGATTTATAGCGGAGAAGATTATGTCATTGACCGTATCTAAAAAAAGTAATATTAAACGTCGTAGAAAGCATGGCTTTCTTAAAAGAATGAGCACAAAAGATGGAAGAAAGATTATCAACCGTCGTCGTGCATCAGGTCGTAAACGTTTAGCGCCAAAAAAATACTAAAGTTTACTGAGTAAAATTATATGTCGGGCATTGTAGGAAAGATTTCAAAGTTTACCAAACGGGAAATAGATTATCTTTTTAGCAATGCCCGACGTGTTGTTAGAAATCAATTCTGTACCATTTTGGTTGCCAAGCGTCAAAAAGAAGATTTTGGTAGAGTTCTTGTTGTTGTATCGCGTGCGGTAGGCAACGCTCCGGAGCGTAACTTAATTCGACGACGTGTTAAATCGATTTTTTATGAAGAAAAATTGTTTACTCATAATTTTGATTGCGTTGTCATAGCACATAAGAAAATGGTTTCTATTTCTTTTGAGCAACTTAAGAAGATATTAGTTTCGGTGTATGAAAATCTTTAATAATTTTGTGATCTTTTTAATTGTTGGTCTTCGTCCATTATTTGGTCAAGCTCATTGTAAATATTCAGTAAGTTGTACGCAATTTGCTACAGAGCAGTTGCAAACCAATTCATTATTGCCGGCGGTGTGGGCAATAGTCAAACGTGTTTTTTCTTGTAACCCTCTTTTTTAATCCCTTTGGGAGACTTCTATGTTCGATTTCATCATTTTTGCAGAATTAGCTGCATTATTTACTTTTGTTACTATTTTTTTAGTAGCAACATGTTACAAGCGTTGTCCTTCAAATAAAATTTTAGCAGTGTACGGAAACATTACTGGTGAACAATCAGTTAAATGTTATCATGGTGGTGGCGCATTTATTTGGCCATTAATTCAAGATTATGCCTTTCTTGATTTAACACCCATGACGTTACATATTCCACTTAAGTCAGCATTATCTCAACAAAATATTCGTATTAACGTGCCAAGTACATTCACGGTTGCGATTGATACAACACAAGAAGCAATGAATAATGCAGCGGTGCGTTTACTTGCGCTTTCACAAAAAGATATTGAGATGATGGCAACGGAAATTATTATTGGGCAATTACGATTAACAATTGCTTCTTTAATGATTGAAGAGATTAACCAAGATAGAGAGCGCTTTTTGTTGGAAGTAAGAAAGCATATTGAATCAGAGCTGAGAAAAATTGGACTTATGCTTTTGAACGTGAATATTACCGATATTACTGATGAATCAGGATATATTGAAAGTATTGGTAGAAAATCTGTTGCCACTGCACTTAATCAGGCTAAAATTGATGTAGCAAATCAAGAAAAAAGTGGTGATATTGGTAAAACTGAAGCAGAAAAAGAGCGCCGTATTCAAGTTGCTACGTATAATGCAGATGCAGTACAAGGTGAAAATGAAGCTAAAGCAAAAATTGCAAACGTGAATGCGCAACTCTTTGAGCAAGAAGCTGATGCTAGCAGACGTGGACAAATTGCTCAGCAAAATGCATATGCAGAAATTAATAGAGCAAAAAGTTTAGCAGAGTTACAACGTCTTGAAGCTGAAGAAATAATACCTAAAGAAATTGAACGTCGTAAAATAGAAATTGCAGCAGCAGCTGATGCAGCAAAAAAACGTATTGAAGCAGAAGGCGAAGCGGCAGCAATTTTACAAATTAAACAAGCAGAAGCTGAAGGTGTGCGTAAGGTGTTGGCAGCAAAAGCAGAAGGATATAAACTTCTTGTTGAAGCATGTTCAAATAACAGCCAAGATGCAGCAACTATGCTCATGATTGAAAAACTTGAAGAAGTTGCAAAACTGCAAGCGGAAGCTATTAAAAATCTTAAGATTGATAAAATCACTGTGTGGGATAGTGGCTCATCTGAAAAGGGTAGCTCAACAGCTAACTTTTTAAGCAGTATGATTAAATCATTACCACCACTTCATGAAATTGCCGCAATGTCTGGCGTTAATTTGCCGTCATATTTGGGTGATTTGGAGAAGAAGAGTGATGATTCAATATAATTTTAATTGAATAGCATAAGAATAAGAAACGGGTGATTATTGATCACCCGTTTCTTTGAGTTTGATTATTAATGGCTTATTTAACAGGATATGCTGTTACGATCTCTGATGTGTCTTTGAATGTATTTATTTGTATTTTTGTTTCGCCTTTTGTTCCGATCATTCTTTCCATCTCTATTATATATTCGTCCCCTTTGCCTTTAGGGTTTGCTCGTGGCTCACCTCTGTTTCTCCATGCTTCATCAACCAAATCTAATATTTGATCTTCAGGAATGCTAAAAACAGAATGAGTTGCTTTGGTAGGGTCAGCTTTGGCATGAGCTAATACATGATTGATGCGATTGGATAAACCTTTATTAGATTTGTATATCAAGCCAGCGGATGATGTCCATGTGTTATTGCGTGTTAGGGTAGGTTGTTGTATCACAATAGGTTGTATTGGCGCTAGTTGAATCGGTGTTGGTTTTGGTTTTACTATGATAGGTTGAATTGGTTGGATTGGTATAATAGGAGTAGGTTGCATTTTGGGAGTTGTGGTTGCTCTTGAAACTTGTTTGGTATGTGCTGGTGCCACGGTGAATAGAATGGTAAGTAATACTATTTTCTTGGAAATATTTGTCATAATATTATCCTTCATACAGTAAGAAGCCTGGCATAAAAAATATACCAGGCTATTTGATGTGCTTATAACAATTCACCTGCAAGTCGACTTAATTCACTACGCTCACTGACAGGTAAGAATACTGATCCGAACAATGATTGTCCTTTGAATCGTTCACTGGCAACAACCAAACCGTTGCTTGCAAAATCAAGATACGGTGAATCGATTTGATATGGATCACCAGTTAAAATGATTTTACTGCCCTCACCAACACGTGTAACTAATGTTTTAATTTCATGTGGCGTTAAGTTTTGCGCTTCATCAATTAAAATTAATTGATAAGGAATAGTACGCCCGCGCATGTAGGTGATAGCTTCCAGTGAAATTTTACCTTGATGAAGTAAATCTTCAAAGGTGATACCATGATGTTTTTTGTGTTTATGTTTATTTTTATGGTTATGTTTGCCACCTTTATGACTCGGTTCATCTTCTTCTTTAGTTTCTTGAAATTTACTTGATTTGTTGATGGTATGCATGATGTATTGCATGTTATCATAGATAGGCATCATCCAGCTTTGTAACTTTTCTGCTACCGTTCCTGGTAAGAAACCAATGTCACGACCAAGAGGAACTACTGGGCGTGAAATAATCATGCGATCATAGTTTTTGTTAACAAAGAGTGAATGTAGTCCCGCAAGTAGTGCTAAGAATGTTTTACCAGTACCAGCCGGTCCGAATAAACAAGCGAATTGGATACTAGGATCAAGTAAAAGTTCTAAAGCCATTAACTGTTGTGGATTACGAGGCGCAATTGGCCAGTTGAGTGCGGGAGTAAAAATAGCTCTAAATTTTTCATTACCTAGATAACGAAATACGCGATAATTTTGCGGATTATTGTTGCTTTCTACAACAACAAATTCGTTAGGCATAACTATGTTGTCTTTAGCTAATCCGGTAAGTTGTGGAGGAAAATCTTTTTTTAATTCTATTGCAGGGACAGATATTTTTACCCATCCTTGATAGAACTCTTTTTCCGTTACAGTTTCTTTTGAATAATCTTCTGATTTGATACCAATAGCGTCTGCTTTAACACGTGCATTAAGATCTTTAGAAATGAATACTACATCATACCCTTGTTGCTTCATGGCAAGGGCGGTGAGTATAATTTCATTATCTACGCTTGCACTTCTGATAAGAGGAGTTTTTTCTAGAGTTGTATCATCATAAAAAAGAATTTGGAGGATGCTGTCATCCTCCAAAGGAACTCCTTCACGTAATGATCCTTTTTCTCGAAGTTCATCAAGAAAGCGTATAGCTTGTCGTGAGTTGCGACCGCGTTCAGTTCCTTCCCCTTTGAATTGATCAAGCTCCTCAAGAACATTTGCCGGGATACCAACATGAGCACCGGTAAAGCCAAACATAGCTTTTGGGTCATGTATGAGAACATTGGTATCCAGAATAAAGATTTTTTTGTCTTTAGGCATCTTTCATCCCATGTTTAAGGGTTATCACTACTCTCGCTTGCAGCGTAGCACAATGGGGTTCAGTGAAGCAATGGATGCGAACCCTCTTATCTGTTTTTAATCTTTATGCTATTCTTTATACAATTAGTTATTTTAGCCCCGCTCGTCCTGAGCCCGTCGAAGGATATCTTCGAGTGGAAGAAATAAATTGAGCATAATTTAGTGAGGAATATTTTTATGAACAGTGAAAAAGATTTGTCAGTACTACGTCATTCGGCCGCCCATCTTCTTGCACATGCAATTAAAGAACTGTTTCCATCGACAATATTAACTATTGGTCCTGCAACAAAAGATGGTTTCTTTTATGACTTTTTGCCTGAGAAAAATTTTAAAGATGAAGATTTAGTGCACATCGAAGAAAGAATGCATCAGCTTTCTGCTAAAAATATTCCGCTTACTCATAAACAGATTTCAAAAGATGCTGCACGTGAACTTTATAAAAATAATCCATTTAAATTAGAACTCATTAATGAAATTCCTGGCGACACTGTTGGTCTTGCTGAACAAAGTGATTTTTATGATCTTTGTCGTGGTGGACATGTTGCATCAACAGGAGAAATTAAACATTTTAAGTTGCTGTATATTTCTGGTTCTTATTGGCGTGCAGATAAAGACAAGCAGCCGTTGCAACGTATTACTGGTACAGCATTTTTTACACAAGAAGATTTACAGGCATTTTTACAACAACGTGAAGATGCGATTCAATTTGATCACCGTAGACTTGGTAAAGAACTTGATCTATTTTCATTTCATGAAGAAGGTGTTGGTTTTCCGTTTTTCCACCCTCGTGGCACCATTGTTTTGAATGAGTTAAAAAGTCATATCAGAAAACATTTAAGAAAAGCTAAATATCAAGAGCTTCAAACACCAACTATGTTGAGCGATGAACTGTGGCGTAGATCTGGGCATTATCAACATTATAAAGATAATATGTATTTTTCTATGGTTGATGGGCATTCATATGCTCTTAAACCAATGAACTGTCCTGCAGCTATTCTTGTATATAAAGAACGTCCACATTCATATCGTGAACTTCCTTTGCGTTGGTCAGATTTTGGTCAGTTGCATAGACATGAACTGTCTGGCGTATTAAGTGGACTATTTAGAGTGCGTGCGTTCAGTCAAGATGACGCGCATATTTTCTGTACTCCAGAACAAATTGAAAAAGAAATAGTAGATTTTATTGCGGTGCATGATGAAGTTTTAAAACCGTTTGGTTTTAGCAACATTGTTATTGGTGTTTCTACTCGTCCAGCAAAAGCTATGGGTAGTGATGAGTTATGGGAAGTTGCAACAAAAGCTTTGATTAATGGACTTGATAAAGCGGGTAAAACGTATGCAATCTATGAAGGTGAAGGTGCGTTTTATGGACCTAAGATAGAGTTTGGTATTGAAGATTCATTAAAACGTGTATGGCAATGTGGTACTATTCAAGTTGATTTCTTCCAACCAGAAAATTTTGATTTAAGTTACATTTCTTCTGAAGGTGTTAAAGAAAGACCAGTTATGTTGCATCGCGCAATTTATGGATCATTTGAACGCTTTTTTGGTATTATTTTAGAACATTTTAAAGGCCGTTTACCATTTTGGTTATCACCAGTTCAGATGAAAATTTTGACTATCACTGATGATCAAAAAGAGCACGCTCATGAAATTATGAATCAACTGTTCGATTATGGTGTGCGTGTAGAGATTGATAACTCTTCTGATCCTATTGCTGGTCAAATCAAACGTGCGCAGCTTGAGCGTGTGCCATTGATGGTTGTGATTGGTAAAAAAGAAGTTGAAAATAAAACGGTTACATTGCGCGACTTAGATGGTAAACAACAGTTTGGAGTAACTTTTGAAGATTTGTTACAAAAAATTGATGCATTAAAAATATAAGGCAAAAACGTGAATAACAGTAAGAATGTATTAGCTATTATATTGTTTGGTTTTTTTGTATTGTGTAACACTGCAAAAGCAATGGAACGTAATCGTATTGTACTTAGTCCTTTTTTGATAGACACAGGGGCAGAGCTCTATGAATTAGAACAAGTAGAAGCGATAGTTATGAAGCATAATAATTTTAAGCTTGAATCTGAGAATGTTTATGCTTGTTCATCTGCAGGTTGTAGGTTTTTTACTAAACATAAAAATCGTATAAAAAAACATCAAGAAATGCATGAGGCAATGCCTTATGCAAAAATATATCGTTGCAATCTTTGTGATTATATGATTGATTCACAGAGGAATATGGAAAATCATAAAAATAGTCATAATAGCCAGAAGGAATGGCATTGCGATGTATGTAATACTGGTTTCAAAAGTGATCGCAGTAGAAAGCGTCATTATAATAGTCAAATGCATCAACACTATGCCAGTATTCAAAAATAATTGGATTCGATTTCATTAATATATGAAATCAAAAAAAATTGAATATAAGATCCCTCGTTATATCATGTGATGACGAGGGATTTTATTTGTTGGTAGGTAGAGTTAAGTTTTTAGAAATCATTTTGTGTGCAAAATAGTGGCATAATGTTTGTTGTGGCACTGTTTTATTTTCCAATGTTGTGGTTAGTGGAATGATTGCGTGGTGTAGCACATCTTTGTTAAGAATGGGATCGCGTCCAGTTTTGTGCATAATCAGATGTGTATCTTGTTTATTAAACGCTATTGTGGAAGTAATGCAAAATTTAGGAAAGTTAGGTTCAACAGGATATTCTTTTTTTTGAGTTTGTAAGTTTTTGATTTTTATACGAGATTCAAATATAGTAGTACCAGCTATACGTTTCACATAAATCTTTGCATAAATGTTTCCGTTTGAGGAGATTGCGAGGTTGCTAAGATATTTTTCTTGATGCTTTGGGTTATAAATTGTGATGTTGTTTATCTCTTCATTTGTCATAGTGTTAACAATTGCTAGAGCATCAATTTTAAGTTTTTTTTGTTTAAGCATGTCTTGAGATTTGTATGTCATGGCGCATAGATTTTTGTTTGCAGAATAGACAACTGAATAACAATTATCATTTTCACAGTCTTTATGTTTTTTGAGCCATGCCTGAGGCATAACTCTATCTTGATCAAATCTTTCTCTTGTGGGTTCTTCTGGACAGATTTCTTCTTGAGAATTTTCTACTTCTTTTTCTGTAGGTACTATGTATTTGAGGTCTAAATTATCTTCTGATGAATCAAATTTTAATTCTTTTTCCTCTTCGATTGTGATTGTTTTTGTTTTTGAGTAGAAATTCGCAGGGTAATAACATGAAAGGCCTTTTTTACGATTAATGAATTGTTCTTCTGTTTCAACATCATCAAATGTTAAAAAACTGGCAATGAGATCCATTACGTCGGTAGGCATGTTTGTAAAAAAACATGGAGGAGTTTCTGGTTCCATGCTGTTCAGTTGGGTTGTTATGGCGATTATGATGGTGAAGATAAAAATGTTTTTTTTCATGTAGAATTTCTTGTTTTAGCGATGTCGGGTAACGCCAATTTGTGGGCAAAGCGGACGCAATGGGCAGATAGAGCATTTGGGGGAAATTGGTACGCAGATATTTTGTCCCCACATGACCATCAGTTTGTTATATTCCGACCAATATTCTTGAGGTAATAATTTTTTAAGTGCCTCTTCCGTTTGCTCAGGCGTTTTTGTGGTAACAAGGCCTAAGCGGTTAGAGATACGGTGGACATGAGTATCAACGCAGATGGCTGGAATACCAAAGCCTTCAGCAAGGGTGAGGTTAGCGGTTTTAGGCCCCACTCCAGGCAATGTCATGAGTTCTTCTGGGGTGTTAGGAACAGAGCCGTGGTACTTTTTGATTAAAATAGTACAAATTTCTAAAATATGTTTTGTTTTTTGGCGATAAAAGCCTGTTGGGTAGATAAGCTTTTGAATAGTTGCGGGAGATAAAAGTAGTAATGCTTGCGGGGTTTGAGCATGTTCAAACAAGCGTTGTGATGCGGGTAATGAGACGGAATCTTTTGTACGTAAACTTAAAATACAACTGACAAGGATTAAAAAAGGACTGCGTCCATATTGCTCTGTTATGCTGGTTGAGGCAGGTTGAACCATGCCTTTTGTTGCAGCCTGTAACATTTCAATGATAGAAATGGCACGCTTTTTTAAGTTATCTTGTCCTTTTGCCACATTACTACTCTCATTATTTGGTATAGCTGTGAAATTATGTTAGGATGAGAATTATATTAGCATCCTGGAGGCATTTCTCCAAATACGAGTGCGAATACTGCTATGATAAGTGTAGCGAAATTGAAATAGTTTTTCATAATGACTCCAAATAGGGTTTTTACAATTTCTTTGTTAAATAAAAGAAAGTATAATAAAGCCCTTTTAAAAGCGCAATATAATTATGTTTTTTTTAGAATATATAGAATCAATCCTTGGTTCTTTTTACTTTATTTTACCCGCAACTCTTTTATCCTTTTTTCTTAAATTAGGTATTTTAATTGCTTTAGTAAGAAAAACTGCAAATATGGAAAGAGTTATTAATCCACTCTTTTTTTTGGTAGCTATTCTTATTGGCAATATGTTTTCTGATTTGGCTTGGATATTAAAATTATCGCAATTACTTTTTTTGCCTAAACTAAGTTATCAGATTATTTTATTTATCATACGTTCTGCATGGATATTTTTTATGGTTCAGTATCAATCAATGTCACTGTTTGTAGAAAGTTTGGTAACTGATAGATATAGCGTTTCTATAAGACAAAAATGTCTTATTTTTATTAGCAGCCTGTTTGGTGTATTCTTTGCGATAGCTGCCATTGTAGATTTTAATTGCATAGATCCATCTCGTAGAAAATTTAGCTTTGAGCCAACAATTCAAAATCTTGCCACATTCTATGCTTTATTTATTGTTGTGTTGCCAAGTTTATGTATAGCCGTGCAAAAGATTAGATCTTCTAAATTGCCTCATTTGCTTAAAAAGCAATTGAGATTACTGATGCAGGGACTTATCGCTCCCGTTTTCATGGCTGATTTAATTCAGGGATTTCCGTTTAAGGTATATGGCATTACATGGATTGCTCATACCTATGCTGGGGTTGGGTTTTCAACAATACTTATTACCTGTGCTATTTATTTCTGTACACGTAAAATTTTTGGATTACGCTTTTTAAATTTAAAAAGCCACGTGCATCAGCCAATCAATATCAACTTTATTGATGATTTTAAAGGGGTTTTAGAGAAACTCAGCAGCGTGACTAACTTTCGTGAATTGGGTTATATAACCCAAACTTTTTTTAAAGACACCTTTAATATACCCTCTTATAAAACACGTCTCTATTTGCGAAAAACAGATACTTTAGAACATAAAATAAACACTAACATTGCTGAAGATAGTACTGTTTCATTAGTTGAAACATTCTTAGTGACGCATGCACAGATTATTGAACTTGCCATGAAGAAAGAAAAAATTCTTATTTATGATGAGATCGATTTTACTCATTTTTATCATGCATGTGAAAAAAGTGAAATAATTTTGAAATTCTTGAGCACCATCAATGCTGATATTTTCTTACCCATTTACGAAAATGAAAAGTTGATTGCGTATATTGTTGTTGAGCGTCATGCTCGTATAAAGCATTTTTATAGCAATGTTGAGCGCGATGAGCTGATTGTTTTTGGTAGTTATTTGGGTAATATCATTAATTTACTTCAGAATAAAAACTTGGATCTTTTACTTGAGCAGTCACAACTGTTGCGCGATGAGTTGTATTGCAAACATCAAGAGATTGAGCAGTATAAAGAAAGTATGCGATCATTCTTGCGCAAGCATAAAACAAAGCACATTGGAATACTGTTTTATAAAAATAGACAGTTTTCATATGGCAATCAGGCTGCAAAAGAGTTGATTGATATTAATATTAATCAGCAGCACGGGCATCCACTGGTACAGTATTTACGTGATATTGTGCGGCAGGTTGAATCATTTAAGGGTCCCAAAACAATTTTTGTTAAAGATGCGAATGATAATCAACTAATTGTTTCTGCCGTCCCGCACTTGGAAAAGAATACTATTATTATTACTGTTTCATATCCATCTATTTCTGATACCATCAAGCATCACATTGATCTATTAAAAGACCCGAGCGAATGGGATTATCTATTGTATTTGCAAACAACCCAATCGGGTAGATTGATTAATCAACTGATTCCTGGTTCTGGGCAAGTATTACTTAACTTTAAGATTCAGTTATTAAAAATTGCTTTGAGCAAAAAAGCTATTTTATTGGAAATGCCTGAGCAAGATTTACAACCAATGGCAGAGATTTTACACCATATTAGTATGCGTGATGATTTGCATGTTATGACATTGCAGGGGCCTTCAACTAATTATGATATTGCAATTGCGTTGTTTGGTATTAATCCGGTATTTGGTGTGCAGGAAAAGCATGGCAAGCCGTTGTTAGAAAAACTGGATAATGTTGGTACATTATTTATTAAAAACATTCACTTTCTTGATGTAGAAACACAGGGATGCTTGGCAGCCTTCATCCGTTCTGGTGCATATAATCTCTTTAAAAGTGATCAAAAATTTACGAGTAATGTGCGTATTATTTGTTCAACTAATCAGAATTTAAGCTTACTTGTACAAGAAGGTAAATTCAGTAAAGCGTTGTTCCAAGAACTGAAATCAACCGTTGTTACCATGCCTTCACTGTTAACATTGCCTGAAGATGAGTTACATTCCCTGACAGAAGGGTTTACGCAACAAGCGTTAATGTCAGATGCGTTGCAGCATGTTTTGGCGTTGACTGATAAAGAAAAAGATTCACTTGCTGATCATCGTCCTATCAGTTTGCAAGAGCTTAAATCTCGCATTCAACAACTTCTTGTTAAAAAGTCTAAGAAAAATCATATCTATCAAGAAGTTGCGTTTGATCCTACCTATGATATTACTGATCCTGGTCTTGTTGAAGCAGCACGTCTTGGTAAAAAAGCATTGCAAGAGCCACGTGTGTTAGCTTTCTTGTGGAATAAGTTCAAAAATCAAAATAAAATCGCATTTTTCCTGGGTGTTAATCGTTCTTCTGTTAATCGTCGCTGTAAAGAGTATAATCTACTGTAACCCCAATATCACTACGTTCTTATTGGGGACCCCATTAAAGAAAAGAATACTGAAAATACAGGGAAACGGCGATGAAAAAAGAAGAATTTGAACAACATAAAGAAGCATTTCTTTTGCATTTAAAAGCAGAGCGTAATTTTTCAGAACATACGCTGCGTGCTTATTTTTTAGATCTGAATCAATTCATCTCCTTTTGGTCAGGCATGTCTGATTATGATGTGCAAAATCTTGGATTACGGCAAATTATTGAGCGTTATTTGGTTGCACTGTTTTATAAAAAAATCAGTAAAAGTTCCGTTGCACGGAAGTTTTCTTGTTTTACATCCTTTGAACGATTCCTTGAAACACGTGGTATTGAACTTAATTTAAATTTAAAGCGACCACGTATCGATAAAAAACTACCTGTGTATTTTAGTGTTGATGAGCTGTTTTATCTTTTAGATGGGATAAAAAATGAGTCTTTGCCAACCAAATATCCTATACGGGATAAAACAATATTTGAACTGTTGTATGCCACTGGTGTGCGCTGCTCTGAACTAGTTAATATTTGTGTGCAAGATGTGAATATGGACGAACGCACGATTCGTATTTTGGGTAAAGGAAGAAAAGAGCGCATTGTTTTATTTGGTGATAAAGCGCGAGAAAAAATTTTACACTATTATAAAGCGGAGCGTCCTATTGTACAAAGCCAAGAAGAAGCACTGTTTTTGAATTATCGGTATGAAAAACTGACAACGCGTTCTGTGCAGCGTATTATTAAAATGTTTAGAGCTTTTTTGCCCATCGACCGTCAATTAACACCACATAAATTACGTCACTCTTTTGCAACACATTTACTTAATCAAGGTGCTGATTTACGTGCAGTGCAGGAGCTTCTTGGTCATAAAACACTTGCGACAACGGAAAAATATACGCATGTTTCTTTGGAAAAGATTTCGCAGCTGTGTGAATCTGTTCATCCAATTAATAAGATGATAAAGAAGAAGTAACCGTATGTTATTGTCAACCGCTGCAATTAATAAAAAAATTATTATTATTCTGGTGACCAGTTCCGTTTGTTTTGGAATTATTTTTTTACGGCTTATTTTTTTACAAATTTATTGTGGTGAATATTTTGTATCACGAAGTCAAAAAAACTTTATTCGGTATACAACCGTTGATTCTCCGCGCGGGAGTATTCGTGATGTGAATGGCAATTTGCTTGCAACAAATCGTCCAGTAACCACAGTCTATTGGCAGGGAACGGGCAATAGAAATATATCAGACGCTCAGTTGGAAATTTTAAAAAAAGTTGAAGAGATGACCGGTAATGTTCTTACATCAGGATCGGCGCTTGATGCAATTACAGTAGCTGAAAAAAGAAGAAAAAAAACAGAGCTATTATCAGATATAGATTTTATTGTTTTGAGTAAGTTGGTAGAAGCGTTTCCAAACCATGAAAACGTTATTATTGATACCCATTTTAAACGTTTTTATCCTTATGAATCGTGTGGCAGTCACATTGTTGGTTATTTGGGTAATATGACGACATTTGCACGTGGTCAGTTTGGATTAGAAAAATTATTGAATAATGATTTGACGGGTAAAAAAGGGCTTGTGCGTAACGTGGTTAATTCAACGGGACAATGCGTATCCCAAGAAGAGCTTGAAAAGGCTTTAATTGGGAATGATATTCAAACAACCATCGATATTAATATTCAAGCTTTGTGCGAAAAAGTTTTTCCTGAACATTATACTGGAAGTTTTATTCTTATTAATCCAGCAGATGGTTCTATTGTTGCACTTGTATCACGTCCTAATTTTGATCCAAATATTTTTCTTGATCCGATGTCATATCAAACATGGCAAGGATTACAAGAAAAAAATCCGTTTATTAACCGTGCATTTGATGCGAGTTATCCTTCAGGTTCTACTTTTAAGCTTGTTACGATTAGTGCTGCGCTTGAACATGGGATTATTACAGAACATGATATATGGAATTGTAAAGGTTATACGTTGTTCGGTAAACGGAAATATTGGTGCGCAAGACGTGCTGGGCATGGTGAAATTACCATAAAAAAAGCGGTAGCACAGTCATGTAATACGTTGTTTTATGAAATAGGTAAAAAAATAGATATTGATGTGCTTGCTGAGTATGCGTATAAATTTGGATTGGGTAAGAAAACGAATATGCTGTTTCCCGAAAAAATGGGATTGATCCCGAATAGGGCGTGGAAATTTGATTGTAAGGGAGAGCGCTGGTGGCCAGGAGAAACGTTATCAGTAACAATTGGCCAAAGTTTTTTATTGGTGACCCCTATTCAAATTGCATGTATGATCGCAAGTATTTTTACCGGATATTTAACCGTTCCACGTTTACTGATTGATGAACCTGTTGTATCAACGCCGCTTGATTTAAAACCAGATACGATCAATTTTTTAAAAAAATCGATGAAAGCGGTAATTAAGAGTGGTACGGGGCGAAGTATTAGGTTGGTAAAAGATATTGTTATGTATGCAAAAACAAGTACGGCGCAAACGAGTGATATTAGTAAACGTAAATTGGATGAAAAGTATTTAGAACATGGGTGGTTTGTGGGACACTTTCAATACAAAGAATATGATCCGCTTGTGATTGTAACGCTTGTGGAACATGTTGGTACAGCGCAAGTTGCAACAACTGTTGCAAAAAAGTTTTTGATTGAATATAAAAAATATATGGATTTAACCAATTGAAGATATTTTTTATAAGGAGAGAGAGTATGAAAAAAAGAGTAATGTTATTTGTTGGACTGTTTTTATTATCAGCTATGCCAGCATCTTCTGATGCTACATCTATGCTTGCGCATAGAAGTTTAAAAGATAGCACAATGTTGAAAAGATTTTGTGCGTCATATTTAGGGTCAGCAGTGGTTGGAGGAACTGTTGGTGTGGTGACGGGCAGTTTAATTAAATATTTAGAAAGTGAAATGCAACACTATTTTTCAAAGAAGTTGAACACTAATGACGTCGTAACATTTGCATTAATATTGCTTGGTTGGGCTTTGGAGTCAGAAGTGCGTAATGATATCGTTATGGGATTGCAGGGCGATTTGGATGAATATCAAATTGCTTATAAAAAAATGATTATGTTGCGCAGTGCATGGATTGCTTCATGGCTTTCTTATTTGAGTGCGTAATTTAAAAAAAAAGTGTCATATTTTGTCATTTTTGTTATAGATGTTTCTGTAGTGGGAACATCTATTTTTATTTTCTTACCATAATGAACAAAAAATGAAAAAAAACGTTATAGTACTTTTGTTATGTATCAGTAGTAATGGCTTTGCCATGTATCAACCATCACATACCTCAGATGAGAATATATTAGCATCGATCCGCCTTAATCGTAAAAAGCAACTACCATTGTATTATAGAGTTACTTGCTTACCTCAATTGGTTCAATGTGTTCAAGATAATAACGTAGAAGGTTTGAGGAATAAGTTAAACGGTGTAATGGAAAAATTCCCTAGTTTGTTAAGTCATGTATCTAGTGCATCGGTGTTGCATGAGGCAGTTAAAAACAATCGTCATTGTTGTATGGCATTATTGCTTGGATGCAATGCTCATCCTAATACAATAGTGAATGATGGCAATACTCTTTTGCATGTAGCGAGAGGAAGCACGATGGTCCAGTTGTTGGTAGATCATGGTGCTTGGGTAGAGCAAAAGAATGATAAAGGTGAGACCCCATTGTTTGCTCTTTTTAGTAATATGACAACTTTTTCTTTAGATACAGCACAAGCTTTATGTGGTGCGGGTGCGGATGTTAATACGCGTGATAAACAAAATAATACTCCCTTGCATTGTGCAGTTGAACATTTAGGTTCGGCAGAAATAAAATTTTTGTTACATCGTGGAGCTTATGATGATATTAATGATCAAGGAGAAACAGCGTATCAGATTGCAAAAAAACGAGGCTGGAATATTTTAAAAGCATTTCAAGAGTGGGAAAAAGTTTCTTGTGCAATTAATGCCACTGTGCAAAATAATCCTTTTTTGACCATTATGAGTTTATTGGCGCATAATGGAGAACAATTAAAAAAACTTCTTATACGCGATCCTATTGGTTATTGCTCACCAGATATAATTATTGCTGAAAAATTATTTCAAAAATGTGATAGTGATGTTTGGAATGAATTAAGATCTGACATTTCACCATATAGTGCAGAAGCATTATCTCTTTTAAAGCTTGTCAGTGAGCGACGTATTCATAGAATGTCTTTTGTGAAATCATTACGTGAAAATGATTTTGCAAATGCTTGTGATTTTTTGAAAAAAAATCCTTACTTGTTGCATACGTATGATGGTGAATATGAATCCGATGACGTTAATGCTCTTTTTATTAACAAATTTATTTCGACTCCTTTTTTTTATACTCAGTACTGCTATCTTCGGGAAATGATTCATAGTGGTTTTTTTGATGTTGATAGTTGTGATACATCAGGTGACCCTTTATTAATTGCTGCGGTTCAAGAGCCTAAGGGCGGTGATAAATATCTTGATTTATTGCATGCGGGAGCATACGTGAATATAACAGATAAAGGAGGTTATACGCCATTGTTGTTGGCGGTAATGCAGGAGAAAGAAGATATGGTGTTACAGTTATTATCATATGGTGCGGTAGTTAATAAAGATTTTGGTTGGCAGGTTGTTTTACCAGATTCAATGCGCGAGTTGATGGTTGATGCATATAATGAACAATGCTGTTTTATATGTCAGACTCATGATTATGATTTAGTAAGTATTCCTGGCCGTGGAAAGCGTTTTATTTGTACTCATTGTCGTTAAGGCTTTTTTTTGTATAGGTATGACAAAAGGGCACTTGATTATTAGGTTGAATGAAAGTGTATATTGTTATTATTTTGTTAAAGTATCTGTATAATGTATGCCAATATTATCATCATTAATAAAAGGTTTAATCATGCAAAAAATATGCACGATAATTATTTTGAGCAGTATGTTGTTTGTCGGCGATAGTAGTGGTATGGAATTTGGTCAAATAGATAACAAGGATATGTGGGATTTTATTGTTGCTGATCGTCAGGGTAATGCGCAGGAATTTATAAAGGAAAATTCTCATATAGTAAATGCAGTGATTAATAAGGGATCCTATTCATTATTACATTGTCTCGTAGAGTATGATGCAGTTTCTGCGGTAAAAGCTTTATTGGAAGCGGGAGGAAATGAGCATATTAATATGGCAACTGAAGTGCAAAAGTATACACCACTGCATATGGTAAAAAGCAAAGAGATGGCAGAATTGTTACTAGATAGTGGTGCAAATTTAGAGGCAAAAGATAAAAATGGAGCAACACCATTAAGTCATGTTCTGTTTTGTCGCAATAATTCAGATGAGTATTCTGGGTACTTTGACATGACTAAGAAGGATAGCGAAACAGATAACAATCTGAGACGTTATTTATTAGAACGAGGGGCGAATAGTAATCTAGTGGATAATGTGGGAAACAGTTTATTACATAGAGCTGTGGGAGGTTATTCTTATTCATATCGTTATCCTGAGTATTTTAAATTGTTGATGCAGTTTGCAGCCGACATAGAGATTAAAGATAGTTATGGCAAAACGGCATACGATTGCGCCATAGATCGAATAAGTCATACTGAGCCGATATTAGAAGCTTTAAGAGAACTCAATGTTGTTTTTGTGAGAGATGCATGGGTGAAGTCAATAAGTTGGAAAAATAAGAATGGGGAATGGCAAGCTTGTAAAGCTCGTAATTTTCTAGAGTTCTTACAGAATGGTGCGTTAGAATGGAAAGAATATATGCTTGATAATCCTCACCCATATCAATTATCAGGGATCAAAAAGATACTGGCAGATTTATTGGAGATGGCACAAAAAAATCAACATAGTGGCAAGATTAGCTATTATAAAGATAAAGGATATTTATTTAATAAAGTAAATATTGCCGATTTAGAAGAATGGTGCGGTAAAGATTCAGTAGATTATCTTTGTGAGTATTTTAAAATATAGAGAAATTTGTTTATAGCATATGTAAAGAGGTACCGTAATCAGGTACCTCTTTTTAGTTTTTTAAAAGTGTGCTGTAAACCGCATATTGTTATTGTTTTGTTAAAGTTTATGTATAATGTATGTCAATATTATGATTATTAATAAAAGGTTTGATCATGCAAAAATTATGCACGATAATTGTTTTGAATACTATGTTGTTTGTTGCCAATAGTATTGGTATGGAATTACAAGATGTAGGTCAGCCTCGCACAATAAGTAAAGATATCATGCGGGATTTTATACGTTCCGATCGTCAAGATAATGCCCAGAAATTTATAACGGAACATCCTCATATAGTAAGTGCATGGGTTGATTGTTGTAACTCTTTAGACCACTCTTATGACGACTCCTATTCAGTATTACATTGCCTAGTAGAGTATGATGAAGTTTCTCTAGTAAAAGCTTTGTTGGCAGAGGGAGCAAATAAGCATATTAATAAATGGACTGGAAGGAAATGGCTCACCCCACTGCATATGGTACAGAGTAAAGAGATGGCAGAATTGTTGTTAGATCATGGTGCAGATTTAGACGCAAAAGATAAAGACGGAGTAACGCCATTAGGCCATGCGCTGTTTTATCGAGGAATTTGCGATTTTTATTCGAGATGTTTTCTTCCGGTTGTGACGTGCAGTGAACAAGATAATGAGCTGAGACGCTATTTATTAGAACGAGGAGCGAATAGTAAAGCAGTTGATAATAAGGGAAACAGTTTATTGCATAGAGTAGCTTTAGGAGATGTTTTTTATCCTCCACGTCATTATCCCGAGTTTATTACTTTGCTTATGGAGTTTGGAGCTGACATAGAGATGAAAGATAGTGATGGAAGAACACCATACGATTGTGCTATAGCGCAAGGAAGCTATGCTCAGGGGATATTAAAAGCTTTAGAAGAATACAATATTTTTTTTGTGAGTGATCAATTGCCGAGAAACATATGTTGGAGAAAGAAGATAAGTTGGAGAGATGAGATTGGAGAATATCAGAATTGTAGGGCTAAGAATCTTTTAGAGTTATTGCAGAATGATGCAGCAGAATTTAAAAGATGCATACGCAATCGTCCTGATTCATGTGGGATAGTTTTCATAAAAGGTGTATTAACAGATGTATTGAAAATGGCGCGTAAGAATAAATATCGTGGCGAGATTAAATATTATGAATTGAGAGGATATTTATTTAATAAAGTAAATATGGCTGACCTAGAAGAATGGTGTGGTAAAGATTCAGTAGATTATCTTTGTCAGTATTTAAAAATATAGAGATTTTTTTTATAGCGTACGTAAAGAGGTACCAAGACATTGGTACCTCTTTTATTATTTAAGTTTAATTTCAATTCTTTCAATTGATTTGCCAGGGCGATCGCGTTTGAGAGTTACATAACCAACTTCTGTAGTTGAGTTAACATGTGTTCCTCCGCAAGGCACTTGCGCAAACCCTTCAATTTTCCAATAACGGCGTTGATTGATGATGTCAGAATATCCACGTTCAATTGGGTAATTGCGATCAATGATGGCATTATATTCTTGTAATATTTTAGGCAACAGTGTTGAAATGTTGGCGTCTGATTTAAAATCAATGCGTGCTTTATGTTCAGCAATGTGCGCACCAACTTTTTCAAGATGATAGTTCTGAGTAACAATTTCTAAAATCAGTTCTGCTGCAAAATGTAAGCGCATAAGTCTATGCCGCCGAGACCAATCAATTGTCATGGTAACGGCGATTCCTGCTTGGAGGCAATGATTATCAGGAAGCGTGTAGAAAATAAGAGAGCCAACCGTTTTTGAGCCTAGAATTGGCATATCATTAATCCATGCTGTATCACTTTCTTGTCCGCCAGCAAAAGAGTAGGCGATTGTTGCATCAAATAGCACGGTATTGCCATCAACAGAAGTTACGGTAGTGTGCAGGGTTGTTTGGTAGGGGTTTTCCCAGAAGACTTTTCTCATAACTATTCTCGGTATAATAAAAAAAGGCACCAATTTCTTGGTACCTTTTTAAATTTTTTTAAAACAAGCTCTTACGCAGTTTTTGAAGCAGCTGCAACTTTTTGAGCTAACTTGCTGATTTTGCGAGCAGCGGTATTGCGGTGTAATAAACCTTTACCTTTTGCGCGAGCAATTTTGCTTTCAGCTTCAACTAGCAATGTTTTTGATGCTGCAATGTTACCAGCTTCAATAGCCGCAACAACTTTTTTCATAGCAGTTTTGAGAGAAGATTTTCTTGCTTGGTTGCGTGCTTGACGTTTTACCGTTTGTAAAACGCGTTTTTTTGCAGATTTAATATTTGCCATAGTACATTTGACCTTGACTTAAATTTTAGAGAACTTTTTTAACTTTGCCTGATTTGAGGCATTTTGTACATACTTTTGAACGATGAACGTGATTTTTTGCATCACCAGTTACGGTATAGCGCATTGTATGCACGTTTGGATAGACCCAACGTTTTACTTTGTTGTTAGCGTTACTGACCAAATTTGCTACTTGTGGGCCCTTTGAGCACACTGCACAGATTCTTGACATGATGAATACCTTCTTTAAAGCCTATTTATTTACTTTTTAACATATCAAAAAGAGAAAAAATTACAAGTATTACCCCAATTTCTACTATGTTTTAACATTGTCCCAATTTTCACTTCGTTCTAATTGGGGTCCCCATTGCTCCTTCGACAAGCTCAGGATGAGCGGTCTGAAAGTGGGGTTAGAAAATATTGGGTTAAATTAACTTGTGTGCCTGTCTTGGTTCAATGCCTAATAAAGCATAGATTTCATCGGCATGCATAGTCTCTTTTTCTATCAACGCATTGGCTAAAGCATCAAGCTTATCACGGTTGTTTTCAAGCAATGTACGTGTTTGCTCGTGATAAAGCTTTGTTAAGCGTTGTACCTCTGCATCGATCTTTTCAGCGGTTTTTTGTGAATATTCAAAATCTCCATGTTGCTGACTATAAATGATAGTGCCTAATTCCGAAGACATACCATAATGACAGACCATGTTGCGCGTTAAGCGGTTTGCTGTTTGGAAATCGCTATATGCGCCAGTTGTGAGCTTATTGAATGTTATTTCTTCTGCCACGCGGCCACCAAGTGCCGACATCACTGATGCTTCCATTTCTTCCTTGCTCGTGATGTATTTTTCACGTTCAGGCAAGAAGTGTGTTACACCAAGCGCTGATCCACGAGGGATAATGGTTACTTTGTGGAGAGGGTCAGATGTTTCTGGTAATAAGAGGCGGACGAGCGCATGACCAGCTTCATGATACGCGATGAGCTTCTTATCTTCATCGGTGAGCATGATGCTTTTGCTTTCTTTACCAAGCATTACTTTGTCTCTTGCGGCATCAAAATCATGGATAGTTACGGTATCTTTATTTTCTTTTGACGCGATAATTGTAGCCTCGTTAACCAAGTTGGCAAGATCTGCACCAGAGAACCCTGGAGTTCCTTGAGCTATTTTTTTGATATCAAGATCATCTTCAGCCATTACATTTTTAACGTGTACGCCTAAAATAGCTTCGCGGCTTTTTAAATCAGGATAAGGAACAGTGACACGACGATCAAAGCGTCCTGGACGTAAGAGCGCTTTATCCAAAACGTCAACTCTATTTGTTGCTGCAATAACAATGACAGGAGTTGGAGACGTTTCAAAACCATCCATCTCAGCAAGGAGTTGGTTGAGTGTTTGTTCACGTTCATCATTACCACCACCCATGCCACTGCCACGGTGACGGCCAACAGCATCGATTTCATCAATAAAAATGATACTTGGAGCATGTTTGCGTGCTTGTGCAAAAAGATCACGAACACGAGCAGCACCAACACCAACAAATACTTCAATAAAGTTTGAACCACTGATGCTAAAGAATGGGCAGTTAGCTTCACCAGCAACGGCGCGTGCTAATAATGTTTTACCGTTTCCTGGTTCACCAATAAGTAATACCCCGCGAGTAATTTTTGCACCAAGACGTTGGTATTTTTGAGGGTTTTTAAGAAAATCGATAACATCTGCAAGTTCTTCTTTTGCTTCATCTGCACCAGCCACTGAGTTAAAGCTTTCTTTGATGCTTGATGGTAAGAACATACGAGCTCCACTTTTGCCCATAGTAAAAATGTTGCCTCCACCGCCATTGGCACCAGCGCTGCGAGAGCGAATAAAATACCAAATAGCCCAGATGGCAACAAATAAACAAGAAAAAAGGAATAAATACCAGATGCCAAGTTGATTGGTTGGTGAGATTACTGAGAATTCTACACCATGTCTACGTAAACGATCCCAATCATTCGCGTTGTTGCCCATAACTGTTTCAAAACGATTGCCGTCGGTAAAGATACCTTCAACGTCTTGTCCTGAAATATATACTTTTTTAACAAGGTCTTGGTCTATTTTTTCCAAGAATGTTGAATATGAGATAGTTTGAACATTTCTACCCAGTTCAGTTAGTTTGTGAAGTACTAAAAGTACTCCTGCAAGAATAATAAAGGTAACAATGGCATTTTTTATGTTTTTAGGACTTGGAGACCAGAAATTACTGTTTTTAGGTTTTTTCATACAAATTCATCTACTTTTTGAGGTTTATGCTTAAAAATACTTGTTCTACTGTAGCATAGTTTATGATTTTTGTCGATTGCTTAAATTACCTAACTCACTATCGGAAACGTTTGATATGTTGGCCCCCAATGAGGGTAGCTGCATGTATCATGCGCATGAGTTATATATTTTGTTTTATTAGTCAGCAGATTTAGAGTGCAGAGCTGGCTTTGTTTGCCTGGAACTTCATGCGCAAACAGTAGCTGTGTTCCGCACGGTGACCAACTTGCTTCGTGTTTGCTACCAGGTGTTGTTGTCAGTTGAGTGTGTGTTTTAGCGGTGCAATCATATACCATCAGCTGCATCGTGCCACTTATCATTTTGTGGTAAGAAATCTTATGAGTTTTTGGACAATAGCTGGGAGTTGTGCAATAGCCACCATGAGTGATGCGTTGAAGATGCCCTGTTTGCAGATTGCCGATATAAATTTGCGGATTACCTTTTTGAAAATCGGAACAGAAGCAAAGATGGTGTTCATCGATAAAAATAGGGGAAGTATTATTCCCACTGTTTTGGGTGCATCTTTTTAAATTGTCATTCTCAACAAGGTAAATCTGGCAACTGCCACTGCCGCGTGAAGAGCAGTAAGAGAATGATTTTCCGTTAGGGGAGTATGAAGCAAGCATATTAATGCCATCAAAGTTAGCAACAGGTTTTCTTTTTTTATTCATGGTAACCGACATCAATTCAACATTGGTATTGGCATATTCTGAATATAAAATACGTGGTTCTGTGTTGTGCCAACGTGGTGCAATGGCAATGGTAGGAAGATCAACAAGGAGTTCTTCATTGCTGCCATCAAAATCTGCCACATAAATTTTGCGTATTGTTTGGCCTTTACTGTTTTTTGAATCTTTGCAATAGGCTATGCGTGAACTGAAAAACCCCTCGTTGCCGGTTAGTTTTTGGAATGTTTCATCTGCAATTGCATGTGCCCATTCACGTGTAAGAGCACTTTTTTTACTGTGTTTTTTTCCACAGATCATAGTGCATTGCATGGTGTCATACAATCGCCATGTGATACTATTTTTTGATTCGCTGCTAATGCACAAGGCAAGCGGTGTTCCTTGGTTGCATAATTGTTGTATGTTTTTTTTGATAACTTTATTTGATACAGTAGCATCGCATTTTTTGATAGTTGGCTTAAATTGATCGGTAAATTGTAAATCTTTTTTGATGACCGCTGCGATATCATTCAGTTCACTATTTTTTTCATCAAGAATTATGATCGCAATCGGCATTTGTGTTTGTTGTGCGCCAGAAATGGTTAACGCAATATCATTTGCGCGTGTGCATAATGTGGTGAATATAAGGAGGAATAATTTTTTCATCAAGGTCCTATCTTTACTGTCTAAATTCAATTGTGAATGGTTTGCCATATGTCCATTGTGGCATTTTTATTGCAAAAAGAGCTTGGCGTACAGAGATGTCAAACATCATGACGCCTGAGCCTTTTATCATTTTTATGTTGTCTATTTTTCCGCTTTGAGTAACAAAAAAGGATATTTCACACATACAATCTGGTGACACTCCAATGGGAGGGGTCCATTTTTGCACAATCTCTTTTTGCAGTTGTGCTTGTTTGCGCAACGCTTCCACTTCACGATAATTATGAGAGACGTGTGCGTTGTCAGGGATTACTGGGACAACTGTTTGTTGAGTATCAAGAGCTGTTGCAACGGGTGTTGGTTTTACTGGCTCAGCTTTTACAGTTTCTTTTTTCACAACTTCTTGTTTGATTGATTCAGGCTTTTTCGCAACTTCTTTTTTTACTTCTTCTGTTTTTTTGACAACAGGAGGGGTTTCTTTTTTGGTTTCTTCTTTTTTGATGGGCGTTGCAGCGATGGTTGTAGGTTTTGGAGAGGGTGCTGGTTTGTTGATTGTTGTGTGCGCTATTGGATTAACAGGAGCTTTTTTTTGAGTTGGTTGAGTAGGGGTAGATTTGTGTATTGCAACTGGTTTTGATGCAGGCTTGTCCTTTGTAGCTTTAGCGGAGTAGGAAGTACCAAGAGCTACAAACATAATTGGCGAAGCGTAATCCAATTTTTTATTAATAGACAATGATAACATATAACTGTTGTCACGGTATACGCAAAATATCCAAAATAAAAAAATAAGATGTATAAAAAGACAAATGCCAAATAGCTTAGCCCAAAGAAGGTGTCTTTTGTGAATGTTTTTGAGTTGCAAGAGCGACATATTTTATACCACCAACACATTTAATATCATCAACTAATTCTATTACTGTTCCATATGAAATTGCTGTATCAGCTTTGACGTAAACGGTTTTTTCATGATCATTGCCAACAGCTTTTTTGATGTGAGGAATAAGATCTTTTTTGGCAATTTTGTCTTTATTGATATAAAAATCGCCTTGTTTATCAATGAATACAATCAGTTCGCTTTGTTGGTTGTTTGCATCTTCTTGTGCATTGCCACGGGGCAAATTAACTTTGATTGCATTTTGTAAAACGGGCGAGGCAACCATAAAAATAATTAAGAGTGTGAGAGCTGTATCTATGAGTGGCGTCATAGAAATGTCATGAAGATTTTTACGTTGTCTGCGTGATCGTCTGTTTGTGCGTGTACGCATAATTATTACCTTTCACGAACTTGTTGAAAAATAAAGGTGATGCGATCAGCAAGCATGATAAGTTGTTGTTCTAATGCACGTGTTCTTGTGTGTAAATAGTTGAACATAATAAGCGCTGGGATTGCAACAAGTAAACCTGCAAGGGTTGTAATAAGCGCTTCTGCAATACCAGGCGCGATAGTCGCAATGTCAGCAATTTGTGTTTCACTGATGCGGATAAATGCGTGAATGAGGCCCCAAACGGTTCCAAAAAGACCAAGTAATGGTCCTACAGCAGCGCTTGATGACAATATGTTTACATATTCTTCATTATGAGAAAGCATTGCTTCAATATTGTTATCAATGTTTCTTTCCAGCGATTCCCATTCATAGGGATTTATTTTTTGATTAACATTACTTACCATATCTTTTAAAAAGGTAAGATTTTTGGAAATAAAATAGCTTGGGGCAGTGTTGCGTGTATGAGTTGCTATAGCGACAAGATCGGCAATGGTTTTTGCGGTTTGAGCTTTTTTATTGATGTTTTTAAATTGTTGTTCTTTGATGCGCAGTAACGCGAGTTTTCCAAGAAAAACTGCCCAACATGCAATAGACATGCCAAGTAATATAAAAAGTACAATTTTACTGACAGTATCAGATTGAGCTATCAGTTGCCAGAGAGAGTTGCCTGAGAAAATATTCATACAAGATCCTTAAGCTTCATTACGGTGGATTATTATGTCCTAAAAGGTGATTCGAGCTTAACAGAACTTGGTGAATTTTGAAAATAAAATTGTAGAGTTTTTACATTCTATAGCAGGTCACTTGTATTAATCTTAATGATTAGTGGTGTTTTGTCAGAAGATGACAAAGAAATTGCTGATATTCCCACGGAATTTTCATTAGTTTTTCTGAGCCATGCGTTAACTGATGTCGGATTGTTAGTTAATGTTGTTAAACAAAGAGCCATATAATCTTGAATGCTGTGTGTTTCCTTGCTTGTTTCATCGTCTATATCCACAGTGGTTACAACATCTGCATGAGAACATTTGTTTTTATTTATAAAATTGCAATAATTACTTGCTTGGTTGTGTACATAGAGAGAGATGGTTGCTTGGGAGAACTGTTTGTTGAGCCATGACAAGAATTGTTTGTATTTTGCTTGCGTGCTGAGACATAGGTCTAACAATTGTAGTTTTAGAGCTTCTTGTGTAAAGTTTTGAATTGCTGGATCATGTTTTTCTTTATCACGCGCATACTGTTCGTATTCTGCCAGTTGGGAACCAAAGGTAAAATTTTGTTCCACTTTTATTTCGTGAGTATGGTTTAGAAAGTCTACAGCGCTTGTGTAAGGAGTGTTGACACCATCTATCAAATGAATGGTCAATAGGGCTTTTGGTTGTTGTATGAGCGCTTTGGTTATAATAATAAGATCTTGAAACGCTCCCCCACAGCCAAAGCTTGTATATGTTACAGGCTGATTTGGTGATTTTTGTAGTTTCTCTATTAATAAATTGCTTGCGTGCTTTTCAAAACAATTTCTGTAGTGAGGTTTATAAGTTCTGCTTAATAAACAGTTATCGTTAGTTTCTGTGTTGCCAATTTCTTTGGTGCATTCGTTTAATAGAAATAAAGGAAAAATGTGTTCATATTTTTCGGTCAGTGAGGTGTATATTTTTGTAAGAGCTATGGATGGAATATTTTGAAGTTTCTGTTCGAGTTTTTCCGATTGATTTAGCAATACATCTTGTTGCTTTATGAGTGATTTTAAATTAAGAGTCTGAGCCATTTGTTTAATTTTTTTGTGTTTCTCAGTAATCGATGTATGAATCGATTTGCATTCTTTTTCAAAGTCAGTGTTCTGAAATTCTTTTATAAAATCATTTTCTACCATTATCGCTTGATCAAGATAATAAAGAGGGTTTCCAACGAGACTACGAGGAGTGCATTCTGTTTCCATACAGATTACATGTGTGTTGAAAATTGTTACAAGAATAACAGGTAAAATGAGATTTATTATTTTTGATTTCATAATGTTTTTCTTTATAGTTTATTGTTTTTATAATCATTATAGATTTGTATATTAAAGTAATCAATTAAAAAAATATTCATATATATGTTTATAGTAAACTGTTTTTTTGTGATTAATGATGCAGTTTAATAGCATTGCAATGTATTGCTATTGTCTCAGAAATTATTTTACGGTGATGTAAAAAAAGGAAAAGATAATGTACGTAAATCCAAAAGAGTTTTTTAATGCAAACATTTTTGATATTGCAATAGAAAATGCATTTTATAGAAAAGAGATTGTAACAGGTTCGCACAGTCAAGTTGTTATTATGAGTATTCCGATAGGGGAAGAAATTGGCGCAGAAGCGCATACGGTTGATCAAATTTTTATTTTTGTACAAGGTCGTGGACGAGCAATTATTAATGATGTTGTTTCTGAAGTGAAAGAGCATCATTTGGTTTTTGTTCCAGCTGGTACAACGCATAATATTAAAAATATGGGATCTGATTATCTTAAATTGATTACGATTTATGCGCCAGCAGAAGATGCAGTTGGGACTTTGGAAAAGATAAAGGGTGATTAAAAAAGTTATAGCTAGAGCTTTGCGGTAAATGCATTTATAATAACACTGTTTTTTAGCATTCAAATTTTACTTTTTGCGAGAAATTTATGAACAGTCAACATGTGTTATTAATGGTTTTAATTTTTGTAAATACAGCATCTGCTATGAAGCATAAAGGTGAGAATGTATCTTATGAAAACAAAAATGAGCTTGTATCGTTTAAAACATTAAAAGGTTTTCCTGTAATTAGTTTAGATAATGGTAACAAGTGGGTTAGAAGTTTGACTGCAAAAGAGCAGCAAGAGGTTTATCAGCAGTTATATAAAAAAGATGATTTATTTCAGGTTTTGTTTCGTGTGTCCATATTGCCACAAGATATACGGAGGTTGATAGTTGGAAGTATTTTTGAAGATGATAATGAAACAAAACAAACAATTGTAGATATGTTGTGTAAGATGCCTTTATGTGATGCTTGGAAAGCAATGCCAATATTTCGAGATCCAAAAAAGTATGGTGTTGAAAACAATTTTTTTACATTAGATCAGATTTGTGAGTATGCGCATGATATTATAGTGAATCATGAAATTGAAAACCGCAAAAGCAATATCTGTTTAAAAGAAGAGCTAACAAGCGTGGCAAGACTTATGACGGCATCCAGCGAATACGTTCCACCTTCTGGTCTTAAATGTCAATTCTATTATCAGCCAACTATTAATAATTTTAAAAAGCAATGGACTAAAGATCAGTTTTGTTTATGGTTAACTGTTTTAGGAACATACGTGCTTTCAAATTTCCCTGATGAGTATGATTATATTCCTAATGAACGTAATATTGAATTAAATAAGCATATAAATGAATTTAATATGCAAGCTACTTCTTTATATAATAAAACAGGATATAAACCTTTTTTGGGATCTCATATCAAAAACGTGGATAATTATACTTGTGTTATAAATAATTTTGGATATCAAAAATTGTTTGTTATGGGAGTGATGTCGATTCCGTTGTGTTATTGGCTTATTCGATTTTGTAAACATTTTTCAGGAGATGGTTATATAACTGATAGTGATAAGAAGTCCATACTAAAAATAGGGTCGATGGGATGTTTTGCTTGGTTGTTTGTGGTTAAGTGGAGGGTAGTGCCTTTTTTATTGTCTTGCATATCATCGCGTTTTTCAGATGGATCTTTAGTAGGGGTTGGATGTATAGGATTATTGTATGGGCTGCTGTGCAGTGGTTATAATATATATCAAATGAATCGTCTCCGAACTGGTTTTGTTCGATATAGAGACATTTTTCCATTATTGGAACACACTGATATTCAGATTATATAGCGGTTTACTATAAGAGAAGCAAAACTGATTGGTCAGGTACGACAAATTGAAAATTTTCCTGAAAATGGTACTCTATAAGGTATAAAGATTGACTAATTCAGGAAAATAATGAAAAAAATGAAGGTTGCGGTTCTTGTTTCTGGTGGTGTTGATAGCTCTGTTGCGCTTCAACTGCTTAAAAACCAGGGTCATGATGTAACTGCTTTTTATCTTAAAATTTGGTTAGAAGATGAGCTTTCTTATTTGGGCGATTGTCCATGGGAAAATGATCTTTCTTTTGTAAAACAGGTGTGTGATCAGCTGGAAGTACCGCTTGAAGTGGTCTCTTTGCAAAAAGAGTATAAAGATGAAGTGGTTGCATACACTGTTGCGGCTGTTAAGGCAGGCCGTACACCAAATCCTGATATTTTATGTAATCAACGCATTAAATTTGGTCTTTTTTTAGATAAAATTGATTCCAGTTTTGAAAAAGTAGCATCTGGGCATTACGCGCAAAGCCGTGAAAAAGATGGCATTGTTGAACTAGTTCAATCGCCAGACCCCATCAAAGACCAAACCTATTTTCTCTCTCATTTAAGTCAACAGCAGCTACAACGTGTGCTGTTTCCTATTGGCCATCTTCAAAAAAGTGAAGTTCGTGCATTAGCCCATGAGTTTAATTTGCCCAATAAAGATCGCAAAGATAGCCAGGGGATCTGCTTTTTAGGTAAATTTAAGTTTAGTGATTTTATCAAGCATCACCTTGGTACGCAAACAGGACAGATGATAGAGATTGAAACTGGTAAAAGTATGGGAGCGCATAACGGGTTCTGGTTTTATACCATTGGTCAGCGGCAGGGTCTTGGCCTTGGTGGTGGGCCGTGGTATGTGGTTGCTAAAGATATTGATAAAAATATCGTTTTCATTTCCCGTAATTATTATGATGATGAAAAACAACGTAACAAATTTACTGTTGAAAAGATTCATTGGTTAACAGATGGATTATATCCCAATAAAAACAGCCTTGAAGTTAAATTGCGACATGGAGCACAACGTTATCAATGCACAATCCTTGATTCCCCAATTTTTACTTCGTTCCAATTGGGGTCCCCATCGAAAGGAACCGAAGATGGGGTTAAAGTAGTAATACTTTCTGGTCGTGATCAGGGTATTGCGCCTGGGCAGTATGCGGTGTTTTATGATGGTGATGTATGTGTAGGTAGTGCGGTTATAACACAGTAATGGTATGAAAAAAATTAATCTTAAAAAGTTTACGTTACATATATTTCAGCATTTACCTGAAACAGAAATGCGTATCACTATTCCAACGTTATTCACTCTTGCACGCATCATAGTGGTTCCCTTTATTGTGGGAGCAATGGTTATGGGTTGGTGGGGATGTGCATTTTTCTTTTTTGTTTTTGCATGTTTGACTGATGTTATTGATGGGCTTTTGGCCCGTTTTTTAAATGAAAAAACATTTCTTGGTGCATGCCTTGACCCTATTGCCGATAAATTATTATTGCTTTCATGTTTTTTTACGCTCGCTTTTGTATCAACGCCATTGTTTTCAGTTCCTCGATGGTTTGTTTTTTTTGTGATTAGCAAAGAGATGATTCAACTAGCCGGTGCATCTATTATTTATGCTATTCGTGGTCATTTGAATGTACAGCCGACAATTCTTGGAAAAACAACAACATGTATTCAGATGATTTTTATTATGTGGCTTTTTGCCTGTTATTTTTTTTGTTGGGTTCCGATGAAAACGTATTACACAATGCTGGGTATTATGATACTTTTTATTGGTGGTTCATTTATGCAATATGCGCATATCGGTTTGCGCATGGTCAATTTTGGAAAAGTAAGATAATTCATGAAAAAGCGATGTGTCGGCTTATTGGTACTTATGATTTGTATGGGTACAATGTGTTCTCTTGAACAAGAACAAGAGCTTATTGTTGCGCCAAAAAATAAAAAGAAATATGTTTCTAAAGAACAGTGCATTGATCTCAAAATAGATTCTATTATGTTGTTGAATGAATGTAATAGATCGCTTAATGCATTGCGTCAAACGATTGATAGTGTACAAAAAGAAGACCTGGATGTTTTGACTGATTACGCTGACGGCGAAAAAAACTGTTTTTTTAAGCGAGCAGATAAAGTTGGGTTGACCAATTATCACACTCAAGAGATGAAAAAAAATCAATATTTAGAGCGATCTATTCGCAAGATAAAGAAAATAGAGCAAGATCTTCAGTCTTTACGTATTGAGATGCAAAGAATTCAGTCTGAATAGATTGTATACCCCCATTCCTTAATATCTCATTTCTGGTATAATATATCGTATAGTACGCAGTTATTTACGTATTTTGTACAAGGAAAAAACAGCCGTGAATCTATTAAAAAATCGCTTATTATTTTTGTCTTTTGTAATTGTTCCTTTATACGCAGCATCGCCTGCGCCTTCTTCCCTTGAGTTTAAACATGCAGTAGTACGATACATAAAGCATACAGATGCACATTGTTTACAACATGGGCAACGTCATGGCGATGAAAATGTTTCGTATAAGAAAGAGTTACGATATCTCTTTAAAAATTATAGCACTATCTCAACATCAGCTTTACTTTCTCGTCTTCGCTCAGCTCATCAAGAAATGATAAAAATAGAAACAGATATTACCAGCGATGCTTTTGGAAAATATGAGCAGGTATCAAGCGCACTTTTATTAATTTGTGCGCAATCTTTTTTTTATGATGCTCGCAATCAAATTTTAAACGCATTGGATGAGATTGATCATCTGATTATATATTGGCGTTATCAGCAGCATCATCAGTTGCGTTATTTTTTCAGCAAATCTCCTCACAAATGGGTGATGGGAAAATCTCAGGCAAAAGAAATTGCTAACAATGTGGTAAAGTTAGAACGTAGACAGCGTGAACTGTACACAATGTTGGGCGCGCTTGCTGGGCATGCTCATTCATTGACAACATGTGATATTCATTATGATGATTGTTATAGGTGGGTGAATGGATTGTTGGCTGTTTTGCCGTATAATGCATCTTCTGAAAATGTTGAGAATATTGAATTTGATGTTGTTGCATGCCAATTGGCATTGCGCATGAAAAAGGTTGATTTGTTATCACATGATTTATTACGGTCGCTTGCTGTGGTAAGAAAACCAAGTCATTTTGTGCAACATTGGATAACATATACAACAATGTTGGCGGCAGCCGGGTATGTAGCGCATTATCATGCACATAATCCTAATGTTATACCTGCAGGAGCTCAAAGAACAGGTGTATTTGTACAAGGTGTAGTCAAAAGTGTGGTTGTTGATCCAATGGCTGATTTGTACCAAGTGTTTTTTGGAATAGATGCTAAAGGTTCCGTTGAAAATATAGAAAAAAGAGTAGATTCTATAGAAAAATTAGCAAATGATTTAGAGGCAAATGTGTCGAATTTAAGTAAAGATAGAGCTAAATCTTTACGACAATATGCTGAAGATACTTTAAAAATAGTATTAGAAGAAATGAATGTTTCTAATAAAGATGCAATTCTTGCTGATGTGGCAAATAACAATCTAGAGTCATTGAATGCATTGTGCAAACAAACAGGCTGGCCAATTTTGAATATTGGTAGTCGTCTTGATCAAGAAACAGTCCGCGTTCTTTTACTGGTAGATGAAATACTTAATTTGTTAATTCCATATCTTGATTTATTAGATCAAAATATTTTGCCCTTAACAAAAGAGATAGGATTTTTGTTTGTTGATTTGGGACATATTGTTGGTGACTTTATTAAAAACAATTTCTGGACAGCAAAGCTTACTGCGTTTACTCCATTAGCTGCTGCATGTATTGGTACTGTTAAGACATATAAATGGGCAACTGCTCGTGATTATTCACCAATACGGATTGCGCTTGCAGATGTTAACTCTCTATTGATAGAATCAGGAACGCAGCTTGATTGTTATGCTTATGGTAAATTGCTTTATTTAGTATTTAAATTACGTCATAGAGCAGATTCATTAAAAGATTCTTTAGCACATGAATTTTTAGCTGATGTGGCAAAGCTTGAGTCTAAACAGTATGGATCAGATGCAAAGCATAGCATTGTTGAGAACATGTTTAATAAATATGCGTTTTTGGGACGTATTGCGGCGTAAGCAAATCGAATCTGGATTGTTGAATATTATATGGATTATACTTTTTTGGTATAATCCATTTTTTATGTAAAGGGGGAGTCGTGAAATTATATAGCAAAAGTGTATCTATTTTTTTGGTAACTATTTTTTTCTCTGTTAACAGTTCTCAAAGACAAAATGTTGCTCCAATCATTTCTACAGTACCAGAAGCAATTATAACGTTACGAAAGATTATTCTTAATTTTCCGGCTACTGGCGATAATCTACAGTATGAAAAAAATCAAAGCAGTGCAATTGTTCAATGTGCAAAGATTTTATATGACAAAGCTTATGTGCAAGTTTTGGATACACTGCAAGAGATAGATGCTCGTATTACGTATTGGCGATATCAAAAAAATCATCAGTGGAGATATTTTTTGACAAAAAATCCAACAAAATGGGTTACAGGAGCTTCTCAGGATATTGAGATTAATAATAATATTGAGCAGTTACAGAGTCATCAAGGTGAATTGTATGTTCTTTTGGGGCAGCTTGCTGAGTACGGGAATCTGTATGATCATAAACATAAAACTTTATTTAAGAATGATTATCAACAATCGTACGTATGGGTTGATGAACTGTTAGATTTATTGGTACGTATTAAAGTGTCTGTAAACATAGATGAAGTTGAACCGTTTATTGCGCGAGTGACGTTATTAAAAGCAAAGCTTGAAAGAGTGCGTTTTTTTAAAAACCAGATTTTATCAGAGTTGCAAGAAACGCAAATGCCTGCGCACATTGAACAAAATTGGTTAAAATATGGGACTGCAGCAATGATGTTGGGGTTAGGATATAATCGAGTGGGCCAAATAGGAGATTTTCTAGCAGGTTCTTTTGATTGGACAAAAAATTTTGCAACGGACACAGCAAAGAATGTTGAAGAGATATTTTTTCCTGGAAAACTTGGTAGAGGTGGACTCATTGTTCAACAAAGTAATATTGATGAAACACGTTCTTCTATGATTAATTTTTTAAATATTATGGAAATAAATAAAATTATTAGCCCACAAGAAAAAGCAGTGATTATACAAGATGAAGCGCGGGGGAGTAGCGCAGAGTTTCAAAAGTTTGTAAATGAAAGAATAATGTCGAGTTATTGGAATTTTGCAAAGTATGGATTGCGAGCGTGGAGTCTATTTATTCAGTTAATTGCTTTACATGGTGGTGGAAACGTAGAAAAAGAAATTGCTGGTTTACGCAATATTACGCTATTAGCGCCAGCAGCTGTGGCAGGGGGAGTTGCCGGGGGACTTGGATACCTTGGTTATAAAAAAATGATCGCAAAAGATTATTCACCAATACGCCGAGCCTTGCTTGATATTAATTCTTTGTTTGTTGACGCAACAAAACCACTCGATGATGAACAATATGGTAAAATGTTGTATTTAATTTATGATCTTAAAAAACGAGCAACACAGGATGTCCCATTAACTGATCGAGTTGATTTTGTTAATGATTTAAATCGTATTGAATCAAAAGAGTTTAATGTTGCAGCTAAGCGAGCGATTGTTGATGATATGTTTAGAAAATATTCATTTTTAAGATTAAGTTAAAAAAAAATAGCGCTTAGCAAAAGATATTTTTTTGTTATTATCAGAAAAGGTGATATCGTTAAAAAGGTATAACGGTATCATCTTTTTTTTGATAAAATATAAGTATTATACACATCATCAGTATCAGTGAAAGGCTAAAAAATGGCAGCATTTAATCGAATTATTATTGTTGGTAATTTAACAAGAGATCCAGAATACCGTACGCTTCCGTCTGGTCAAGGAGTATCTCGTCTTGGATTAGCTACCAACCGTCAATTTAAAAATAAACAAACGGGTAATTTGGTACAAGAAGTGTGTTACATCGATGTTGATGTATGGGGAGCGCAAGCTGAAAGCTGTCGTCAATATTTGCAAAAAGGTCGTCCAGTTCTTATAGAAGGTCGTCTTAAATTAGATTCATGGGATGATCAAACAGGACAAAAACGTAGCAAGCATTCTATTGTTGCAGAGCGTGTTGTGTTTCTTTCAAACAGCGCTGGTTCTGAAGCATCATTTGGTGCATCTATGTCTGATGATGCTGACGCTGGTGTGCAACTTAATCCAAATAATGCCGTTGAGCGTGATTTGCTTGCACAGCTAGAAAAAGCGCAAACACGAGTAAAAGCAACTAAATCTGCTAAAAAAGAAGAAGCTCCAGCAGCTCCTTCAACCGGTGAAATCGATTTTCAAGATGAGCCTCCATTTGAAGATAACTTACCTTTTTAGTTAATTTTTAAGTATAGAACTGTTTTCCCCGCTGTCTTAAGGCGGGGTTTTTTATGTTAAAACAAGTTTCTATTTGAAAATTTCCATTGACTGTAAAGCTCAAGATTTGTAATAATGAAGGCGAAGAGGGGCGTTGTTATAAAGAAGGATTATAATGAAAAAAATAGGTTTGTTGACGAGCTTTTTAATGATTTTTTGTGTGACATCAATTAAAACCTATCAGGTTAATCTTTCATTTGACTCTCTTTTTCCCAAAACGTGGTATCAAAAAGGGTTAGAGGCATCAATGCATGTGTGGCAATCTTTGGCTAATGTGTTCGAGAAAAATAGTGATGGAGCAATGTTATCTTTGGATATGTTGTTGGGACGTTTGGCTTTTGCGCAGTTTTGTATTACTCGCATGCATAAAGAAGGTAGACACTGCATTGCTGATGATAGCGCTTATTTTTCTATTGTTTTAGATAGGGTTAAGCGTCTGTTGGCGCTTGTTACTATTACCTCTAAAACAGAGGATTTTATTACGTGTGCTGAGGATATGATTAAAGAGATGGAAAGTAAGCTTGATTCTACATACTTAAACTAATATCGAGTCCGTATAGCCCACCAGCAATATTTGTATTAAAGGTTCTTTTCCCCGCTATTTCAAGATTATAAAAAACACCAATTCTATTGCCAAGCTTGTCGCCTTCACGTGCAAAATCATAATCAAGAATAAAGTTGAACGTGTGCATATTCCACCCTGCAAGCATCGGATCGCTGTTAATAATTGCGCAGTTGAACTGTGCAGGGTCGCATGGCTTGAGATGAGATTTTTGTTGTGAAGCAAAAGAGTATGCTGTGGTAAATGAAAATCCATGGCCAAAATGATCAGCTTTAAGATAAAGGCCAGTGTGAACCAATGGTCCTCTGTGTACCGCAACAGTACCGGAAGCTAATTTTAAAATACTGCTTTGATCGCTATCTGTTTTAAGACGCATGGTTTTATCTTTGTTAAGAAAAAAGAGTGAGTTTACATATCCACCAAACGTAACCCATTCATAATGACCAAGAGAGAGCATAGCGCAGAGAGGGAATGCCCAGTGCCCATTATAGCCTATTGGCAATGAAAATGGGTTGAGTTCGTTTTTTTGTTTGCCGGTAGGGCTGAGCAAGCCTGCCATCAGAGTAACGTCAATAAAATCGATTGTGGTTGTTTCTTGGTAATTGTGAGTCCAGCCTAGATATGATGAAAAATCACCAACTCCTATTTCTGTTGCCCCAGATGGATTGATTCCATAGTTGCGCAGAAGCGGATTAAAATCTTGTAAAACAGCTTGCCATTCAGGCGTACTTTTGTTGGGGAATATATCATCATTGGGTGAAAGATCTATGAAAGATATATCGTCTATTTTCAGTTTTCTGACCGGTAAATAAAATGAAAGAAGTAGTCCGTGAGACAGATTTTGAGTGAATGAAAGATTTGATTCTATGATGTGGAATTTTCCGTCTATTGAAAGTGTTGCAAAATCAGCTCTTTTGGGCAATTGTGCAAGATTGTTTAATAACGTGTCATAGGTGTTATCAGGGTTAGTGAAAAGGGTGTTTGCGTTAAGTTCTTGAATATTGGCCGGGCCATAGATATCAAGGAGAGGTACAATGCTATTGTTGGCTGAACGGCTTTGGGTGGTTGAGCCTCCGCTCACCGTTGCTTCAAAGGTTGAGAGGTAATCATGTTCAAGGCGTGGCTCGAGGAACATGTTTGTGGCGCGATAAAAATGTGGGTTATCGACGCAATGCGTCCATGCTGAGCTGATAATTATGCTCGCAATAATGAGATAATGCGTATATTTCATATTTTATATCTTTCAGTCTAATTTTTTTCAGTATAAGGAATTTATCAAAAAAAGGAAAAAGTGGTATACTAAAACCATGTATCGTGTTTAAGAATATTGTATGTAAGGGGGAATTATGGTTACAAATGATAACGATAAATTTAGAAAATTTTTTGGTTTTAATGGCAACAATGATGCAGATTCGTCAACAGAAGGCGCTAATGAGTCATCTTTGAGCGAAAAAGAGCAACTGGATAAAGCAAATGCAGTAGTTGCTGAATGGACTGAAAAATATTTGTCTTTAACAGCAGATTTCCAAAATTATAAAAAACGCGTGACTCAAGAAAGAACTGACTGGGCACAAGATGCACAAAAACAAGTCATCATGGGTCTTCTTGATGTTATTGATAACTTTGAACGTGCACTTGAACAAGAAAAGAAGCGTGAAGACGCTGCGCATGTTTCATGGCTTGCTGGTTTTGAGATGATTTATCAATCATTAGAAAAACTTTTAGCAAAATTTGGTGTTCAACAAATTACAGATTTTTCTGTGTTTAACCCAAAATATCATGAGGCGTTAGTCCAAGTTGAATCGAGCAAGCATAAGTCAGGTGATGTTGTACAAGCCTTACAAAAAGGTTATACAATGAACGATAAAGTCATTCGTCCTGCTATTGTAAGCGTTGCAAAATAAAAAAAACGGGTTTGAAAAAACCCGTTTTTTATTGTTATTTATCCCTTCAGATAACTCAAAATACCAAACATTAGCTCAATAAAAATAAGAATAATAATAAGCACAGATAGTAGATCTTCTCGAGTGGCATCTATTTTTTCTTGGAACACAGTTTGCACATCTTCAACAATGCGTAGTTTTCTATCAATTCCTTCATGCCAATTTTTTAGATCAAGTTTTTCAGAAAGAAGATTGTGAATCTCTGAATAATAAGGTTCACCGGCAATTTTGATGCTACTTTCTAAACGTTCAGTGATTACCGAAATATCTACTTTTAGTTTACGTAACTGCCCAACAGGATCGCTGAAAAAAGTACCAAAGAATGGTAAGTAAGCACCCAACGACAGTTTTGTCTCTTTACGCTCATAAATCATGTTGATCTGCTGATCAAGAAGGCGGTCGAAAAAGCGCAATTCAAGGTGCTGGAGATTGGCAAATTCAAAGAGATCAATAATGTCGTTATAATCTTCTTCATAAACAAACGCTGCATCAATATCAATAACAATCAAACTGCCACGGAAATAACCAATTGCTGAATCAAGCATCTCATTCTTTTGAAATTCAGATAATATTTCTGTTTCAAAACGCAATGTGGAAGCAATGGTACTGCCGTACTCTTTTTGCAGTTGGGTTAGATCAAGTACTGCAGGTTGTGGATCAACTTGTACAATGATATAAGAAGCTTTTGTTTGAAAGAATTTTGGTTGTATAACGAAACGTTCTATCTTGTTATAAATCAGCTCAGCGTCTTTGATGCTTTGTTGTTGATACTTGTCAGCAAGCTGATCACAGTTTACACGTAAATTTTCCAGTGTATCGGAAAATGGAATTTTATATGTTAAAGATATTGCGCCAAAATTGTGTACTTTGCTACTGGTTAAATATGAATCAGAAGGTGTAGGGTGTTCTATGGCAAGTGGGACATTGTACTGTTTAAAATGTTTTGGCAGATGAAGTGGTACTTTAATAATATCGGGTGATTCTTCGATTTTTTCAAGGTTAATGTCTTCACCAATATCATATGCCCATAGAATGAGAATGTTTCCGGAAAATATAAGATCATTTTTTGGTTTATCAAGATCTGGAGTGAGAGATGGCATGTTCAGTTCCCTTTGATTGAATGGGTGGTTGTTATTATTGAGCATAGCTAAGATCAACGTATCGGGCAACTTCTTAGAAGAAGATTTAAAAATAAAAATTTGCTTATTGACCCGCTCGCCCTGAGTGTTCTACGAAGTATAACGTAGTAGAATGTATCGAAGGGTGCGATATAAAAAAGACTTGTGTTTGTTATCTTTCCGCTTAACCCTTCGATACATTTTTGCTTTGCTAAAGCTACGAAAAACACTCAGGGCGAGCGGAAGAAGTCAATGAGTCCTAAAATAAGTTAGTGAAATTTTTAAGTACTTCAAAAAAAAGACGCACCATAAAAGTGCGCCTTTTTTTTCTGCAAACTTAATATCAATTTATCCTCGAGCTGCAACTCCGGCTGCATAACCAGCTGAATAGTCAGCTTTTTCCGCAGATCCTTGTGCGCTTTCAGCTGCTTCCATTGCATCGGCTGCTGCTTGTTCAGCTCTATCAGCTTCTGCTTTAGATGCATAGTAATAACCATCGTAATCAGATTGATAAGGATGTGATGCACTTGCTGCTAGTGCGTATGTAAGTCCAAGGGTACCTAAGAATAATCCGTAACCGCCCCATGCTCCCCATCCACCCCAGTCGCCGCCATGTCCATAGTAATTGTTGTATGTATTGCCACGGTTACCACGATTTCCGCGATCACCACGGTTACCTCTGTTACCACGGTCTCCTCTATTGCCACGGTTACCTCTGTTACCACGGTCTCCTCTATTGCCAGCCCCAGTACCTCTGCCACCTCTGTTAGCAACACCAGCTCTTGTTCCAGCGCCCCCACGGCCTACAGCTGCAGTACCTCTACCGCCTCTGTTTGCTACGCCAGTGCCACCTCTACCTGCAGCGCCTCTGCCAGCACCGCCCATACGAGCACCACCAGCGCGAGCACCACCGCCCATGCTTCTACCGCCACCACCCATGCTACGGCCACCGCCGCCCATACTTCTACCACCGCCTCCACGACCACCTCCGCCACCACCACGGCCACCACCGCCGCCGCGTGGGAATGTGTCTTGAGTGAGCAAGAGTATGCTTGCAACTATACAGAGAGCATTAATTAGTTTTTTTCCGTTCATAATCTTCCTTTTTTTGTTTTGTTAGTTATTCGCAACAATGACCTTTGGGTGTTCCGTTACAATTACAGCTATTACAGCCACATCCGCATGATTTTTTTCCATCGCAATTATTGCAACGGCATTTGCATTTATCTTTGCAAGACGTAGAGCTACACGCTGATTTACCATAGTTTCCGAAGTATTTGCTTTTTTCACCTGGATTGGAATTATCGCTATTGTTGTTTTTGATATGCTTTTTCATAAAAAGCACTCCTTTTTTTGGGGTTATGAGTTAAAAAACATCCTTCACCCTTAACTATAATTAAAAAGAGGCTTATAACTCAATAATTCGTTTAACTTTTGCAGTAAAAATATCTATAGATGAGTGTTTTTTATACAAAAATAACCTCTTTAACTAAAGATAAAGTTAAAGAGGTTATTATAAAAAAGTGTAAGTTTAGAGAATGTTACTTTTTCAAAAGAGATAAGAATGCCTCTTGAGGCACTTCAACAGATCCGACCTGTTTCATTTTCTTTTTACCTTCTTTTTGCTTTTCAAGAAGTTTGCGCTTACGAGTAATATCGCCACCATAACACTTTGCAGTTACGTCTTTACGCAATGGAGCAACCCGCTCTTTGGCGATAATTTTTGCTCCAATAGCAGCTTGAATAATAACTTCAAACAGTTGGCGATGGATAACTTTTTGTAGACGCTGAGTAAGATCTCTGCCTATATAAAATGCCCTATCTCGGTGAATAATGATAGAAAGCGCATCAACAGGCTTACCATTCAAAAGAATATCCATTTTAACAAGGTCTGCAGGCTCATAACCAGAAAACTCATAATCAAAACTTGCGTAGCCGGAGCTTAATCCTTTGAGTTCTCCATAAAATTCCATAGCAACTTCATTGAGTGGTAAGCGGTATTTTAGGATTACGCGAGTATCATCAAGGTACGTAAGGTTTTGTTGTTTGCCACGTTTTTCTTCACACAGTTTGATAACGTTGCCAAGGTATTGCTGAGGAACAATGATAGTTGCATCAATCACAGGTTCAAGAATTTCATCAATATAGTTGCGTTCAGGAAAATCTGATGGGTTTTCAATATCAATAATTTTACCTGTGCCGGCCATTTTGATTTGATATAATACGCTTGGTGCAGTGGCAATAACTGTTAAGTTATATTCTTGTTCAAGGCGTTGTTTGAATACTTCCATGTGGAGCATACCCAAGAATCCGCACCGAAACCCGATACCAAGTGCAGCAGAGCTCTTTTTTTCAACTGAAATACTAGCGTCGTTAAGGGTAAGTTTTTCAATTGCTTCTTCTAATAATCCAATTTCTTCACTATCCACGGGGAATACGCCCGCAAAAACCATCTGTTTTGCAGGTTTAAAGCCAGGAAATAGTTCAACAGGTTTTTTGTTGTGATAAATAGTATCACCAATTTGTGCTTCTTTAATGGTTTTCATACCAGTGATGAGATATCCAACTTGTCCTGCATAGAGAACATTAGTTGGCGTTGGTTCTGGATACATTAACCCGACTTCCAACACCTCATAATTTGAGCTTGCTTGTGCCAGACATATGGTATCGCCTTTTTTGATAACTCCATCATGCAATGCAATAAGGCAAACAACACCACGATAATCATCAAACCATGAATCGAACAGTAGTGCGCGCAGTGGTTTATCAGCTGATACATGCAAGTTTGGAATGCGTTCAATGACAGCGCTAAAGATATCAGTAACACCAATATTTGCTTTTGCTGAAGCTTGAATCACTTCTTCTGGTTTAAAGTCAAAAAGGTTAACAAATTGATTGGTTACTTTTTCTGGATCAGCATTGGGAAGATCAATTTTGTTAATGACGGGAATAATTGTTAAGTCCTGATCAAATGCAAGATAGAAGTTTGCCATGGTTTGCGCTTGAACGCCTTGTGCTGCGTCAATTAAAAGCAATGCACCTTGGCAGGCATATAATGAACGAGAAACTTCATATGTAAAATCAACGTGGCCTGGGGTATCAATAAGATTCAGTAAATATTTCACCCCTTTGTATTCATAAAACATGGAAGCAGTTTGCGCTTTGACGGTAATGCCACGTTCACGCTCTACTTGGAGTTTATCCAAAAATTGTTCTTTTTTTTGACGCTCAGTGATGGTTCCAGATATTTCCAATAATCTATCAGATAAGGTTGATTTGCCGTGATCGATATGGGCAATAATGGAAAAATTTCTGATTCTATCGGGGGTAAATTCTTGTAAATTAGGAATGCGTTGACTCATGCGTTTCTCATTCTATGGTTTTAAGGGTGTTTTTGTAAGGAAAAAACCTTAGGAATAAGTATAAAGATATGTGGTTGAGTTGTAAAATGTGCCTTACATACCTTATTGGCATTATTATTGGCAATTTATTGCTACAAATAGCTAATAATAGTTAATATGGGCGCTATTTGATTGATTGTAGGATTGGTGGTAAAGTTGTCACATAGGGTGTTATTTATACAAGGGATTTATTATGAAAAAGCTATTATTGGCTTTTGTTGTTATGGCGAGTGTTGGTTATGATGCAAGTGCAATGATTTTTAAGAGAGACCGTACAGTTGCCTTACCAGTAGTTGATGACATAAAAGATGCAGAGTGGTCTCCGCAAGCTTCCCAAGATTGGTTCGGGCCATTAAAAAAAATAAATGATCGTACTCAGGAAGAATTAAGCATATTAGAGATCGGTGCTAAGAGGGATTTAAGAGAGTTAGAGGTACTTGCTCAGAAAAATTTAAGAGGACTCGAGAAAAAGATAACAATCAAGATATTGTGTGATGCATTTAAAAAAGATTGCGAAAATGTACGTAATAATCATAAGAATCCTGTGATGACTTACGAAACACATCAACTTGATCGAGAAAAGTGGAATGGTACTATAAAATTTGAACATGAATTATGTGATTATAATTTTAATGAAACAATGAAGTCTTTAAAAAAAACAAAGAAAATTATAGAGCGAGATTTGAAAAATATTTCTTGGTTTCAATGGTTATGGAATCGTGGGGCGTATAAAAACTATCAAAAATCGATTCAAGTCTTAGATAATGAAATTGCTTTGCATGAAGATCGAGATAGACATATGTTTAATTTGTGTACTTCAAGGGGGCTAATGATTTTAAACAGCCAGAGTGTGTTTAATAGATCAAGTATGCCACGAAGCATGTATGAAGATTTTCACCTTCCTGCCCGCGAGTAATTGCTTAAAATAGCTTATTAAAATTTAAATAGTGGGACGTTGGAGTTGGCCAGCAATGGTTAAAACAACGCCCCCTTTTTTTGGTTAAAAAAGCATAATGCATCTCAAAAGTAGCTAAAAATCGACCCTTTTGAGATGTTTCCTGACTTATGGTAACCTTAAAGTAGAGCATTATTGTGTCTAAATGGGGGGCATTTATTATGAAAAAGTTATTATTAGCCTATGTGTTTTCGATTGGTTTTGTGCAAGTAGTACGCGCAGATGTCAATGAAATGATCAGTGATTTATCCGCAATAAATAGAACTGTAGAGCAAATGCAGGAGCAGCAAGAGCAAAAGCAGCTAAAAAAAATAGAGAATTTATCATCATTGTATAAAAAGGCTAAAGATTTGGATGTAGGAGATGAATTTAAAGTGCCTGCATTTAGTAAGACTATGTGGAATGTGTGTGACTATCAAATGAAGAGACAAAATAAAATGTTTCAACAATGGCAACAAGATCAGCCGGAAAAAATACAGATGATGAATAGATATCAAATGAATAGAGAATAGTTATTTAAGCTTTTAAAAAATATATAAAAATGGATTGTGGTAGTGATTGATTACTGTGCTCCATTTTGTGTTGTTGAAGTTTTTTGTCTATTTTGATCTATTTTAGGGTTTATAGTACGATTAAAATATAAAGTTATTATGTACAAACGAGGTTAATTATTATGAAAAAACTATTATTGGTTTTTGTAATTTTGGCAGGGGTTGTTCATCAAGATAAAGCGATGAACTCTGACATTAAAGACAAAGATTTTTCTAAGCAATTTTTCCGTGAATTTCAAAATGAATATTCTAGCAAACAAGATTCTTTAGAGCAGCGCAAAGATCAGTTGATGCGCAGAAAGACTTCTCTGGAGACAAATATCAACCTTAAAAGGCTTAATTTAAGGAATAAAGAAAAAGATTTGGAAAAGAGTATGAAGCGATCCAACTCTGTATTATCATCTTTTATGAATATATTGGATTCAATAACAGTCGCTAACGAATCAATGTCTATTTCAAGTGATGTAAATGAGCTAAGACCTATATTGGCTGAATTGAATGTTGTCTTAAATGAATCATCATCTAATATAAAGTTGTATACAGTTATCCAAGGGTTACAATCTGAGTATCCTGCAAATCGTTTGAAAAATCCATATTTGAAAACGGTAAAGACAAGTAATCCATTTGTAGAATCGACAAATAAAAAAGAAAGTAAGCAGTATGATGAAGCTTTATTTTCTTTAAACGTAACAAAAAAAATTATAGAGCACGATTTGAGCAATGTGTCTTGGTTCCAATGGTTGTGGAATTATAGAGCGTATAAAAATTATCAAAAATCGATTCAAATGTTAGATGAAGAAATAGCTTTATTTAAAGATCAAGATAGAGTTGTGTCTCCAAAAAAAATGGTCTATAACACTAAAAACTTTTTACAAACTTATTCCAAACCACAATTAACACATCGTGAGGTTTTTACCAGATCAAATATGCCAAAGTCATTGTTTGAGCAGGTTAAAGCAGCTCGCGAGTAATTGTATGTAATAGTTTATAAATATATAAAAATGGATTGTGGTAGTGATTGATTGCCACGATCCATTTTTTTTATAATAATGAGCTATCACTATGTAACATGAAGGGCTTTTTTGTGAAAATAAGAATAATTACAGCGGTATTTTTTGTTTTATCTTTTTTTATAAGCTCAGCAGCAGAGTTGAATATCACGCATGGTGTTGTTCAGTGCTTAAACAAACGGCCGTATCAAGAAGATACATTTGTTGGTGCGAATGTTGTTGGAGGAAAATTCTTTGCGGTATATGATGGACATAATGGAAATAAAACATCATCTTTTTTAAAAGAAAATTTACATGCATATTTTCAGGAATGTTTAGTTGAGAATAGAAAGCAGTGTTTTGAAGATTCATTTGCAAAGGCTGAAAAGTATGCTTTAGAAAATTATGCAGATGGTTCAACGGCTGTTGTAGCGTATATAGACAGTAACAAGGTGTTGCATTATGCGTGGTCAGGGGATTCAAGGGCAGTTCTTGAATGCAATGGTAAAGCATGTTTTGCTACGGATGATCATAAGCCTAATAGATCAGATGAAACAAGGCGTATAGAGCAAGCGGGTGGGACATTATGTTTTTATGGAGTATGGCGTATTAATGGGTTAGCAGTGTCACGTTCAATTGGTGATAAAAAAATGAAGACTTGTGGAGAAGGGCAGATTATTGCTGTTCCAGAATATGCACAAAAGCAGCTCAATGCAGATAATCACTTTTTAATTATAGCTTCTGACGGTTTATGGGATGTGGTGAGTAGTGAAGATGCTGTTGCTATAGCTCAAAAGGGATTTGATGATCAAAAATCTGTAGATGATATCGCACAAGAGTTACAAAATGCCGCAATTAAAGAAGGCAGCAAAGATAACATCACAGTTTGCGTGGTTAAGTTTGATTAGTCGTTAAATTTGGTTATAGGTAAATCAAGAGCGCTGATTGTGTCAGCGCTCTTTTTGTTTTTTTATTTTAAGACAATATTCTGCATGAGTAATAGGGGCGGTGGGATCAGTTACTATCGCTCCTGTTTTTAGATCAAGAGATATTAATCCTGTATGCTTAAAGCCATGTTTTTGGTAAAAAGCATGAGCGATATTGTTGTTCTCAGCAAGTGTGCGTAGAGTGCAATTGGTGATGCCTTCGAATGTATTAATTGCTGCAAATAAAAGCTCAGTTCCAATTTTATTTCTACGAAATAATTCATTAACGCCTAAAAAATAAATATGCACGTTATGTTGGTTTTTTTGATTGAATCGACAATAACCAATTATATTGCTGGATGTTGGCGTTGTTTCTTGAGCTATTATAAGGCCATATTTCTCTTGATTGAGTTGTTTTGTGATAAATTCCCTGTTCGCATTTTGTTGAAAAGTTATTTTTTCGCTAACAAAATTTTCAAGGTTTTGTTCTGGAGAGAGAAGGTGTGAAAAAATTGGTTTGAAGTGTTTGTGGTATGATTCATATGTAATATTATTAATATCATCAAGATCATCGAGTGTTGCGGCTCTAATGATGATGGTTGGTATTTGGCAACATTGTATACAAAGGATTGTCCAAAAGGTTACAACCATTATAATTTTTTTTACATTCATAGTATTTCTTAATGTATCGAAGAATTATTTTTTTATCGTATACGAATAATCGATATGAGTAATTGGTGCATTGGGGTCTGTGGAGATTTGTCCCGTAGTAGGATCAAGAGCTATGGTAGCTATTTGTTGGCAGTCATGCTTGGTATAAAGATTATTAATAAAATCATAATGCACTAATGCGCGGAATTTGCATTCAGTAGCATTATCAAAACTTTTCATTGCTGCCTGCGCAAGAAGCTTAGCAATACCACGTTTTCTAAATTCTTCTGCAACAACGATAAAATTGATGTACATTGTTTGTGCATCTTTTTTTTCGAATCGGCAATAGCCAGTTATATTGTTTTGATTTCCTTCCTGTAGTTCTGCAATTAACATTTTTTGATCCGTTTTACTGGTTATAAAGTTTTTGTTTGCTGTGTCGTTGAGGTTTGCTTTTTCTTGCACAAAGCTATCAATAGTGTGATGCTGTGGGGTCATTGATTTGTAATGTTTTTCCCACATAGGTTTAAAAGTGTTTTGGTACTGTTGATGAGATATTATTGAAATAGTATCTAAATCATTGAGTGTTGCGGGTCTAATGATAACATTGTTTGTGGTGGTATGTTGTGTTATTTCGCAACAGTGCATAGCAAATGGTGTGGATAGCACAGCGAGTGTGATAATTAATTTTGTTTTCATATGATATTCTCCCTTTTTAATTTTGCTGGAATATAACATGCGTAATAGAGCAACGCAAGATAGTATTCATATTAAATTGATTATTTTTATAGAGTCTTACATTTTGTACAATATATAATAGTATGCAATGTCAAATATATATTGTGTTATAAGGAGGTAGGGATGCATAAAAAGTTGATAGGGCTGGCTTTGTGTTGGGGCGTAGCATTATGTTATGCAAGCGAAAAACTTGAGTTGGTGATGGAGCAGGTTGAACAAAAAAAAGTGGGTATTTACTCTATAGATAATAAACGTGGACATGTATTTCAAGATAGATTTTATCATAGCACGTTTGAAGGCGGTCATTTATATGCAATATATGATGGTCATGGCAGTGAGCATGTAGCACATTTTTTAGCAGAAAAATTTCCCATTTATTTGAGTCAAACTTCAAGCTTAGGTTCTATCAAAGAAAGAATGATGGAGGCTTTTAAAAATGCTGATAATGATAATTTTGTAAAAGAGCATAACGCTGCTGGTTCAACGGCAAGTGTTGTGTTTATTAAAGATAATGTTGCACATTTTGCGCATGTTGGTGATTCACGGATGTTGTTAGCTGCTGATGGTAAGGTTAGTTTTGTAACGAGTGATCACAAGCCTAATAGACCTGATGAGTATAATCGGATAATTGCTGCAAATGGCGTTGTAATGAATAATCGTGTGTGTGGTTTTTTGGCGGTATCACGAGCATTTGGTAATTATAATTTATTGGGTGAAAGTAAAAAAATGATTATTGTTGAGCCAGAATATGCAAAAATATCATTAACGGAAAAAAATAGGTTTCTGGTATTAGCAACAGATGGTTTGTGGGATGTTGTAAGTAATGAAGAAGTTGTGCAACAGTTGCATGACAAAAAAGAGGATTGTCATAATATGAGTGCATTGGCAAAGTTATTAGCGATGTTTGCTGATTGTAGAAAATCGAAAGATGATATTACCGTTATGGTTGTTGATTTGTTGTCATAATGACCGTTTCTTGCTATACTAATAGTATAATTTTAAATAAATTTTGATATAAGTTTTTGATCTGAGAAAAGGGCCAACTGATGGAACGTCCCACTTCACCTATAAATAATAAAAATATGCATGTTCGACCAATTTTAATTGAAAAAGAGTTAAAAGATTCTTTTCTTGATTATGCAATGTCCGTTGTGGTTAGTCGTGCATTACCTGATATTCGTGACGGTTTAAAGCCGGTGCATCGTCGTGTTTTATACACTATGCATCAGCTTGGTTTTTTTTATAACAAGCCGTATCACAAATCAGTGCGCGTAGTGGGTGATGTGCTTGGTAAATTTCACCCTCATGGTGACCAAGCAGTATATCAATCAATGGTTGGTTTGATTCAAGATTTTTCTAAACGTTACCCATTGTTGGATGGTCAGGGTAACTGGGGTTCTGTGGATGGTGATAATGCGGCGGCGATGCGTTACACTGAAGTTCGTATGGCTCGTATTGCACAAGAAATTTTAGCTGATATCGAAAAAGAAACAGTTGGCTTTGTACCAAACTTTGATGAATCAACGGTGGAACCTGTTGTTTTACCAAGTAGATTGCCAAATTTGCTGATCAACGGTGTTGCAGGTATTGCGGTTGGTATGGCAACTTCTATTCCGCCACATAACTTGGGTGAAGTAGTAAATGCATTGCTTGCAATGATAAAAAATGAATTTATTACTGAAGAAGAGTTGTTTGCATATATTCCGGGTCCAGACTTTCCAACAGGTGGCGTTATTTGTGGACGTGCTGGAATTGTCAAAGCATATAGAACGGGCCGTGGCAATTTAATTTTACGTGGTGTTACTGAGTTTGAAGAAAAACAAGGTAAAGGCGCAAGTATCATTATTACTGAGCTTCCGTATCAAGTGAACAAAGCTGATCTTACTATTAAGATTGCAGACCTTGTTAAAAACAAAATTATTGATGGTATTTCTAATATTAAAGATGAATCAGATAAAAAAGGTATGCGCTTAGTGATTGATCTTAAGCGTGGTGAAATTCCAAGTGTTGTTTTAAATCAACTGTATAAACATACCAATTTGCAAACATCAGTTTCTATTTTGATGTTAGGTCTTCTTGATAATCAGCCACTTATTTTTACGTTGCGTCAATTACTTGATGAATTTTTATATCATCGTAAACAGATCATTTATCGCCGTACGCAATATGATCTCAGTAAAGCGCAAGAGCGTGAACATTTGTTAGCAGGTTTTATTATTGCATTAAATAGTATTGATGAAGTGATTGCATTGATTAAAAAATCACCATCAGCACATGAAGCAATTTCAGAACTTAATAAACGATTCTTGTTAACTGAAAAACAGGGTAAAGCGATTTTGGAAATGCGTCTCCAACGCTTGACTGGTCTTGAACAAGAAAAAATTTATGGCGAGATGGATGAAATTAAAGCAAAAATAGCACAATTGAGATCCATTATTGAAAATGAAGTAGTTCTTAAAGAAGAAATTATTAAAGAGTTAGAAGATATTAAAGCTAATTATAGTGATATACGTCGTACCAAAATTGAAGGTGCGATTGATATTTTAACTGAAGCAGATTTGATACCTGATGAAGAAGCGGTTGTTACATTGACCATGAAAGGTTATGTAAAACGTGTTCCAATTGAAGCGTACGGTGTTCAGCGCCGTGGTGGTAAAGGTAAAATGGGCCTTACTGCGCTTGAAGGTGATATTGTTCAAGATGTGTTTGTTACAAAAGCACATGATATGTTACTCTTCTTTACTAATCTTGGACGTGTATACAGCTTAAATACATTTGAAGTTCCTGAAGCATCACGTATTGCGCGTGGACGTGCAATTATTAACTTATTGCCATTACAAGATGGTGAGTATGTTGTGAAACTACTTCCTTCTCGTGTTATGGAAGGTAAGTTTATGGTGATGGTAACGCGTGAAGGTATTATCAAACGTACTGACGCATCTGATTTTGCAAAAATTCGTGCAACGGGTATTCGTGCAATTACATTGCGTGAAGGTGACGAGCTTGTGTTCTGTTCATTGAGTAGTGGTAGTGATACCATTGTTCTTGCAACATCAAAAGGGCAAGGAATTCGCTTTAAAGAAACTGAAGTACGTTCTATGGGCCGTCAAGCAAGTGGTGTGATGGGTATTCGTGTTAAAAAGGGTGATCGTGTTATTGGCATGGAAATCATTGCTGATCATGGTGAAATTCTTTTTGCAACACAAAGCGGTTACGGTAAAAAAGTTCGCATAGAAGATTTCCGTGTTGCGCATCGTGGTGGTATGGGTGTGAGAACCATTCCAACAGATAAACGTAATGGTCCGGTTATTGGTCTTGCAATTGTACATGAAGACTCGCATATTCTACTTATTGATCAAGCAGGTAAGATTATTTGTCTTTCTGCTAAAGATATTCGTGCAATGGGTCGTCAAGCAAAAGGTGTTCGTTTGATCAGACTTGATGACGATCAAAAATTACATAATGTTGTTGCATTTGAAGGCGCCGATGATGCAGCAGGTGATTCTGCTGATGAAACGGGTGCTGTGATTGAAACTCGCTCATTACCAGTGACTGAAGATGCTGGTGATGAAGAAGATGGTGAGTTAGAAGATGAAGAGTCTGAAGAAGATGAAATTTCTTCTGATTTAGAATATGAAGATGAAGATGCTGATGATATTGATGAGGATGAAGAGGTAGAATTATAATTCGTAATTTATGCACAACAAAGAATTTATCCTTCACCTTACATTAATAGAAAACATCGGCCCTGCAATAATTCAAAAAATAAGAGAAAGATCTGATATTTCGGTATCAGATCTTTATTCGTTTTCACAAGCAGATTGGATACATGTTTTTGGATTCAGTGAAGGCACATCAGAAAAATTGGCTGATGGCCTTGCAAGTACAAAAATACTTGAAGAAGAACTAGCCTTAATCGAAGAACATAATGTTGATTGGCTGACGTTTGAAGATGAAACATATCCGCAGTTATTAAAACAAATCTATTTGCCACCTGCAGTGTTATATATAATGGGTGGATCTTTGCAATCTTATGAAAAACAAAAACTTTTAGCCGTTGTCGGTGCTCGCAAAGCAGATAATTATGGGCAGCGTGTTGTTAATACATTAATTTCCGATCTTGTTGCAGCACAGTATATTATTGTTAGTGGTGGTGCATTAGGAATTGATGCTATGGCACATGCAGCAACGCTTCAAAATGGTGGTACAACAATAGCTGTTCTTGGTTCAGGTTTGTTGCATTTGTACCCGAGTAGTAATAAAAAATTGTTTGCATCAATCATAGAACATGGTGGTGCATTAGTGAGTTCATTTCCATTACGCATGCAAGCACTTCCAGGTAATTTTCCTGCACGTAATCGTATTGTTACCGGATTGTCGCGTGGTTGTTTGGTGGTACAAGCAGCGCAAAAAAGTGGTGCTTTAATTTCAGCTGATTATGCAATGGAACAAGGCAGAGAAGTGTTTGCTGTTCCAGGACCGATTGGTGATGAGTTGAGTGCTGGTTGCAATGCATTAATTCAAAAAGGTGCAAAGCTTGTTACATGCAGCGCTGATATTTTAGAAGAATTTGGTGATAGGGTTATCGTTGATAACCAAGTGATACAAGAGAAGGTTAAGCAGCTATCCTTGGAATTAGCTGTAGCTGAAATTTCTCCTAAATGGGGTCCCCAATTAAAACAGAGTGAAGATTGGGGTAAAAATTATTCTGCGGAACAAAAAATTATTATCATGGCATGCAAAAAGCCAATATCTTTTGATGATATTATTAATAGTACACAGTTATCATCAGAGCTACTTCAGTCAGAACTGTTCAATTTACAGCTTGATGGTATTGTATCACAAGATTTTACTGGTATGTGGGTTGCATCACGTTTATGAAAAAGTTATTAATAGTTTTATTATTTTGTGGTGTGATAAGCACCACTTTTTTTTCGACATATCAATCACATGATATAAAAACGCAGCAGCTCACCGTTGTTGTCACAACAAGCATGCTTGCAGATGCAGCGCGTAATATAGTTGGAGATCATATCACAGTTCATGGTTTGATGGGATGTGGAGTTGATCCACATTTGTATCGTGCCAGAGAAAGTGATGTGCACAAGTTAGCGGCGGCAGATATGGTTATGTATAATGGATTGCATTTAGAAGGTAAAATTGGACAAGTTCTGCAGGGCATGGAACGGTTTACAACTGTTATTAATGCATCACAAGTACTGCGCAGAGAACAGTTACGTTGCGCTGAATTTGATGATATGTATGATCCTCATATTTGGTTTGATGTTACATTGTGGATAGAAGTGGTACGTTATCTGCAGCAACAGATTATTGCACTTGATCCTGAGCGCGCAGATGCATATGAAAAGAATGGTGATGAATATATTGCACTGTTGCAACAATTGCATACATATGTGGAGCAACGTTCAAATGAACTTGAGACAAGTGCAAAAATTTTAATTACCGCGCATGATGCATTTGGTTATTTTGGCGCACGATATGGTTTTGAAGTTGTTGGTCTGCAAGGTTTGAGTACCGATTGTGATATTAGTACCAAAGATATTCAGCAGCTTGCAGATTTTATTGTAGAAAAACGTATTCCAACTATTTTTGTTGAATCATCTATTCCAGAGCGTACTCTTGTTGCAGTGCAAAATGCAGTGCATGCACGTGGTTGGAATGTTCAACTGGGTGCGGAGCTGTATTCTGATGCACTTGGCGATGAGCAAAGTGGTGCATCATCATATATTGCTATGGTGAAATATAATATTGATGCAATTGTTGATTCACTTTAAACAACATATTTTTTATACTTAATGTAATGAAGAATATATCAAAAATACCAGCGTTAGATGTTGCTCATCTCACCGTTGAATATAATAACAATCCTATTTTATTAGACTTTTCAGTCACCATTCCGCAAGGCGTAATGTGTGGCATTATTGGTCCTAATGGTGCTGGTAAAACAACGTTTATGAAAGCGTTGCTACAGCTGATTCCTATTGCTGCGGGTAATATAAAAATTTTAGGTAATGCTTTTCAAGGTGTACGCAATAAAATTGCATACATCCCTCAACGCAGTTCTGTGGATTGGGATTTTCCAATCACTGTGTTTGATATGGTCTTGATGGGTTGTTATGGAAGATTGGGATGGTTTAAGCGTCCAAGCAATGAAGATCATAAAAAAGTATATGAATCGCTTGTGGCCGTAGGTCTAGAAGATTATGCACATTCATCTATTAGTGTACTTTCTGGTGGGCAACAGCAACGAGCATTTTTAGCGCGTGCATTGATGCAAGATGCGTATATTTATTTTTTGGATGAACCATTTGCTGGTGTGGATATTGAAGCAGAAACAATTATTATCACCATTTTTAAGCAATTACGTGATGAAGGCAAAACAGTTATTGTTGTTCATCACGATCTTTTTACGGCGCCATCATATTTTGATTATATTTTATTACTTAATAAAACGTGTATTGCCTCTGGTCCTGTGGAACAAGTTTTGACTGCATTCAATCTTGAATGCACGTATAATGTAAATTTCCCGCATACTCTTCGATACGTTTTTGAAGACAAAAACACTCAGGGCATACGGGAAGAATGATAATATAAGATCAGGAAGTCATAGTGATTTATTTTTCGCATTTTGACTATACATTACTACTCGTGTTGCAGGGAGCAGCTTTGTTGGGAATAACAGCAGGGGTGCTCGGTTCATTTGCATTGTTGCGGCAACAAAGTTTGCTTGGTGATGCAATATCACATGCAGCGTTGCCAGGAATTGTGCTTATGTTCTTGTGCACGCATAGTAAAAATCCGTGGATATTGTTAAGCGGAGGTGCTCTTGCAGGGATTGTAGGAGTGGTGAGTATGTATTATATTTGTACCCGTACAACGCTTAAAAAAGATGCGGTACTTGGTATTATCTTATCAGTATTTTTCGGATTTGGGTTGGTGCTCATGACGGTTGCGCAAAAAGTTCCAACAAGTAATCAAGCCATTTTGAATAAGTTTCTATTTGGTAATGTATCAACGCTGCTTGGACAAGATATTAGTGCCATTGCACTCATATTTTGTTTGATTATGTTTATTCTGATGTTGTGTTGGAAAGAGTGTGCAATGTATGTTTTTGATCCATTATTTGCTCAATCTTTGGGATTCAAAGCAATTATTATAGAAACAATTATTACCGTATTACTAATACTTGCTATTGTGATTGGTTTGCAAACAGTCGGTGTAATTTTAATGAGTACTATGCTCATTGCACCTGCAGCAGCCGCACGGCAATGGGTAACAAAATTATTACATATGGTTGTGTTAGCAGGTTTTTTTGGCGCTTGTGCTGCAATGTTTGGTGTGTGTGTAAGTAGCATAATTGATCATCTGCCAACCGGCCCAGCGATTGTAGTTGCAGCAAGTTGCATTGTATTGTTTTCTTTAGTATGTGCACCGCACAGAGGTGTTGCATGGCGATAAATATGTTGCATGTAGAGATTATTGTTATTGCAATTTTAGCAGCTGTTACGTGCTGTTTGCCAGGTGTGTTTTTAGTATTGCGTGGGGTTGCAATGATGAGTGATGCAATTAGTCATGCAATATTATTAGGTATTGTAGTAATGTTTTTGATCGTTAAAAATTTAACTTCACCATTATTAATTGTTGGTGCATCATTGAGTGGTGTGTTGACTGTCCTGTGCACGGAATTGATTATTAAAAGTAAACGTCTTAAACAAGATGCGGCAATTGGTCTTGTGTTCCCTTTGTTTTTTTCCGTTGGTGTGATTTTAGTGTCCCAATTTGCGCGCAACGTGCATCTGGATATTGATATGGTTTTATTGGGTGAGCTTGCTTTTTCGCCATTCAACCGTTTTATGGTAAATGGCATCGATTGTGGCCCGTATGCGCTGTGGGCGATGAGCGTTACACTTATGATTAATCTGCTGTTTGTGCGGCTGTTTTATAAAGAGTTAGTAATCACAACTTTTGACGCTACACTTGCAACAATGACCGGTTTTTGTCCTGCAATTTTTTATTATGCATTGATGGTTATTACCAGTTTGACTACCGTTGCCACTTTTGATGCAGTGGGAGCTATTATGGTGGTGGCATTGATGATTACCCCTCCTGCAAGTGCGTATTTACTCACGCAAAGAGTTAGCGATATGATCGCTTTGACAGTTGTTTTAGCGGTATTCTCTGCTATTCTTGGCTATGCTTTTGCCTCTTGTGCGGATGTCTCCATTGCTGGCTCTATTGCCTCCATGACGGGAGTTTTCTTTATGGGGGCGCTTGTCTGGTCGGTCATAAAAAAATCAAAAATTATATATAAAGGGTTTGTTTGATGAATAGAAGCTATGTGCAATACACTGTTTTAGCAATGTTATTGCTTATTAATAACGTTTCTTTTTCTATGAAGACCAATTTATTGCGATACGTTGCTGGTTCCGTGGTGGTTGGGGGTGGTTCTTATCTAATGGATAAAGAGCTTGCAAAATATGAAGAAAGTTGCTTGAAAAATGTATCTTGTAATATTGAAAAATGGGCAAGAAAAAACCTTATTGAAAAAGGCATTAGGGATGCTGATACTGTCCTTTTAAAGGTGGATAAGAGATGGATCACTGGGCATTCCTATATAGGATTTAAGGAAAATGAAGTTGACGGATTAGAAGATTATTTTGCCCAGCAAGAGACAGATGAAGAAAGTCGTAAGAAAGCAATTATTGCCCAAGAAATGTTGTTTCATGAAGCAAAGCATTATCAAAATAATGATATTGAAAAACGTGTGTTTATGCAGGGGTTAACGAGTGGCATATTGTTTTTACCACATGCAACTGTACCGAGATTTTTTTTAAAGGTAGCGATGGTTATGGGTGCAAATATTGCGTATATTAGGCATCAAGAATTAGAAGCTGACCGTTTTGCTTTTATGAATGTTTCGTTGCAAGATCTTGAACTGTGTAAGGCTCGTCGATTAGGGTGGGCTGAGCTTTTTGAGAAACATACATTGGATGAGCCTTTATTGAATCAAAAGAATTGGATGACAAAAGGTCTAGGGCTACTCATATCAAAACGGTTGCATCAACTTGATCAAAAAGATGGTCGCCAGGAGGAAAAGGATATATTGATAGGCTTAGCCGATTTTATGCATGATCATGAACATCCTCGGTATTGGCGTCAGGTTGCTTTGACGCAGGAGTGCATTGATAAGCGTAAAAAAGCGGAATAAGGATCAAAATATACCCTTTGAAGGCTATTTATACCCCCTGAGTAGGGGGTTTTTGTTTATTGGATCGCTCTTCTTGTTGTTTGAGAAGCTTAAGTTGTTAAAATTGTTTCAGATTGATAATTTTTATCAAATCTATATACTATATAATGTATCTTCAGGTATTAAAGAAATTATCAATGGGAGATGATTGTGAATAAGAATTATCCAAAATATGCAGCGTTAATGCTGCTTTTCGTGTTTATTAACCCATCTTTTGCGATGGGTGGAAAAGTCTTTCAATTGACTCGAATCATCGGAATAGGTGCATTGCCTGTCTTAGGATTACGTGATGCTTATAGAAGTAATAAAGCTATTGAAAAAAATTCTGAGGAATCACCGTCTATTGCAGAGGTATCTATTAAGGAATGGGGCAGAAAAAAAATGGAACGATTAAATTTTCCCAATGCTGATTCTATAACATTTGAATATGGACCAGGGTGGTCTGTTGCTGGTAAAAAGATAACAGTTCCGGACTCTGAAAGAGCTGTACTTGATGAGGCTTTGGAGTTTCATAAGAGTTATTGGAGTAAAATAGGCTTTTTACAAGAAAATCGAGATGAAATAATTGCTTGGCATTCGATGCTATTAAACCATGAAGTTGGTCATGTTATTAATAAAGATTCTCAAAATGTACCGTATGTTAAAGTAGCAATTCCTGTTGGTATTGAAGCATTATCTTTTGGTATGACTAAAGCATTGAGAAAGGTATGCAATATAGAGCAAAAGCCAAAAACATTTTGCACTACAATATTGCGATCGAGTTTTGCTGTAGGAGCTATTGTGCCCAAAGCTTTTGCTAATCTTATCGTAGGTATTTTGCATCGTAGATATGTAGAAACTCGAGCGGATAGATTTGCATGCGAACATGCTGAATCGCGATTAGAGCTTGAACAATTTGCAGAATTTTTTAAGAAAGGTAAAATCCCTAAGTTGGCATCAAAAAGCAGATTAGAAGTGCGTTTATTAGAAGCAATGAGGGATCCTATGCATCCTGCACCTATTGACCGTCTAGAGATGGTAGAAAGTTATATCGATAAATGGGATAGAGATCATGCTCATGAGGCTGAAAAAAGAGCTTAATCTATTTGATTTTGCGTTCTTTAAAGAAATGCCGTATAATAATGTATATTCTATAATTTGAACATTAATTTTATATCTATTTAGTTTTTAGGATGATGTCATGCCAGTACCAAAACGAAAACGCTCCAGAGCCCGTAGAGATTCCCGCTTTGCAAATAAGGGTCTTAAAGTTAAAGCAATCACTGGTTGCGCTAATTGTAAAGAACCAATAGCACCTCATACTCCATGCAAAACATGTGGTTTCTACAAAGGTGTTAAGGTGTTAGTAACTAAAGCAGACAGAAAAGTAAAACGTCTTGCTTTAAAAGCAATTAAAACACCAGTAAAAAAAGCATCTGAAGAATCACAGGCTGAGTAATACATGAGTGATAGTACGGGGAAAACCACAATCATTGCGGTTGATGTTATGGGGGGCGATTATGCCCCGCAAGAAGCAGTTCAAGGCGCATTAGCAGCAGCAAAAAAAGGTGTTCCCCTTATTTTATTTGGTAACCAAGATAAAGTGTTACCATTATTGACGCAATATTGCCCGCGGTGGCGATCCCTTCCCATCGAACTTGTTCACTGTTCTGATGTTATAGAAATGGATGAAGATCCAATTCGTGGCATGTTACGTAAAAAAGATTCTTCTATTGTCCGCGCCTTGCAAGCGGTACATGCTGGCAAAGCACATGCTTTTGTTTCAGCAGGTAACTCAGGGGCAGTTATGGCAGCAGCAGCAGTTACTGTTGGTCGCGTGCCGGGAGTTCTTCGTCCTGCAATTGGTAGTTTTTTACCAACAACCCATGGATCACTGTTTTGTCTTGATTTGGGAGCTAATCCTGATTGCAAGCCCGAATATTTGGTCCAATTTGCATATATGGGGTATGCGTATGTTCGTCTTACCAAAGCAATCGCGCAGCCACGTGTAGCGCTGCTTTCTAACGGGCATGAATCTTACAAAGGTTCTGCCTTAGTCAAACAAGCTTTTGAATTGATTTCACAAACAGGCCTTGAATTTGTTGGTAACATTGAATCGCGTGACATTTTTTCTGGTCGTGCTGAAGTTATTGTTACTGATGGGTTTACTGGGAATGTTTTATTAAAGAGTATTCAGGGAACTGCAAAAGCTGTTATTGAGTGGATGAAAGATGAAGCTCATCGTTCAGTGTTTTTAAAAATATTGCTTGCGTGCGCTTACCCGGTGTTGCGTTGCGTAAAGAATAAAATTGATTATGCGCGAACTGGCGGGGCTCTTTTATTAGGTATTAATAAGCCGGTTATTATTGCGCATGGTTCTTCAAAAAGCTCTGCGATTACTCAGGCAATATTGTTTGCACAAAAAACAGTCGATGAAAAAATTATGCCGACATTCAATGAAACATTAAAATTGCTTTTAGAGCAAGGCAAATCTACTGCTGCGGGGGTTAAACAATCATCTGTTGAGCGCCAACCGCAGATCTGAAGACTTTATTTTTTTCTATAAGTATGATACGTTGCTGCTTGTCCGCCGGCTGTGTACTTCGAAGCTTTATGCGAAGAAGTAAGCTTTAGCGAAGGTGGATATAGGTTTAACAATAGTTTTTTGGAGTTACGTACTATGGCTATTCAAAATACAAGTTCAGTATTCAAAAATATTTCTGATTTTTTTTATTCGAATTCTAAGAATTTCACAAGAGTTGGAGCCTTTGTGGCTTTGTTAAGTATTCTGTTTTTTGCTCGCAAACTATGGATAGTTAATAAAGAGCAATCAGCTCAGTATGATTTTTCTGCTTTAATGACAGAATTTGAAACAATATCGCGTGAAAAAGATCCACAATGGTCAGCATTGCTTGAAAAATTT
>CAZWTF010000007.1:0-80157 GCA_964636815.1 uncultured Pseudomonadota bacterium
TTTTCTCATGTTCATGCAATTGATATCTCTTTTATTAAAAAAATGTTATTAATATATATAAATATTCTTTGAAAATTTGGGGGCGTACTGGCTTCGACGTGTTGTTAGTCGCTTTGAGAGCATGCCGAGCGTTGATTGAGTGCTCGTTAAACAATTGATCAAAAAACAAATGCAGAAACTAATAGTTTCGCTCCAGCTTTTGCTTAGGCAATAAGGTGGCTTATTGGATCAACGTGCCTATCAGTTGAACCAATTCGTATAATAAAAAGATAGAACTTCCGGGCAAGATTGAACTGTTTAGTAGCCCGAGCACGTACCACAAGTAGTCTCATACAATCTGCTGTGTCTTTGAGGTTTTGTATGAGTATATTCAAGGAATAAGCATGTAGCGCTTGGGGTTATTTGTAATGCGGACATGGGTTCGATTCCCATCGCCTCCACCATGCTTCGCGTAAAGCTTCGCATGGCACGCCATCTTTTTAAAGGTTTGGTGTAAAAAATTTAAAAAAGTTAGATAGCAAAAGCGAGGCATGCCCTTCGAAGCCTTGGCGAAGTAGGGCTACCTTATTTAAAAAAATTAAATCTGTGATTTCTCATGTATTGCGTGTATTTGATTAGATCAAAAATAAATCCTGAAAAAACATATATTGGTTTTACTACTAATGTAGAGCAAAGATTACAAGAACATAATACTGGTAAATCTTTTCATACAGTTGATTTTAAGCCATGGTATTTGGTTGTTTACTGCTATTTTGATAGAAAATCTAAAGCTATAGAGTTTGAAAAATATTTAAAATCGGGTTCTGGACATGCTTTTGCTCAAAAACGTTTCTGGTAACGTATAAAAATTAAAATATAAAAAAAGGTTTGGAATTTTTCCAAACCTTTTTTTATATTCAAACAAAATTAAATTCTTATTTTTTCAATTTAATAACATTCACAGTATTTGAAGTGTAATTAGTCACATATGCATATTTGCCATCAGGAGATATTGCAATATTTGCAGGTGATTGGTCAACAGCGATTGTTGGTGGAACCAATTTTTTGTCGTGTACATCAATGATGTTTACGCTACCTTGTCCAGCTGTTAAATCAGTAAAGTTTTCTCCTGCATATAACGTGTTGTAGTTGGTTATGTAAGCATGGTGCCCATTTGGAGCAATAGCAACGCCTGCTGGTTGAATGCCAACTTCAATTGTTTTGACTATATTCAATCCACATAAACTAACAATACTGACGGTATCTCCAAACGGTGCAAAGTTATTGCTTCCAAAATTAGTCACATATGCATGTTTTCCGTTTGGTGTGATTGCAATACCAAATGGTCCAGAGAATCCATTAACTGTTGCCGTAACGGTGTTAGTGCTTGTGCTTATAACACTCATGGTACCCGTTCCTGGATTACCATCAACATAGTTAATTGTGTATACAAATTTTCCATTAGGTGATATTGCCAATGCGGCAGGAGCTAAACCTACAGTAATTGGATTTCCAATGATACTGTTAGTGGTTAAATCAACAACTCGTACTGTTGTACCATTCCCACTACCAAGACCTTCTGGTCCACCATAGTTATTTACGTATCCAAACAGTCCATCAGGAGTAATTGCCATACCAGATGGTCCATCAAAACCATCAATGATAGCAACAACTTGATTGCTGTTAGTGGAAATTACGGTGACTGTTGTGCTGTTGCTATTTGTGACGTATGCTCTGTTGCCAGCTGGATTAATGGTAATGGTATAAGGTTCGTTAAAGCTTTCATGATAGATGGTAGTTTTTACTGTGTTATCTTCAAGGTCTAAAACAGTTACTGAATCTTCTCCATCAATTCCATAATTATTATTATTGGCAACGTATGCTTTGTGACCATTTGGTGTAATCCCGATTCCTGCAGGAGTTACTCCTGCATTCATTGTTGCAACCACGGTATTATGACGTGCACATAGATGTGTTGATGTGAGTAAAAATAAGAAACCAAAAAAACGGGTTGTGTGATTCATCTAATCTCCTTTATAAAATATTATTATGATTTGTAGTATCATACTGTCTTATTTTTTGAAATGTCGATAATTGGCATGAGTTTTATTTTGTTTTCATTTTTGTCCCTTAAGAAACTATATTTTTTAAAAATATAAAAAATTAGGTAACATATTGTGCAACGGTATAATTTTAATTGTAAGGAGCGTATGTATGAAACATACAATCAAATTGTTTTTGCTTACTGTTGTTATCTCCCATAGTGTTGTAGCCATGGACAATCACAAGGGTAGCGTAGATATTAGAAAGACATGGTTGGAATTTTCTCACAATAAACAAGATGAAAATGGTAATACTTTTTGGCACGATTTGGCACGCGCATCAGAGCGTTTTGAAGATTGGTCAGAAGTGCAGCAAAAAGAAAATATATTTAAACAAAACAATAAAAATTGGATGCCGAATCTTTTAATACAAAATAATGATGGTAGAACTGCGTATCAAGAAGCAAAAGTTGTTTTTAAAAGATCAGGTAATCCTGTTGCAGGGTTGCTGGTTATCTATTTAAGGCAATCAGAAGAGAGTTTTTTAAATAAAGTTGCTTTAAAAGACAATCGCAAATTGATGGATGCTGCTCAGTATTTCGATTTTGAATTAACAAAAGTATTATCTTCAGATCAGATGATAGCTATGGTTAAAAATCTGCAGATACAGCAAAAATAAATGAGGGTTTTTAAACCTTGAGTCATAAAAAATGCCTAGGGTTCCCCCGGGCCTTTTTTATGGCCCAATGAGGTCTTTTTGGTCAAAAAAGATCGATAAATAGGGCCCCCTCCTTCGCTAAAGCTATGAAGGGCAGGCCTTTTGACAGGCTCTCTTATTACAGTTAGACTTATAATAGAAACCATAAATAGGCTATTTTTATAGATATATAGGGGATTTTTATGAAAACTGTAAAATTGTTATTGATGTTGACGTTAGTTGTTCCGGCTTTTGCAATGGATTTAGAGCAATCTAATGTGTTTACGAATGAATCTATGCAAAAAGCACATAAAGCATTTGCTGAGGTTATCGAAAATTGTCATAAAAATGATGGCAAGCATGCATTAAGAATGGATGTTTTGAAAGATAGTACTTATAATTTGTCAGCTATCGATAATAAGCGTGTTTTAGATTTACACGCTGAATCTGCACAATGGAAAGCCCTTCAGTATTATCAATGTAATGATTGTAAAGATATAGATCTTTTTGTTTATGCAGGTGTATATTTTTTTTCTAAAGAAATTGAAGCTGGAAGAGGAAATATTTCACTGAAGGATTTGCGTGACGGATATATGAAACGTACCGAAAATCAATAACTTATATTGAATACAAAAAAAAGGGGCTTGGAATTTCCAAGCCCCTTTTTTTGTCTTTTAAAAATCAACGGAGAGTATTGCACCAATCATTGGAACAAGCGCAACGTTTCTGCCATTAAATGGTAATCGTGCGTATAGATTCAGTTCAGGGCGTGTGCGACCTTCAGGCATATGCACACCAAAGTCATAAATAAATCGTGGGATCATGTGATGCATGGTGTATGAATCAAGACGTGGGGATGTATTAGCTATATTTGTTGAAAATTCTTGTGTTTTGAGTGCGATTTCATTCTCGCCGCGTTTAAGATACTGATACCCAACTTCAAATGATAATCCTTTTACAATTCTAAACAGTTCAACGTATAAATTAAAACGTTGTACCAATCCGGAATCTATAAATGCGCATGTTTTTTGTAGGAGTAACAGTTCTGTTTGTTGGAGATCTGTTTTGATTCGATGTTGGCGAGTGTGTCCAAAAATTTGTGTTAATTGCACATCAACACCACCTTTAAAATGTGAACCGAGTGTTAAATCAATTCCTAAGCCGAATGGCATTGAAACTGCACCATCCCAACCAAAAGGAACAGCGAATAGTAAGTTTTCATCTTCACGTAACCCAGTAGGAAATCCAATACCAAGACGCCAGTTAACGCGTACGCATTTTAAGAACGGTTTATTTTGATAAAAATCACGGAACCAATCAATAAGGAGCACAAGATCACCAACGCCACTGCGTGTCCAAGGGCAAAGATCGAGACAACCAAGTTGTTGTACATTTTCTGCTAAATTATCTGTTAGCAAACGATGAACAAGTTTATCCAGATTATCAACATCGGGTGTTAAATCTTGAAAATGAATATCTTTTAATTTCATCTGAAATGCGGGTAAATACAGTCCTAAAGACCAATCATTTGCAAAAAAGAAACGTCCAGCAAATGCAAGATTGTAAGGCATCTGAAATTCACCACACACATTAAATCTTCCGCGAATTCCATTATCGCAATCAAGTAGTTCTGCGCGTAACTGAGAAATAGGGCTTTCTTTTGGAAATCCTTCCAACATGGCAAGTGCGTTTTGTTGCCTGTTCCAAATTTGTAATGGATTGACACTGTCTCCATCGTCATTAAATCCCTTAGCATTGTGAAATCCACCTTCACCGTAGAATGCTAATTGCCATGCGCGTTCATTATTAAACGTTGGGCGAATGAGTGTATCGTAAGGCCACATAGAGTTAACAATGTTCATTCCATGGTTTACGCCAGTAAAAGTGAGCAGTAAGAGTATTATTTTATTTTTGTGCGTCATTGCCGCATCCTATCTATTATTCTAGTACTTGTGTATTAAAATTCCCTGCAGCAATCCAACTTCCAGAAGCTTGACTGCGAGCAAAATAGTTGATTTCTGTTCCCGATCCAAAATGTATATTGATTGCTGAACTACGATCACCAACGCCAGCTGTTCCAATACGTGGTTCAGGTGATGAAGGAGTGAGTGTTGCTATGGGAGAGATAAAAACATTTTGATTGCGCGTTGCAAAATATAGTGCTCCATCAGTTGCAAAATTACTTCTGAATTCTCCAAAGGAGAGTAAAAAAGAAGGAATATTTTTTACAAAGAGGTCATCAAAAGGTTGTATCGTTGTTGCATTCATTGGGTCAGTTGCGCCAAGTGGTTGTACAGAAAATCTGTTGATGCGTGATTGATTAAGACCAACATTAGCGGTCAGGACATAAAAGTGTCCACCACTGTTTTTGGTAATATCTTGCATGCGATTAGTTTGTGTTACGGTATACAGTGCTGTTGGCGCTCCTGCACTTTCTCCAATTGCAACAGCAGTCCATTGCGCATCAGATTCGCTGGTGATTGTGCGCACATCTTTATCATCACCAATTCTGAGTAAATCATCAGTTGTTGCGATTATTCCGCATGCTTGTGAAAATATGCCATCAAGAAAGCCCCCGCGAGCAGAGACTCCGTCAGCTCCGATTTGTGCAATAGTTGTTACATCAAGACTGTTGGTACCAAAATCAGATGTTGCAAGGTTGATGCGATCAATTTTATCATGCGTGATAACATATAAAAATTCATTATCGCTGATTAATTTTTTAACAAAATTGTAGTCACCAATTGTTTTAAAGAGCATTCCTGTATGTAAACCAGTTAAGTCATCACCCAATTCGTTTACTGGATCCCAGCCAGTTCCGTCTGGATGAGCAAGTATTGCTAATCCATTAGATCCACCAACAAAAAGCCAACCATCTGTGGTTGTTGCTGCAATTTCTGATGCGGTAATAGGACCAACTTCATGTAATGCACCCCCAGATATTACGACTGTTTTCGCATTTACATTAGTTGTGATTGTTCCATTATCAAAACTGATCATGTTGTTAAAATCTGGACCTGCAGTTGGTGAGATAAGACCAGTCAGGTTATTACGTAATCCTGTTTGTGCTAATACAACCGTTTCAATTCCACCTGCTGCAAGAAGTGCAATATTACGTAATCCTGGTGTGTTGGGCAAAAATGTTTGTAATCCTTGTACACCACCATCAGCTGGCAAAGCTGTATCCAAAATAGTTATCAGTGGCTCTAAGCTTTCTGGTGATCCATCAGACCAGACTGTTTTTTTGATAGTGCTAACGGTATCAGCAGTTGTTCCTGAAGCTAAAATAAAATTGCCATCGAACGCATTGAGCGCAGTCCCAAAAATGTTGTCTGTTGTTCCTGCTGCGCGTTGCCATTGGGTCCAAGCTTTGATTTTTCCTGATACATCAAAAATAGCTTGCGATGAGTACACGCCAGGAGTTGCATTACCAACAAAAGCAAACACTGTATCATTGCGTACAATAATATCAACGATGGGCTGTGCGGGTAATGGACCACCACCAACTTGTGCAGCAAGATCTGTTGTTTGCGTCATTTCATCAGGAGTTGTTGCTGGTGTAGTGATAATACGAGAAGTTATATGAGGAACAGGCGCATCTTTGAATATATTTTGCGGTTGAGCATTTTTTGCAGCAATCATACCTTTTGCATCGCCGCTGTTAACAAGTGGTAATGCAAATACGGAGTTGTTATGTGCAGATGGATTTCCGTTGCCGCCAACCATAATCAGATAGTTAACCGCAGTGCTTGTGTACATTGTGGTGAGTGCGTTAACAGAAAGTTGTTGGTTTGCGCCAACAACACCAACAATACTATCAATATTACCTGGCGTAAATGCGGTATCCGGAGCGATTGTTTCTAATGTGATTGCACCATGTTCTATAAATTTTACAACAGCAATGGAGCGTGCTCCATCAGTAGCACCATTGTTTGCAACAACTGATAATCCAATATAAAGGCGTTGTAATACATTATCCCAATGCATCACTGCATAATTTGGTGTAATTTGTGCAACGGGAGTAGTGATAAACAGCGCTGGTGATGTTGGATCAAAACGTAATGCTTGTGGATCAATGACTGAACCAGTATTTGCATTAATTTCACCAAAAACTCTTTCTCTTTTTTTTGTTTCACCTTCTTCAGTGTCTATTGTTCCTCGTACAAGAAGAGCGATACCGCTATTGTTTTGACCAAATTCACCACCATGTGGTTTTACAGCGGCAAATACGTGACTTGCATTATTTGTTGTAAGATCAACAATTCCAGAAGAGAATGTGCCAGTTGCATCGTGAACATCTCCTGAGGGTACTACGATGGTATTGTTAAATTGATTGTTATTTTCAAAAAGGTAGACGCGAGCAGGTCTACTTTCGCCAACAATAACGGGCATTTCTCGCATAAAAAACCCATCTTCTGTTTCAAGTAAACCTAATTGAAGAATTCTATCACCAAAGAGAGGGTTTTGTGTTTCTTGTTGACCATTGAGTGTTATAATTTCTGGCATGAGTGGCATAAATGCATTCGCATTACGCATTAATTTTGAAAGGGTGAATTCCTGATTTTCAGTCAAAATTTCATTTGATGATTCATAAAAATTACCAGCATTGCTCAAAATATTTTTGTTGACGGTAAATGAAAAGGTTTGACCTTCTGGTGCATCTTTATCACCACGTATGAGAATTGCGCTGCTGAGTTGAAGAGATATGGTACTTAAAAAAAATAAAATTCCAATTTTTTTATTCATGGCTACTCCAATATGCTTGCGTAGTTGCAGATTTCTATTGCTTAGTTTACGACGATTTAGAAAAACTGCCACTGCAATTAACAGGCTAAAAGTAAGCATTTTATTGTTGCGCATGTTATAACTATTTCCAATCATCAAGATTTGTGATATATGTTATTAAATAATAAGTTTTTATTTTTTTAAAATTGTTACATATAAGAAATTTTCTGCAATGCATTCAAAAATATTTTCTGCAACAACGGTAGGTGTTGAAGCTCATTTGGTAGAAGTTGAAGTTGATATCTCATTTGGATTAGTAAACTTTTATATTGTCGGATTACCCGATACTGCTATTAAAGAAAGCAGTAAACGCATTTTAACATCTTTAAAAAATGCAGGGTTTCGACTTCCGGCAAAACGTATCACGGTTAATTTGGCTCCCGCTGATTTAAAAAAAGAGGGAACGCTGTTTGATTTACCGATTGCTGTTGGTATTTTGCTTGCTAATCAATCATTAGAAATTCCTCACGATTTTTTACAAGAGACACTGTTTTTGGGAGAGCTTTCTCTTGATGGTAGCATTCGATTTATTAAAGGGGCGTTAGCAATTGCATTTGATGCGCAAAAATTGGGCAAGCGACGCATTATTGTTCCCAAAGAAAATATGCAAGAAGCAGCATTGATTAAAGATTTAGAAGTTATTGGCGTAAGCCATTTGACCGAACTGATTGCGTACATTCGTAATGAAATTAAACTCGAACCTGCTCAACATAATTTTGATACATACTTAAACACCCAGCATGATGGTGCTCTTGATTTCTCTCAGGTCAAAGGTCAGCACATGGCAAAAAGAGCTTTGCAAATTGCTGCAGCAGGGCGTCACAATATTTTATTTATAGGATCACCTGGTTCTGGTAAAACAATGCTTGCAAAACGTTTGCAATCTATTATGCCTACAATGACATTTACTGAGTTATTGGAAACCAGTAAAATTTATTCAATTACCGGAAAACTTACCAATCATTCCTTATTAACGCAGCGAGCATTTCGCAGTCCGCATCATACCATTTCTCAAGCAGGTCTTGTTGGCGGAGGTTCGTATCCTCAACCGGGAGAAATTAGTCTTGCGCATAATGGTATTTTGTTTTTGGATGAATTAACTGAATTCAAACGTGATACATTAGAAGCATTGCGACAACCATTAGAAAGTAAAACTGTTTCAATATCACGTGTTGCACAAAATGTTACATTTCCTGCATCGTTTTTGCTTGTTGCAGCGCTTAATCCATGTCCGTGCGGTTTCTTTGGTGATAAAAAACGGCAGTGTACCTGTTCACGTCAACAAATTATTAAATATATTAGTAAGTTATCGGGACCGTTATTGGATCGTATTGATTTACAGGTTCCTGTGCAATCTATTGAATATGACTCTATTAAAGCTACTGGGCAAGAGCAGAGCAGTGCTGTCTTATATGAAAAAGTTGTTACTGCATGTGCTGCGCAAGAAAAGAGATTTGGTAGTGCGCAATTGTATAATAATTTTATGACGGCTGATCAGGTGGAAAAATATTGCAATTTAACGCCCGCTGCAGAAGAAATTATTAGAAAAGCTTTTGATAAGCTTAATTTAAGTATGCGTGGATATCATAAGATTCTAAAAGTGGCACGTACAATTGCTGATTTGGCTGCACAAGATGAAATTGATGCGGCGCACATTCAAGAGGCAATTATGTACCGTTCACTGGATCAGTATTTGGAGAAAGAGGTTCAGTAGATTATATGATACTTGGTATTGGTATTGATTCTGTTGAAATAGAACGTTTTATTGAGTGGCATACATATTCAAGGAAAAAACTACTTCGAATTTTTTCTACAGAAGAAATAGATTATTGTTTGAGTAATCAACAAAAAAGTGCAGAGCGTTTCGCTGTTCGTTTTGCAGCACGAGAAGCGCTCCATAAAGCGTTGTCGTATGCATATCCAAATATCAAAATTCCATTTTTAACATTATGTTCCCATACTACTATTATAAAACAAGATTCACGACCTTATATTAGTATACAAGACGGTTTTCAGATCAATCTTGATGAGGTGGTTATTCATCTGTCTTTATCCCATTCACTGAATTTTGCAACAGCATTTGTGGTGATTGAAAAGAAATTATGTTAGCTGTTTTGTAGTTTGTAAGTAAGCTTTACGCTGCGCTTCAGGGAGTTTTTCAATAGCGTATCTCAACATTGTTCGTGGCATGTGAAATGCATGTGCGTTAAGAAAATCGATGAGTTGTTGTATATCTTTTTTGCCAGCTTCACGCATCATCCAACCAACACTTTTGTGAATAAGATCATGCTTATCATGTAATAGTAACGTAGCAATTTTAAAGGTCCATGCAAGATCGTTTTTGCGAATGAAATACCATGTAGCGACAATCGCAATCCGGCGTTCCCACAAATTGTTTGATTGTGCTAATGAGATGAGAATGTTTCTGTTTTTATCATACAAATGTGCACCGATAATAAGATGCGCAGAAGAATCAACTAAGTTCCAATTGTTTACCTGTTTAAGATTATCCATATAAAACTGGTATAACGCGTTTTTGTTGGCGGTATCAGCCTTTTGGTATTGATGTACCAATATAATTAAGCTTAATAATCTTTCTTCATTAAAAGGCGATGCAAGTAACTGTTGAATCTCTGCATCAGATAAATCTAAAAATTTTTTTGCGATAAGGCGTATTGTTGGCACAGGAACACCCAGAAATTGATCATGAGCTGCATAACTTTCTGGATCTGTTTTAAAAAAGTAGCTGCGCTTTTCTTCTGGGATGGTAGATGAAGCTCGCAAAAGAGTTTGTATGTGGTCAATTTTACGTATCATAGTATCGACTTTTCAAAATCTAAAAGCCATTGTTTCCGATTAATTCCGCCGCCGTATCCACCAAGTTTGCCATTGCCATTGATAACACGATGACAAGGAATAATAATAGCAAGTTGATTTGCTCCATTGGCATTTGCTACAGCTCTGAATGCCGTTTTATTGCCAATAGTTGCTGCTTGTTCACCATAACTTTTTGTTTCACCGTAAGGGATATTTTTCAGTGCTTTCCAAACGCATTGTTGGAAAGGAGTTCCCATCATATAAATAGGGGTTGTAAATTGCTTTAAGTTACCATTAAAATAGGCAGCGAGTTCGATTTTTACTGATTCGATTGGTGTTGTACTGCTGGTAATGATTGTAGCGTTTTTTGTGGCACATAGTTTTTCTATTTCACGGTCTACTCCGCGACCATCAACAAATTCCAAGAGATATAAAACATGTTCATCTGCTATGGCAATCATGGTGCCGAGTGGAGTTTCGAGCAAAGAAGATGCGAGTTTAGTATGATTTTTGAGATTCATGGTAATACAAATTTTGCTGTGTTAGTGTTGTACTGATCTATTTGAGTATAGTTGATACGATTAAGAGTTGATAGTCTCTTGCATTTAAAAAAGGATTTGCATGAATTTTGTTATGGTCGTATTGGTATTAATGGGTATTTGTTCTTCAGCCAATATGTATTCTATGGAACAACAAGATAACACTCGAACAGTCAATCATTCATTAAAGGCACAGAAGTTATATGATCAAGGGCAAGATGTACTTTCAAAAATGGATTTGATACTGGCGTGTGCTCATTTTGGCGATAAAGATGAATACAATATGTTTGTAATAACAGAAAGAAGTAAAGCTAACAATTTGTTTTGTAAGAGTAGACGTTGCATTCAAGATGTATTGAATGACAAAAATGCAGATGACGTGACAAAAAAAACTGTTTTAGATATAGAAAAAAACATTGATGCAATACCATGGGCTAGTAAGTAATCTGTTTTTGTCAGCATTTTTATATGCAGTTCCTTTTTTGTTGAGCCAGCAACTTTGGTGGCTCATTTTTATATTTCCTGTTCCATTATTGTATGTCACGCGTACTCAAAACGTATCATTTATACATGGTTATTTGTGGGGATGTATTGTTTTTGCGCTGCATTTGAGTGGAGGAATCTATCTTATTACTTGTATGGCGGGTAATGCGTGGTTGGTTGGTTTTGTGCTAGGGATTGCAATGGTACTGTTTCAAGCATTAGTGCCAGCATTTCTTTTTTGGAGTATTACAAAGCTTGCTGATTTCTTTTCTATTCATAATGCTATTGCGCGTTTGTTGTTATGGGCTATAGCGCTGTGGTTTTTTATCCTCTGGCTTGATTGGTATAGTTTGTGGTTTTTTGGTGCTCAAGAAGGGTATCCATTGATGCACCCATTACTTGTATTAGCACAAAAACCGCAACTTTTATGTTTATTGCCGAATGTTGGTAAGTTGTTGTTAACGGTTCTTTTTTTATTAATTCCGGTAAGTATTACAGTGCTGTTATGGTATAAAAATGGTTATGCGCTGGTATTTTTTTGTATGGTTGGAGCGCCTTGGTTATTTTATTTTTGTTCTAAAAAATCAACATTTCAATCAGCATCATGGCAATCAAAAATAAACAGTTTACCAAGCATGTTATATTCTACGGCCGATGATCCTACGGTTGTCATAAAAATTGTGGCACGCCAGATACAAAAAATAATAGCTGATTGTCCAGCAACAGAAGTGATTGTTATGCCGGAATCGGCGTTTAATATCAGTAATTTTGCGCAGATGTCTGTCTTGTTGCAGTTGTGGAATAAAGAGTGTGTAGGTAAAAAAATACATCTTATTTTTGGTGCATCTCGTTACCAAGGTGATGATTATTTTAATACGTTGCATTGGGTATATGATGGGAATTTGCAATGTTGTTATGATAAAAAACATGCAATGCTTTTATCTGAGCGGTTATCTGCATGGATGAATAATAACTGTTTACGATCGATTTATTTTAGCGAAAGACAACCAATTGCAGTTTCTTGTAATGAACGTAAAAAGCTTTTAATACTACAAGACAGTGCCTTTGTACCTTATATTTGCTCGGAATTTTTTTTTAATGAAGCTCCTGATGATGTGTATATAACAGAACCTATTATTGCCATAGTTAATGATCTTTTGTTTGCAGAGTATATGCAAAAACTTTTGGTGCTGCTTGCACAATTTAAAGCTGTGCAATGGCAGCGCGAGATTGTGTATGTTTCGTATACACAGTCAGTTTTTATTGATAAAAATGGTCTTATTCAGCCAATGACGATGTAACAATTATTCTATTTTGTTCATCGCGTGTGATGTCAAAATGACGGTCCCGGCAGCGTGATTTTTCTGCGGAAGTTGCTGTTCTGATTTCTTTTATTGTTTTACCAGCAGGGGCAGCAGGAGTTTTTTTTGCAACACGTTTTTTTTTCGTTTTACTTTTTTCTTCTACCCATGTGATAGCAATTTTTCGCCATGGGGCTTTTTCAAAATGATTATTTTTTTGTTCTTGGGTAGGGCTTTCTACATAATAAATTTGATCAAGGCAAAATCCCCATTTGATTTCGGGAATACCCTTTTCACCGGGAGTAAAAGTGACCATAGATTGTGGTTTGACAAGTTGTTTATAAAGAGGCTCTTTGATGCCGTCATTACCTGTATATTGTATGGCAATGGCGGTGGGGTTTTTTGTATTGTTATAAAAGCTGAATTCATAGGCGTTTATTGATAAAGCCGTGAAAAAAGCAAGGGTGAGGGTGATAATAGAGCTATTTTTCATTTTTTATTTCCTTTATCGAAAAAAAGCAGTCTTACTACATTTTTAGGTTACTTGAAAAACCCTTTATAAATCAATGATTCTTGGCAGTATTACTTGATGTTTAATTTGTTAATTTTGCAAAAGGGCCATTGGGTCGTTCTTTTGAGGGTCATAGGGCAAGGTTTATGCTTTAAAAAGGTGATTATAGATGTAAAAGAGGCCAAAAAGATGACTTTTTAATTTGACAAATATAGAAAGAGATCCTATATTGATAGTAACTTTACTTGAAAAATATGCCGCGGGGTAGAGCAGCCTGGTAGCTCGTTGGGCTCATAACCCAAAGGTCGCTGGTTCGAATCCAGCCCCCGCAACCAAATTAAAACCTATATTTAAAACGTATGGGTTTTTTCATGCATAAATTTCTTTATTGGGCCCCGATCGAAACAATAGTGAAGATTGGGTAAAATCCAGCCCCGCAACCAAATTTAAAGCCGCATTTAATAATGCGGCTTTTTTTGTGCATAAAATTCTTGAAACGGGGGTCTTTGATTAATTTTTAATACGTATTCTATTGTGCCGATATTAATTTTATCTGTTGATGAATTAAGTTGGTATCAGTGGGTATATGCCCTGAAAGCATATCACGAGCGGTTGCAAGAGTTGCTAGCACATGTTCTTGGAGCGTTTGTAGGTTATTACGTGCTATCCAAGAGATTTTTATATTAGAATTCAACATATTATTTATTGTATTATTCATTCTTTCTAAGTGATTAATATGTTGTTCTAGTACGCTTAGACCGTCTTCTAGTCCTGATTCACTGCTGGTATTTGATTTACCTAGTTGATAATCAAGCCATTCTCCACTGGCTTCGGATCGTTCTTTTTCCATAGCAAAAGTATTGATTGATAGGCAAAAAGCGATTGCTAATGTTAGAATGAGATATGTTTTTATATGTTTCATAGAGGGTCCTTCTTTGTTAAGAAGTTGTATTACTGTGAATCAATATTATTCCATCGCATTATTATTTCCCTGATTTTTTGCTGAATAAATTCTATATCAACGGGTATAGAACCTAAAAGCATACCATTGGCTATTTTGAGAGTTGTTTGTGTAGCTCGTAGAAGTCCTTGTAGATTATTATTTGTTTCAGGGGAGATATTTTTATCATGCTTTAGTGTATTTCTTGTTAAGTTAATAATATCTTGTAGTTTATTGATTTGTACTGTAAGCAGAAAATTGTTCATTTCTTGTATGTTTTCTTGCAAACTTTTAATTAAGCTTATTTCTTGATCGATAAGTGCTGTGTTAATTGGCCTATGCCCAGAAATCATCTCTACTATTTTGTTCCAGGTTGTCTGTCCAAATTGAAGGAGTTCTTTTATTTGGTTAAATTCTTCAGCAGTGATATTTTCGTTTTTTGCTCTATAGTTTGATGGGTGAAGAATATTTTTTAGGTTTTCGAGTTGTTCGTGTAGTATATTTATGTCGTTGTCTACTTCACTGCTGGTATTTGATTCCCCTAGTTGATAATCAAACCATTCGCCACTGGCGTCGGATCTTTCTTTTTCCATAGCAAAAGTATTGATTGATGCGCAGAAAACGATCGTTACAGCTAGTGAAAGATATGTTTTTATGTTTTTCATACAGATACTCTCTTTTCTATAAAAAGTTATATTCCTTTTACAGTTATGATTGTATCAGTATTTGTTTCAGTTAGTCAATAAAATATAATTGTTTGCCATTTTTAATATTTCTTTTGCGTTATCGTAGGTGAGCTGTTTGAGTGCACCATGGTAGGATAGCCATGCGAAATCGATGTGTTCATGAGAGAGTTGGACATCTGTGCTGATTGCTTGCCCGGTAAAAAAGTAAACTGTTTTTGTTATGGCTTGCTTGGACGCATAGTCAGTGAAGATATATTGGATTGTTTCTTCAAAGTTATCATCTATGTGTGCTGTTAAGTTTGTTTCTTCTTTAAGTTCGCGCAGTGCAGCTTCTTGTTTTGTTTCTCCGGCTTCCATTTTTCCTTTAGGGAAATCCCAGTGTCCAGCGCTGTAGCGCAATAAAAGGTAGAGGATTGTATCGTTTTCTTTTTTGTAAATTATAATGCCGGCAGAATGTTGGTGTTTCATAGATTATCTTATTTTAAAAAGTGAAGTTTAATATTACATAATGAACGTGAAAGGTAGAGCGATGCAAGAAAAAGTAAGCTTAATGGTCCTACCCATAACCAAAGTCCTATTTTGCTGATAAAAAAGAGTGATAATGTTGCTGGTAGTACTAATTCGATTACTTTTATAATTCCATAATAGCATAGCCAAAAAGCAGTTCCGAGAACAGTCAGTTGTGCCGTGTAGCGCAATGCAAAGTGTAAAAATGGCATAATATATATCCGGAAGGTGTATTTTTTATATAAAACGATCAGAAAGAGAACAGTTTGCACAATGCTGGATACTGTTGTTGCAATAGCGAGCCCGGTGGCTTGGAATTGATCAATAAAGAGCATATTCAGAATGATATTGATAACTGTTGCACAGAGCGCGATACATGCAGGTACCCACGCAGCATGTTTTGCGTAAAAAATGTTAAGTAAAATTTTATTGAGAGAGAAAAAGAATAGCCCGACTAAGAAAGCTCGCAAGATAGCGCCAGCTTCTTCTACTTGAGCAAGGGTGAATTTTTTTGAAAGAAATATCGTTGAGAAAATCTCTTCTGAAAAAAATGCCATTAAGAAAGCAACAGGAATAGTAACCCAAAAAATAAATTTGGTTGATTCGAGTAAGTAAAAATGAAGTCTTTTTGGGTTGGAAATATGCATGCGTGAAAAGTGGGGGAGTAAAATAGTAGAAAAGGCTACTGCAAAAACTCCAAGCGGAATACCTACAAAACGGTTTGCATAAAAAATAAGAGATATTGATCCTGGAGCCAAAAGAGATGCAAAACTTGTATCAATAAACAGTGCAATTTCCATTAAGCTGATGCTTGGCAAGCAGAGTAAAAAATTACCCATAATTTTAGCAAAAATAGAAACATCTTTACGTGTAATTGGGCCAAAATAAAAATGATACTTAAAGTACATAATCAGATGTAGCGCAAAATGCATAGAGCCTGCAAACACAATAAACCAACAAAGATAGGTAACGGGTAAATTAAAAAATAGTGAGATGCATATGCCCATAATAAAAATAATATTCACGAGAATTGGTGCAATTGCGGGAGTAGAAAAATGACCAATTGCATGAAGTGCGCCGCCTAAAATAGCGCTACTAGATATAAAAAAAATAAAAGGCATTAGAATGTGCAACATGGGAACAGCAGCAGCAAGTTGTTGTTCGGAAAATCCAGGCGCAATAAAGTGTATGACTTGTTGCGCGTAGATCATGATGAAAGCGCAGATAGTGAGTACTATTCCTTCAAAAACAAGAAACACAATTGACATTAATCCAGCAACAGCTTGTGGGCTGTCTTTTTTCATGGTGCTGACAACTGTTGGGATAAATGCAGCAGAAAGAGCACCTTCTGCAAATATTTTACGTAAAGAGTTGGGAATTTTGTATGCGGTTAAAAAGGCATCAGATAATCCACTGACCCCAAGATATTTAACCATGAGAATTTCACGGACAATTCCAAAAAATCTGCTTAATAGTGTTGAGCTGCCTACTTCGATAGTTTTTTTTATGATTTTGTTGTGTGTGAGCATGGGTGTAATATACCTTCTTTTAGTTCATATATTTCATTCATTTTTTCTGCAACATATTCATCATGGCTGCTGATAATAATTCCCATACCCCATTCTTTTTGACATGCGATCATAAGATCAACAATATTTTTTCCTGTTGCAATGTCTAAGTTTCCCGTTGGCTCATCCGCGATTAAAAATGCTGGTTCATTGAAAAGGGCACGGGCGATCGCAATGCGTTGTTGTTGTCCTCCGGAAAGTTCTCCAATTTTACTATCTTTTTTGTGAACAAGCTCTATTTTTTTGAGTAATTCAATTGCTTTTTTTTCACAATGATGACGGCTACATCCATTAATCAAACCAGGAATGATAATATTTTCTATGACAGAAAGTTCTTTAAGTAAGTGAGGTGATTGAAATACCAAACCAACTGATTTGTTCAAAAACTGTTTGAGCTCAGCAGAGGAAAATAACTGCAGAGAGTTGTTGTTAAATAAAATGGTTCCTGTTGTTGGAGTATCAAGGCCGGCAAGGATATGAATGAGTGTTGATTTGCCGGATCCGGAAATGCCGGTAATGGCGTAACTTTTGTTTTGTTCAAACCTGCACGTTATATTTTTAAGAACCGTGATCTGTTGATTACCTTGTGTGAACTGTTTAGAAATATTTTGCGCGGCAAGTATGGCATGGTGCATGGTGATTTCCTGAAAAAAGTTTTATGTATAAGATAGCACAATACTAAGATGAGTTCGATTTAAGATGAGTTTTGTATTTTGGGTTGTTTATATTACTCCGCGCTCGCCCTGAACTTGTTGAAGGGTATCTTCGAGCGCACTTAATAATAAAAAAACAAACAAAATTAACATTGCTAAACAATAATTTAAAAAATGTATGAAAGAAATGAACGCACTCGAGGATATCCTTCGACAGACTCAGGACGAGCGCAGGGGAAAGATTTACGATAAAACTTTGTCTTTTATAGCAGAAAATTATCTCAAATTGATAGTATTTTATATAAAAAGCTCTCAGATAATACTTTTTTGATTTATTCCGGATAATTATTGAGTTGTTTTATGAGCAACTCATACACTTATAATCGTAATGTACAGCACAAATAAAAAACTAGGGGGAGTTATAATGAAAAGTGTTGTCAATCAAAAAAAGGTAAATGTCTCTTCTGAGGTACTTCCTGTTATACCAACAATGGATGTTGTGGTTTTTCCACAAATTATTGTTCCGTTACTTGTTCTTGATGAAAAAATTATTAATGGGATTAACCAGGCAATAGAAGAAAAGAAGATGGTGTTTCTTCTTGCTGCGAAAAATGGAGTTGATCCACAAGGGGCAATCAGTACAGAAGATCTTTATAGTGTTGGTACGGTTGCTACGATCATGCGTCTGATCAAAATACCTGAAGGTGGGATTAAAATTCTTGTTCAGGGAGTTTGTAAAGCTCGCGCTCTTGATGTTATGACTGATGATAATATGTTGCATGCGAAAGTTCAAAAACTTGAAGATGAAGAGATCAGTGCGCCAGAATTAACTGCGTGTGTACAAAGAATTAAAAAAATTGCTGATCAAATGGCAACTTCAGGTTATACGTTTAGCCCAGATTTTCATATCATTCTTTCCAAAATGACTGATGCGGGTAAAATAGGTGATTTTATTCTTTCTCACCTTAATCTTAACGTTGATGATGCTCAAAGACTTCTTGAAACAGATAATCAAAAAGATTTTCTGATTATGTTGTCTGATTATTTAAGTAAAGAGGTGCAGGTTGCTGAGATTCAAGAGAAAATTAGAAATAATGCTCGTGAGTCTATGAACCGTTCTCAAAAAGAGTTTTACTTACGTGAGCAACTTAAAGCAATTAAAGAAGAGCTTGGTGAAGATGATCTTGAAGATATTGAAGAGATGCGAGATAAATTGGCAGCTCTTGAAGTTTCTGATGAAGTTAAAAAAGAAGTTGGTAGACAAATTAATCGCTTAGAACGCACGGCTCCAGATTCTCTTGAAGCAACAGTAACGCGTAACCATTTAGAGTGGGTTTTTGCATTGCCATGGAACAATTCAACGGAAGATAATTTAGATATTGCTCATGCACAAGACATTCTTGATGAAGATCATTTTGGTCTTAAAGAGATTAAAGATCGTATTCTGGATTTTATCTCAGTACGTAATTTAAAGAAAGATGGTTTTGCGCCAATTCTTTGTTTTGTGGGACCTCCAGGAACAGGTAAAACATCATTAGGTAAATCTATTGCACGTAGTTTGGGTAGAGAATATGGTCGCATATCTCTTGGTGGTGTAAAAGATGAAGCGGAAATTCGTGGTCATCGCAGAACATATGTTGGAGCAATGCCAGGAAGATTTATTCAGGCATTAAGAAAAACAGGATCACGCAATCCATTGTTGGTGATTGATGAGTTGGATAAAATAGGTGCAGATTTTAGAGGCGATCCTTCAGCAGCAATGCTTGAAGTTCTTGATCCTCAACAAAATAAAACATTTTATGATAATTATCTTGGTATACCATTTGATTTATCAGAAGTGATGTTTATTGCAACGGCTAATAGCGTTGATGTTATTTCTGAACCATTACGCGATCGTATGGAAATTATTGAGCTCAGTGGTTACACCATAGAAGAAAAAGTAAAAATAGCACAACAACATTTGGTGAGAAAATCGATTGCTAATGCAGGGTTAGATAGTAATAATTTGACTATTTCTGATGATATTATTCAAAGAATTATTTCTGACTATACACGTGAATCAGGAGTTCGTCAGCTAGAACGTTTGATTGGTAAAATGTGTTCTAAGGCTGCACGAGTATTAGTAGAAACCAAAAAGTTTGATGGCTTTACACTGGATAATCTTGAAAATTATCTTGGCCCTTGTCGCTTTATGGATGATGGGGCAAATAAGTCGCATCAAGTTGGTATTACCAATGGATTGGCATGGACAGTGCATGGTGGTGAAATACTCCAAATAGAAGCAATGTTAATGCCAGGAACAGGTAAACTATTATTGACGGGACAACTTGGTGATGTGATGAAAGAGTCTGCGCAAGCGGCACGTAGTTATGCGTGTGCGCATGCAAAAGATTTTGGTATTGATAATAAATTGTTCACTGATTTTGATATGCATATTCATCTTCCTGCAGGTGCAGTACCAAAAGATGGACCATCAGCAGGGCTTGCAATGTTGACTGCAATGCTTTCAACATTAACTAAGCGTCCTATTAATTCTAACTATGCTATGACAGGGGAGTTGAACTTGCGTGGTGAAGTGATGCCAATTGGTGGTGTAAAAGAAAAAATCTTGGCAGCAAAACGTAATAATATTCCTCATGTTATTTTGCCAAGAAAAAATAGTCATAATTTGGCAGAGCTTGATAATATGATCGATGGCATTGAAGTTATCTTGGTTGATCATGCTAATGATATTATGGAGAAGTTATTAATGCCGTTGGATAATATTGATGATAAGGCAGGGCAGGAGTGTTAGAACCCCATTTCCATTGCATTTCAATGGGGACCCCGTTGGAAGGAACAGAAGGCGGGGTAAGACGAGTGTGAAAAAAGAGATGGGTGGTATATTTACCACCCATTTTTTATTGGTATTTTTTTTTGTTTAACTTGCTAATTTATTTTATTGTTGTGAGGCTGCTTTATATTCATTTAAAGCTTTTTGAAGATCATTTATTTTTTGTTGTAATTCTTCACGTGTTACTGAAGGATTATCTTGTGTTTCTTCTAATGCAGATAGAGCGTTTTGTATTTTAACTGCTACATAGCCAGTTGCTCCAGATAAAGCCCCTGATATTAATACACCTTTTGCTGATGCAATTACATCGCTTGCTGTTTGGCTCCATGGACCAGTTGCTAAAGTTGTACCAGCATCACTGATATTTGTTGTAGTTGATCGCCATGAAGGTACATAATCCCATGCGGTTGATGCAGCAGAGCTTATTTTTTTACCAGCTTCACTTGCTCCAGTCATTAATGCTTTTCTACCTTCACCATGGGTAACAAGTTGATCAGCGATAGCAATACCAACAGCAGCGATAAGTGCACGGACTGACCAATAGTTTAATAAACTAACAGCTTTAGGTTGGCTTGTGATTGCTTTCTTTAACTGTTGTTGTACGTCAGCTAAATCTTGATACAGTAGTTCTAACACTTCTTTGTCTTCTTTTACTTCTTCAGCATCAAAATAACTGATGTAACTTTCTTTGCTTGCAATACTATTTTCTAGTTTTTTAATCTCTGCAAGTAATTCTTGTTCTATTAAAATTAATCGAGTATTGGGATTGCTTTTGATATCAGCAGCTAATTGTTCAGCAGCGGTAACTTTTTCTTGTGGTGAAGATGCACTTTTGAGTTTTTTGGTGTTGATAAACATCTGTTTTTCATTTTTGCTCACCTGAACAGTTTTGGTCGGAACAGTTCTGGGTGTCATGCGTTTGGCATCAGTAGTTCCAATGAGCGTGAAGGCAAGGGCGATAAAACTGGTACGGATTAAATTTTTCATCATATTCTCCATTTTTTTCATCCTCCGCTTATCCTGCCGTGTGCTCCGAAGCCTTCGGCGAAGGACGTAAGCTTGTCGAAGGATCCTTTTTTAGTATTTCTACTTTTAAGGTAGTATAATTAGTTTCAGATAGTCAATAGATTGGGTGAGGTGTAATTAAAAAGAGGGTTGTCTGATGAGTTATAAGTTTACAAAAAAAGACAACGGGCGACATACGTTAGTATGCTGCCCGTTCTTTAAATCATAGTAAGATATGTTTATTGGTATTCAGGAAGATTGTATTGAGTTGTCGGTACAGTTGTTGCTGGTTTTGTAGCACGCATGCTAGGTAATTTGTCATACATTGATTGACCACGTTTATATGCTGCGTCACTCATTTGACTTGCTTTTGCTTTAGCTGTACTTACAGCTGCAGCGACTTTAGCTTTACCAGCTTCATAGTATGGTTTGATTGCCGCTTTACCCGCACCTTTATATAGGATATCATCAATAACAGACATTCCGCCTATTGCTAATGCAGCAATGAAAGATCCGAGAACAGCATTATAATAATTCACACCAACTTCTGCTTTAAGATCTTTGTTTTTTGCCTGTATATCTTTGAGTTCTTGTTCTAATCTAGCAAGTTTATCTGATGCTTCTTGATGGGCTTGTTTTTCTTCTGCTGTACGACCATCAAAGATCCACCCTTTTTTCACTAAAGTGCTTACTAAATCTTTTTGAAGTTTAATTTCATCTTGTTTAGCGCGTTCTGCAGTAATTGCAACACCTACTGGCTCATTTGCAAGCATGTTTACAGTTTGGTTAAGGTTTTCTTGTGTTTGATTTTGTACTAATTCTTGTGTTGCTTCTCTTCTTTCTTGAGGTACTGTTGTAGTTGCTGATGCTTTTACCATTCTTTTTTTTGCGTCAACAGTGCTTACCATTGCAAATGCAACAGCAACGAGAGTTGTGCTTAATATTTTCTTCATGAGATACTCCTTATTTGGACAATTATACATTTATACTTCTCTATTTTATTTTGAGTTTTGAGCTCTAGGTAGCATGCTATGTGCCCAGATACTCATTACTTCTAATTTCAGAGTAAAGAAATAGAGTTCTAATTGTCAATAAAACGTAAAGTTTTTTATAGAAAATATCAAAAAAGATGTAAATTTATTTAAAGAATTGCTTTGAATAGTCTTATTGGGTCGTTTAATTTGCTATTTTATAAGTAGTCTTAAAAGATAGTCTTTGCCAAGATAAAAAAAGAAGGATGCGAAGAGTATTCCATCAAATCTGTCCAAAAATCCTCCATGACCAGGTAACAAGGTCCCAGAATCTTTCAGGCGTGCTCGGCGTTTGAGCCATGATTCAAACAGGTCACCAGCAAGAGAAAGAATGCAGGTTACGAGGGTAAAAGGGATAATAAGCCAGCAGGGAGTGTTATATTGTTGCTCCCAGATGATAAAAACAAAGCCAAGAAGGGCAAAAATGAAGCCACCTAAAGCACCCTCCCATGTCTTTTTGGGACTAATAGCTTTGCAGATGGGGTGCTTACCAATAAGATTCCCGGTCAGATAACTGCCTGTGTCAAAACTAAAGACAAGAATAAAGAGGATCAGTAGTAAGTTATGATAAATGGGGCTGTGGTTTAAAACAATCAGTAGTGCAAACGGTAACATAAGATAAGGAGGGAGTAATAACCAAAACAGTGGTGTATTAACCGGAAAAAAACGGGTCCATTCGCAGATGATAATTAAAAATAAGATAACAATGAGTATAAGAGAGAAAAAAATTGGTGGTAAATAAAAATAGACTGCCCAGAACCCAAATCCTAAGGCAATACTTGTCATAAATCTAATAATAAAATTATTCGAAAGCGTTAAATGCATTTTCTATATATTGTAAATGTATTGAACTGTTGTTATCCTCTATGAGTGCCACATCAAAGCGGCACACAATTTCTTCTTTATTATGCGTTGATAAAAAATGTTTCGCAATAGATACGATCTTTTTTTGTTTTGATGGACTAATTAATTCTGCTGGGTCAACAAGTGGGTTGTGGCGCCATTTAACTTCTACAAATGCAACGGTATCTTTTTGTTGTGCAATGATATCCACTTCACCAAAACGTTTACGATAATTTTGGGAGATGATGGTATATCCGTTCTTTTGCAGATATTGCGCAACTAGTAACTCGCCTTCTTTGCCTTTTTCTATTTTGTAATTCATAAATTACTAAAACCGATTCGCCATATGTTTTGTTTTATTATTATGCGCAAGTTGAGTTTTTGGCGCTTGCAATGCTAAGACTTTTTCTTTTTGTTCAGTTAGTTGTGATTCCATAGCAATAATAGTTGGTTCAAGCGTAGCAAGCTTTGGTAACCAATATGAACGTATTTTTGTCAGGCGCTTTTCTGCTGCGGTAAATTTGTTGCGAGTGATATAAAAGTTACAAATATTACATTCACTTGCAGCAAGATGTTCATAACATTTTGTTTGTATGTGAGCAACTTCATCTCTGTACTGTTTAAAATGATCTTGTTTTAAGAAAATTTCTGTAATAGCTAATGTTTCTTCTGTTTTTGTTTGATCACGATCGATAGGAAGAATGCATGCAAATGAACTTATTGCTGAGCGATAGAGTGCATATTCTTGTTTTGCACTGCCAGGATAGAGTGAGCAATATTGTGTGTACACAAGTGAAGCTTTTTGGTGTTGACCATCTTCATGCAACACATCAGCTAATTCCAAAAGATGTTCAGAAAGAAGTGTTATATCAGTACACATTTTTAAAAGCTGCTCAAGATATTTTATGGTGACGTAGTTGTTGCCTTTTTCTTTTTGTACATTTTTTGCAACAACAAGTTCTTCATATTCAAAATCTATATATGTACGATTGCGCTTTTTTTTCACATCTTGTGATCCGTCCGCAGAATTTTTGGCAGAGGAGGATTTACGTCGAAGTGGTTCTTTTTCAGATGGTTCTTGGCCAATTTTTAGATCAAATTGTTGTTTATGCATTGAAGAAGCGCTATTGATGATGGCGGAATGAATAAGAACTGAAAACACTGATAGAAGAATATGTTTTCTTGTATTTATCATGGGATTATGCCTATCATAAAATGATATTTTTGATACGGTATTATTAAAAATCAGTATACTAGTATCATCACAAAAGAAAAGGATCATCAGTTTCTTCCGATGGGTGCCCCCGACTCTGCCCCATCTTCGTTGCGCTTCGATGGGGACCCCAATTGAAGTAAAACGGAAATTGGGGACAAAGGATACGATCATGAAAAAAAATAGCGGTGAATTACTCGTTCAGTTGGGTGTAGTTAATGCACAGCAATTAGCTGAATGTCAGCAAGAAGCTGAAAAAATGGGAACAACTGTTGAGGCATGCGTTATTGATAAAAAATATGCAACCGCTGAAAGTTTAGCGCAAGCATATGCAAAGTATTCTTCTTTACAATATATAGATACTGTTACTGAAAAAATGGCGGATCTTGATTTGCTCGCTAAAGTTCCACTTAAATTTTTACGTGACAATGAAGTCATGCCTATTATGATGGATGGCAAAACATATATTTTGACTGCTAATCCTTTTGATTTTCAACCTCTTGATGAATTAAATATGTTACTTGGTGGTATTGCACATTATGCTGTTACACCTTTAGCGGTGATCGTTAACAGTATTAATCGTTATTATCCGCTTGAAGGTACTGAACGCATGATGAAGGAGCTGGAAGAGGAAGAAGGAGCTCCCAAAGAAGTTGCATTTGAAGAGATAGAAGAAAAAGATATTCTTGGCATGGCAACAGAAGCCCCAATTATTAAGCTGGTGAATAATATTTTTTTTCAGGCGGTTAAGCGTAATGCTTCTGATATTCATATTGAGCCGTTTGAAAAAGAGATTCGTGTGCGTTACCGCATTGATGGTGTTATGTATGCGGTGATGAATCCTCCCAAGCGTATTCAAGGCGCGCTCAGTTCTCGTATTAAAATTATGGCGCATCTTGATATTGCAGAAAAACGTATTCCGCAAGATGGAAGAATTGCAATTAAAGTTGGCGATAAAGCATATGATATTCGTGTTTCTGTGTTGCCGGTAGCATTTGGTGAACGTATTGTAATGCGTCTATTAGATAAATCACGAACATTTACTGGATTACAAGAAATTGGTTTTAGTGAAAGAGATTTAAAAGTTCTTGAAGCAAACATTAGTCGTCCTAATGGAATTATTTATATTACTGGTCCAACAGGTTCAGGGAAAACGAGTACGTTGTATTCTATTTTAACTAAATTGAATAGACCAGAAGTTAATATTGTGACTGTAGAAGATCCTGTTGAATATCAAATGGCGGGAGTGGGACAAGTTGGTGTGCGTGAAAAAGTTGGACTCACTTTTGCAGCAGCACTCCGTTCAATTTTGCGTCAGGATCCAGACATTGTGATGATTGGTGAAACGCGTGACCAAGAAACAGCGCAAATTGCTGTGCAAGCAGCACTCACAGGACATTTGGTGTTGAGTACGTTGCATACTAATAGTGCACCTGCATCTATCACACGATTAATCGATATGGGTATTGAACCCTTTTTAATTGCATCATCAGTTGTGATGGTTGTTGCACAGCGTTTAGTACGTAAATTATGTCCAAAATGTAAAAAAGCACATCATCCCAATGTAGAATTACTGGAAAAAATTGGTTTATCAGCTAAAGAAGCAAAAGAGATTAAATTTTATGAACCAGTTGGTTGTGATGAATGTAATCAAACAGGTTTCCGTGGACGAGTAGCAGTGTTTGAAATTATGGAAATGACGCAAGCGATTGCAAAGTTGACCATGGAGCGAGCTGAAACAGGTTTGATCAGAGAGCAAGCACTTAAAGATGGAATGATACCTCTTATAAAAGATGGTTTACGCAGAATTAAAGATGGTCTTACAACAATTGAAGAAGTCCTTGCTGTTGCAACTGCAGAGCAAGAGGCTATAGATGCATAAAATAATGATGAAGGTATTATTATGACTGTTTTAAAATCAATGAGTATGTTGTTTGGGATGAGTGCAATGGTTGTTTCGTATGCAATGGATTATGAAGCTCATCGGGATAGTCTCATTCAATTGCGATCTTCTTTTCAACGCGTTCCTCAAGAGGTGAAGAAAGAAGAAGAAAGAATGTTGAATGGAAAAGTTCCTCAATATAAAAAGTCAGAATTAGAAAAAGAATTGAGTAAGAGCAAGCGTGCGCTTAATAAAAAAACGGATTAAATTATGAATCATACATTAGCAAGATTGTTTGTACTATGCACGGTGCTTTTTTCATACGTAATTTCATCAGCAATGGATGTTGATGCAGAAATTACAGAATTGAAATTCGAACGATTTAAAATGTTGAATAAAATAGAAAAAACAGCTGGGGCAAGCAGTACAATGGCAGATAGGTCATTGGAAAAACGTGCTAAGGCACAGCTGAGTGTAATTAATACAAAGATTATGATCTTTGAACAATTCAAAGCTAAATTATAAATGATATATAGCAAATCTGGTTTTACGCTTATTGAAGCAATGGTTGTTGTTGCCTTGTTTGCATTAATTGTAACACTTGGCATGATGCAAATTTCATTTTTAGATAACACGATTGTTCATACAGAAGTTGATAAACTTGCAACAGTATGTTCATATTTGCAACAAAAAGCTGTTGCCTGTAATAGTGACCAAATTTTGGTTTGTGATACAGAAAAAAATAAATATCGCGGTGATAATGTTACTGAAACGTTATCATCGCGAGTTTGTTTTGGTTTTTTACCACATGTTTTAGGTTCGCCAGGTTCACCATCACGAGTGATTAATAAAGCAGTTACATTCACTGATTCTTCAATTCATTTTTATCCGACAGGGACTATATCTTCTGGTACGGTATATCTTACTGATAAACATAAAAAGGCAATGTATGCATTGAGTAATGGAGTCTCACAGGTTTCTTATTTACGTCTTTACCGATATGATGGTAAGTGGAAACTTTTAGACCAATCATAAAAATTTATCATGTTCAAAAAAACATTTTTTGCATTGGTGCTTGGTATTATAGGCACCATTTTTTTTGCACAATACGATTCATGGACTCATCAAAAGATCCAGCAACTTTTTGAAAAAGTTGCTGAAAAATATCTTGGGGGTCATTTTTCATGTTCAGTCCAATCCGTTAACTTTTTTTCTCCTTCATTAGTGCTGCAAGATCTTGAGATGAAATCGGTAGATGCAGATGCATGGTCATGGCAATGTAAAAAATGTGAAGTGCATTGTTCATGGATACAGCTTTTATTAAAAGGGATTATGGAGCAGCATGTGATCATTGATGGTTTTGAATGCAAATCACGTGTTGAAAACTCACATCTTGCAGTTCAATCGCATGTTATGGCAATGCTGCAAAAATCATTTTTACCATTTGATGTTGAACTTAAATCAATGGTGTTTAAAAATGCTTATTTTGAAGCGCATGATGATCTTTATAATGTTGATGGTGCATTATCTTTTAATAGCTCATCATTACGCATGGGTAGTCAGATTAAAACAACATTATTTGTTGGTGATGGTCATGTGGCATACAAAAAAAATAAATATATAGAAAATATTGCGACAGATTTTTTTGTGCTGACAGAATTTTGTGAAAAAACTGGTGCATATGATATCAGTGCGCAAGTGGCAGGAACATGCGCATTGTCACAAATGGGAGAGCGTGGAAGTTGTTATGTTGCAGGCAGTTGGAAAGGTGATCGTGGAAGATTTTCCGTGCGTAATGCGTATAATTCTTTAACGATAGATCCTATTGTTATTACTGAAAAGGAAGTGCGAGTTAATGCACGGTTCCCTTTGTCGTACGCAGCACAATGTGTTGCAGATTCTGCTGATAGTCATTCAATCAATGGTACTGTGCATTGCTCTATGAAAATTAATAAAGACGCAGAGCAATCAGTTGATGGGCAACTTGTTGTTGAAGATGTTACGATGAATGAACAATATATTTGTGATTCAGGTAAAATTGCATTTACGCGTTGTGGTGAAAATTGGAAGATGTGGCTTGGTATAACGCGCTATAATCAAGAATGTAAAGGAATGGGCTATTGGAATCACGCGACATCTAAAGGAGAGTTTAATCTTAAGAACAGTACAGATCTTTCATCAAAAAAATTTCCTTATTGGCGTGTTAAGTCTAATAGTTTTGGTGCTCATGTTACCGTGGATAATGATGTGGTAACTGGCTCTTGTGATGCAGTTGCTACGCATACATTAAGTAACGCAGTACATACAATTATCACTTCACTTTCATACATACAAGGATTGGTGAGTGTGGATGGCTGTATTGATGAGAGTCATTTTTCTGCTGCACTATCATTGCATCCGCAGTTTGCATTGCATCATTGCACGTATAAAGATAAAGATAATAAACCGTTGATTACGCTACAAGAAGTTTATGATCAAAAAAAGCTTGTTGGGTCGATAGCATTTCCATTTGTGCGTTCATTGATTAATAGTACAATGCAATATGATGTGCAAGGTGAGGGTGCATTAGATGTTATTGCAACTGTCTCACCAACAAAGATTGTTGCTGATATTGCATTGAGTGAAGCAACCATTAGATTGCCGCAAACCTATAATTTTATAGATGGGTTTAAAGCTCATTTTGTGTATAACATCACCGATAGATCAGCGATATTTGAAGATATTAATCTTTCTTTGTACACAGGCAATATTAACTGTTTGCGCGCAAATTTTCATTTTGATAGTAACGGTGCACTTATATTTGCACACGCACCATGCATTTTGAATGGATGTCTTTTAAATATTAAAAAAGATCTGTTTACAATTGTTTCAGGTAATATTCTTTTCTCTAAATCTATCACTATAGATTCTCGTATTGACGGACATATTTTGATTGAAAAAAGCCAACTCAAAGAAAATCTTTTTTCTGGAATAATCCAAAAACAGCTATTGTCATATACCCATTCAGCATTTACAGTTCCTGATACACCGCTTGATTATGATTTGGTTATTGAAACACGATCACCGATTGTTGTGGATACGGGGTTTCTACAAACCAATGCACATGTAAATGTGCGGGTATATAAAGATAAACTTCGTTTTAGTGATGGTCGTGTGAGTGGATCAATTGCTTTGCATGCAGGAACACTGAATTTTCCATATAAACCATTATATATATCCAAAGGTGTTATTACGTTTTATCCTGATCAATTATTTGATCCGACAATTGAGCTTTCTGCTCGTAATAAGATAAAAAAATATGATGTATCATTACAAGTGGATGGTTCATTATTGAATCATCACATTGCGCTTGATGCAACACCGGTACTTTCTGAAGAGCAAATTGTAGGCCTTTTGCTTGTTGGAGCAGAAGAACATTCTCTTAACAGTATGATGCCTGCGCTTATTGTGCAGAATTTAAAGAGTCTCATCTTTAGCAATAATCAATTGTCATTTTTTGATAAGTATTTTAAGCCGTTACTAGGATCATTTAATATTAATTTGGTACCAAGTTTTACAGATCAAACAGGGAGAGGTGGATTGCGTGGAGCATTAGAGATTAATGTTGATGATCGATGGCGTGCGGTTATTCAGAAAAACTTTAGTTTAACAGAAGATACAAAGTTTGAACTTGAATTTTTATTATCTGATGACATAACGTTACGAGCCATTCGTGATGAGCGGCGTGATTTGGGTGGTGAAGTTGAAATGCGGTGGAAATTTTAAAATAGTTTTATAAAAAAGGAGCTATCATGCATTATGCAAAAGTAAGTTGTGTGCTTGCGTGTGTCTTGGTATGTGGGGCCTATGGTAGTGAGTCTGTTGAAAATATCAAAAAAGAGTATGGTCTTATTTTTGACAAATTGTTTGTGCAGACACGAGAAACATTACAGGCAAAAAAAGATATTGTTATGTGGCTTTATAATAAAAATACGCAAGAGTTTACAGATATTCAAAATCTTACATCTGATTTGAGGGTTGAGCTTAATTTTAATCATGCTGATGAGACTGTAATTAAAAAAGAGTTACAAGAAAGTTTACAAAAAAAGATTCAGGATGAAGCAAAAGAGCTTGTTGGTATGGATAAAGTAACTGCAGAAAATTTACAAGATTTTTTCCATATTTCACACATGATATGTGATGTAACATTAGAATCTCAGGATGCATGCCGTAAGATGATGCGGAGTTTAAAAAAAGAGTATCGTTCTGCATTAAGAGAATTAAAAATTGTAGACAAGGCACGAGCAAAAATCGAAGTGATAGATAAAGAGAGAAGAAAACAGGAGTTTCTAAATGGATTGCGTGAACAGATTATAGTTGGTACGCAACGTAAGTAATATAAAATGATTTAAAATAACCTTACTTTTCTGCGCTCGTCCTGAACTTGTTGAAGGATATCCTCGAGCGCTCGAAGATATCCTTCAACAAGTTCAGGACGAGCGCAGAAAAAAAATTGTAATATAGGGTCGTGTTGAGTTATAAGTAAAGTAAAAAAGGGGATAAAGATGAAGCGATTGAGCTATATTTTGTTGAGTTTATTTTTTTGTATAGCAAATATACATAACGCAGAAGCGATACCTAAGCCTAAAATTAGCAATACGCAGGTGTGTTTCAACAATACACCGGCTACTTTTGGTACAACGCATTTTATTGTTGGGTATAATGAAAAACCAACTCCTACAAAAGAAAAAAAACGGCGTGTTGCGCATAAAAAACAACAGTTTTGTGATCATGTTTCATGTCTTGATAAAAATCGCATGACCCAATCATTTTTTACGACTATTCATGATTTATCACCTATTTTGTTGGAATTGATGTCAGATGCAAAGGGATGTTTATATATTGCTGCATTCAGTTTAACTGATATGCGGATTGTTGATCATCTTAAAAATGCGCATAAAAATGGCATAAATGTGTGTGTTATTACCGATGCAAGTAATATGAAGCAAGTTCATAATAAGATACAGATGTTGGTAAATGCTAATGTTCCAGTATGGTACTATAAACCTTCGTTAAATCCTCAATATAAAAAAGGGGGTTTATCAGAACCGTTTATGCATCATAAATTGATTGTGGCGGATGATTTTGTAGTGACAGGATCAGCAAATTTTACTAAAGCAGGACAAAAAACAAACATAGAAAACATAACAGTTTTAAGAGATAGACAAACAGTTGATGAGTATCATGCCGAATTTGAACGCCTTAAGAAATATTGCGTTCGATGCACGGAACGAACTCTTGAATAAAAACTGTTAAAAAATAGCTTGGATAAAATCGGATATGATTTAAGAAGGGGCTTCATTACTACAATTCCTTCTTAGCTCACCTCAATGCTACTGCGGATTAAAAAAAAATGCAAGAGTCAGAAAAAGATTATTTTTTTAATTTTTTCTGAGGTATGTAAGAAGTTGTTGAAAATCATTAGGAAGCTCATCAGTAAATGAATATGAACTCTCTTCAAATGAAAATGCAAGGCTTTCTGCATGAAGAGCTTGTCGATCAATAAGCGGTGATTTTTTGCCATAAAGTTGATCTCCGACGATGGGGTGACCAATTGCTTTCATGTGAACACGAATTTGATGTGTGCGGCCGGTTGTCGGTTTTACTTCAATCAGTGATGTGTCTTTAAAAGATTCTAAAACTTTATATTCTGTTTTTGCATGGCGTGTTTTAATAGCACCAACGTTGCCTTCAGCGTTGATGAACTCATCTTCAAACGTTTTCATTTTAATATGATTAATCGGATCACGTCCTATTGCAAGTTCAATAGTGCCTTCTTTTGGTGGATGGCCTACAACAACGGCCTTGTATGTTTTCTGTATTTTTCTGTTTCTAAACAGTCCGCCTATAAGATTATGTGCATAGTTGGTACGCGTAATGATCATAATGCCAGATGTCTCTTTATCAAGACGGTGGATAATGCCAGGGCGGTCACTCAGGCCTATGGTGCTAATTTCATTATGATGATGACGTATCCAGTCAGTGAGGCTGATTGCAGAGCTTGTTGAAGAAGGAGCGTGTACCAATAAGTTTGCTGGTTTATGAATAATCATAAAATGTTCAGTTGCAGCAAGAACGGATACGCCAGTTGTTTCATCGAGGATAGTGTTGATTGGTGCTGTTTGACGAGCTGGAAACTGTATTGTTATGGTGTTGTTTGGATGAACTAAGATACTCGGCTTTTTGACTGGAGCGTTGTTGACGGTAATGCCGCCTGTATCAATAATGTGCTGAAAATACGTGCGAGAGTAGTCAGGAAATAGGGTTGTAATATAGCGATCTATGCGGCATGGGCGCTATCTTCTGGTATAATAAAGGAAAATGTGCTTTCTGGGGCGATATGGCCATGCTTCAGCATATCTATTCTCCGCAAAGATTTTTGTTGCTATTGATAAAAAATGTAACGTAGTTCTTTATTTTAATTGTCATATATAATACTCTTAAAGTCAAATAGCGATGATTCTAGCTATAACGGGTAATTGCGGGTTGCATCTGTTTAAAACAGCGTTTAGACTGATATTAATTGGTGTTATGATTGGTTTCCTGTTTTCGACCTCATGCTCATCCTGAGCTTGTCGAAGGATGATGGGAGGCAAAGTATGAGGAGAAGAGCCATGGATATAAAAGACTTACTCTATGGGATTCAGAAAAATATTGATAGTGTCATTGCTCATAATGATCCAGAGGGTACAAAGCTATGGCGCAATCTCCTGGAGACTCATCCGGTTGATATTGCCGATATATGTAAACGTTTAAGCCAAGAAGATGTAAAAAAGCTTTATAAGGCACTTCCTCACACCATACAGCTGGATGTGTTTGGTGAATTATCGGACAAATTAAAGGTCTATGTCCTCTCAGTTTTAGATGATAATGAGCAAGTTGAAGCGTTTCAAACTCTTTCTACAGATGAGCTTACCGATCTTTTTGATATATTTTCAGATGATGAGCTTAAACGCTATCTTGGCTCTCTGAATAAACGTGTGCATGAAAAAGTAAAAAAAATGCTGAAATTTGATCCAGAATCAGCAGCGGGTGTGATGCACACGGATGTGATTACATTGATGCAAGATTTTACGGTTGAAAAAAGCATTTCTTTAATGCAGCGGTTGCGACCAAGTAGAGATGTTCACCAACAGATGTTTGTGGTTAATAAAGATCACCTTCTTGTTGGTTTTGTCTATTTAGAAGATTTAATTTTTAATAAACCGAATATTCGTATTTCTTCTTTTATGCATAAAAATGAACTTATTGCACGCGCAGATGAAGATCGTGAAACTATTGCAAAAGCGATGGTGCATTATGGTCTTACAACAGTTCCAGTGGTTGGTGCTGACTTGATTTTTCTTGGTGTTATTTCCGGTGACACCTTGATGGACGTTTTGGTTGAAGAGGCGGTGGAAGATGTTCAGAAGATGGCAGCCGTAACACCCCTTACTCGTCCTTATTTTGAAACATCATTTTTCCAATCGTTATACGAGCGCAGTTATATTTTGGTGATACTGTTACTTGCAGGCTCAGTTTCTACTACCATTATGCGCATGTATGAAGCAACGCTTACAGAATTGCTTTTAATGTTTGTTCCCATGCTCACCAGTGTTGGAGGTAATACAAGTAACCAAACCTCAGCAGTTGCAATCTGTGGTATGGCTTCAGGTGAATTTACACAGAGTACTGTTAGAAAATTTTTACGACGTGAATTGATGATAGCTTCTTTCTTATCAGTTATTCTTGGCGCAACATCATTTACGCGTGTGTATTTAACCAGCGGGGTGCTGTGGGAAAGCATAGTAGTAAGTTTAACGTTAGCAATCATTGTTTTGGTTTCTGTGACACTTGGCAGCGCAATGCCGTTTGTTCTAAAGCGCTTTAATATTGACCCTGCATTCTCTGCAGGACCGTTCTTGGCAACCATCATGGATATTGTTGGTATATTAATTTATTGTGCGAGTATTAAACTTTTGCTTTTCTAACTATATTTTTTAACAAAAATGTTAGAATTGCTTGACAAAACCTCTATATAATTATACCTTCTAATAGTGATTTAATTTGAAATGCTGATTTAAAAAATTAGTGGGCCGCTAGCTCAGTCGGTAGAGCAACAGCCTTTTAAGCTGTGGGTCGTTGGTTCGAGTCCAACGCGGCTCACCATACTTTTCCTTTATTTGCTCATTCTGAGCCTGTTAAAGAATGTATGGCACGGTCAGTCAAAAAATCGTGATTTTTAACCCACTTATCCCAAAATTTGAATCATCTATTCTATTGAAATTTATGTCCCTATCGTCTAGCCTGGTCTAGGACATCGCCCTTTCACGGCGAAAACAGGGGTTCAAATCCCCTTGGGGATGCCAGATTTTCATCTGGTGGGCCAGTAAATAATTGGCTAAAAATATAAAAGAGCAGTTTTAAATAACTGCTCTTTTTTTTGGGTCAATGAGATTTTTTTGCTTTTCTTATTGGCGTCCAATGCCACCACGGCTTTTTTTCTCCGGTATTTGCTTCATGTATAATTGCTGCAAATACATCCCAAACGCATGGATCATGTTTCTGTTTTGTGATTTTTTGTAATCGCTCATATAATTCATCAGCATTTGCTTGCGCAAGTTGAGTTATTGTGGTTATTTCCAGCAAAGTAAGATCTTTGTTTGTTGCAGGACCAAGATTCATGAGGGATCGGAGTTCTTTATTGGTAGATGTTTTTTTCATGATTTCTTAGTTGATATTTGATTGTGATTTGCGTCTATAACGCTTACAAATTTTAATTATTCTTGTTTTTCTTCAAGTAGCTTGCGATAGAAAAATGCATGCGCAGATACATTGATAAATAGACATGTAAAGGTGGTATAACATATAATTGCAACCGAAATTATATCAATTGCGATTAACCCACACAATGCATTACTCATCATGGTGCTTAGCATTATAATAGACTGTGTTATTATGTATACCATAAAGATATCAAACATGTGTCCTTTTGATATACGCCAAGAACCTTTTAATGACCGTATAATACCGATATTTTTATCTACTATAAAATATTTCCATAACCTTAATCGTATATCTATCAATAATCCAGGAATAATGAAAAAATAATATCCTGCATTAGTCACAAAAAAATATAAAATAGCAGCGCCAAGATAGCTTGGAATTTTTCTGAAATAAGAGATGGTTTCTTTAAAAGATATATACTTATTATCATACAATCTAATAGATAAAACTAATCCTATCATGTCACAAATGCACAGATAGATGGAAGTAAATACAGACACAAATAACACAATAAAACGAATTAATCCTAGTTCTTTTAGTTGTTCTGTTATTACCGGAGTTCTTTTCATTGTAAAATAATTCAGAGCAGTAGTGATTGCTTTAAAATCATTTTGTGTGATAAATCCTTGTTTGATGTAACACACAAGTAATACAATTACACAAAGTAATAGACTAGCGACAGAAAATAATTTGAACAAAAAATTAAAATGTTTGCGTAACATTTTAACACTGAAACGAATTGCATCAAAAGCGAGATACTTTTTTTTGTTCATTATATATACCTTAATTTTTTGTTTCTATAATAAATTGATTATTTTCATGTTTGATGATTACTTCTTTGGGTTGTAATTTTAGGACTTTTTCTTCCCAGTCATTAAGCAATTTTATAAATTGATCAAGCGTCATTTTTAATTGTGATTCGTATCCTTCTTCTGGGTATAGATCGCTTAGCAGTATGTAGCCATTTTGTTTTTCTAAAGCAGTTGAATTGCCATTTGTGTATTGTTGTAGATGGTTAAGAGCATATTCTTTATAAAAAGAAGGGCGAGATCTAACATCACTTGTCATAAAACGTCCAAGAATTGTCATGTTTATGTTAGATGCATTTGTATAGGAATAATTTCTATAATTTTCATCAAGACAAAAATTTACAATATTCATCGTAATACTTTATGATTTGGCGTGTTTTAGCAATGAACACCTTGGTCTTCTGCGTATTCTAAATCTTCTATTTTGGCATTTTTGTAAGTTAAGCCATGCTCTTCAAGAAACGGAGTTAATCTTGTAAAGTTTTTAACACTAACTATTTGATCTTGATTCCAACAAGCTTCGCATTCATCACATATTTTTATTGTAATTCCTAAATCAAGCACTTTTGCATTATAAATATTTCCTTGTCCTTCGCATACAGGGCAGCTCATTATTATGTTGTTTTTTAAAATGAATATTCTCCTGATTTAATCCTTGTAAAATACTGTTTTTTAGCTTCTTCGAAATTATCAAAATCTTGTACAAAACGAATCAAGCGATCAGGCATTCCTATATCATATTTGTAAAGTAAGCATGCTAATCCAGATTGAATTTTGTCTAACATTTCAAAATAATTAGAAGCTTCTTGCAATGTTTCGCAATTCTTTATTTTGGAAAAAATATAAGTGACTTTTTGACTTAGTAATGGGAAGTGTATATTTAAAGTATCAGCTATTTGTTGCATGTCTTTTAATTCAGTTTCTAGCTCTTGCATATTGATAAAAACATCATTTATCATAAATTATCTTTTATTTAGATTTTTTTTTATCTTCTTGAGCTTTAAATATTATATTTTTGAAGTTTTTATAATTTTAATTAATTTGGCGCGATGAATAACAATCGTCAGCTGCCTCAAGAGCATCAAATCCATATTGTTTGACAAGCCATGTTTTAATTTCGGTTGCAAGAAAGATATTTTTTTGTTCTGCTTGTTCAGTTATTTGTTTTTGTAAATTTTGTAATTCATTATATGATTTTTCAAGAGGAGCATATTTGATGATATACAATATAGTTGTTAGAGGATCGCTATAGATTTGTTCTGCTATTGCAAGCGCTATGTAATCAGTAAAAGTATTTTGATTACCATTTTTTATAACGATGCTGTGTAATAATTCCATTTCTTTAAAAAGAGATTTAAGATCTCCTTTTTGTTGTAAGGCAATACAGTATTCTTTATATTTTTGAAGAGCTTTGCGTGATTGTGTATCTCCATGTTCATCAATATAGTCTTGCCGTGTTATAAGAGCTGTTTCAGCAACTCTTATAATATCAATACCTACTTGTGCAATAAAGGCTATTTCTTCAGGATCGGTAGCTAGAGTAGGTATCATTGGTATGTTAATTTTATATAGCGGAGATAAGCTCATATCTCCCCGTTTACTATTTATTTGTTTAATAAGTTCCACACTTTTTAATAATTCATGCATGTTGTCAGATATTTCAGGAGCGTTATTTTTTTTTGTTGTGGAGTTAAGTGATATATTAAAAACACAAAGAAGTTGTAAGAAAATTCGATAGATAGATGGCATGTGGTTGCTCCAAAAATGTAAAATAATATTGTTTATCAAAAAATTAGTGTATCAAATTTTGTGGTTAATTGCTGAATTTTTACAACATGAGAAAAAGAGATTAACCCTTTGTTTCGATAATAAACTGATCATTTTCATGCTTGATGATAACTTCTTTGGGTTTTAATTTTAGAACTTTTTCTTCCCAATCCGTAAGTATCTGCACAAATTGTTTCTGAGTCATTGTTAATTCCGTTGGAGTTTTTTCTTCTGAATATAAATCACTCATTAAAATATAACCATCTTCTTTATCTAAATCTGTTAAATTAGCACAGGCATGATCTGACTCATTGTCGAAGGCCCAGTTGATAAAAGATGAAGGATGAATAACATCACTTGATAAGAATAGTCCTAATATAGCCATTTCCCTTGAGTCAGTGCTGTGATAATTATAGGAGCCTTTTTCATAAATTATTTTAACGAAGTTCATGGTAGTTTTCCAAGTTTTGGATAAGCGGTATTTATAACACCTTTTTGCGTTACTAGCATTTCTATTTCTATTCCTTCTTTTGTAAACCCATTAATTTTATATGTGCCATTCGGTATCAATGTAGCTTTTGCGCCACTTTTTTTAAAATCATCATAAGCTTCATATATTTTTTCGATTACATCTTTTCGTGACCAGTGAGCAGGAAAAAAAGTTTTATCAGGTATACGTAAAAAACCATCTATTACCAAATCTGTACTATAACAGCCATGCTTATCGATAATCTTATTGGTAAATTTGACAATATCACTCTTCTGTATAGCGTGTTCTAAATCATGATGAAATCCACTAAGTTGTAACTTTCCTTTTTTATTTAAATTTAGCTCCATGCCCAAGATATGTTTATAGTCCATCGTAATTTTTTTATTAGCAATTTCGGTAAAGCCGTCTTTTGTACGATCATATGTTTTTTTAATTGCAACTATTTCGGGTTCTAATTCAATAGCAATTTTGGCATAAGCGCTTTCCAATAATGCTTTAGAGCTGTCGATGATATTTTTGCCTCCTACATTATTATTCATATTGTGCATGGCATCAGATATTTTTATTGTAATGCCTTCAGCGGTGACCATAATAGGATTGTCAGCGAGATGCGTATCAAAGCCTCTTTTGAATGTGCGTGCTACAGTAGCAGTAGTTTTACCAAGTTTTTCTAATACATCTATTTCTTTGAGGAATGTATAGACACTGCCAAGACCTTCTAAGAACATAACATCCGCTAGGAATTGGCCTATAAAAACAGCGTATTGATCACCGGTTACGTCTTGTAGCGGTTCCATTATTTCGAAAAAAGCATCGATGCGTTGCTGATATTCTTCTGGAGATAAATACAGTTTTCCAACAGTGAGATCTGATGTGAAATGAGCGGTATTTATTATAAGTTCAGTGAGTGTAAAGGTTGTAGTGATACCATTATGCATTACAACAATAGGATCATTCCAGAGAGCAGCGCCGCTTTTTTTTAGAAGTGATCCTAAGTCGTAAGCAAGATGACCCATATTGGAAACTTGTGTAACTGGATTAAGCCCTTTGAAAAATGAGCTGAATCCTATTATGAGGAGTTCCGACGATCGTTGTAATACTGGATGTGTGCCGCTCAAAATAGCATGTGCTAGTTGTTGAATGTCTCCTAGGGTTCGATTAGCCATTGAGAAATTAAAGATGAATGTAGGATGATCCTGTGCGGTTCTCATAGCATCTATTGAATCATAGACGTGCGCTTCTATTTTTGGCAAGTTACTTAAGTTGCAAAGATGTGCATTGCCAAATATATGTTGCGCAAGATTATTCATTTCATTAGCTACTGATTCATAACTATTATTATTTTCAAGAATTTTTATAGCAGCTTGATTCACATCAATAGCCATAAAAGATTCAGCAAGTTGTTTATGATCTGCTCGTGCTTCATATGTTTTGTGTGCAGTTTCAAGAATATCTAGACCAAATCTTTTTACGATTAACTCTTTTTGTATAGCTTTGTCAGTAATATTAAGAGATTCAAGAGTTTCAATTATTTGTTTTTGAAGATGTGTTAATTCTTGATGTGCTGCCGGTAAAGATTTGTTCTGGATGTTATGTAAGATAGAAGATATATTATTGTTGGATAAAACGGGTTGATCATTTAGTGTTTTAATGTAATCGGGGCGTGAAGTATAACAATGATATGCAGCTTCAATTGGATCAAAACCATATTGTTTTACGATAAAATCTTTGATCTGATCAGTAAGAGTAATATTATGTTGTTTTGCTTGATCTAATATTTGTATTTCTAAGTAATGTAATTGATTGTGAGCTTTTTCAAGAGATTGAGTATGCACAATTTCGTATAATACGTTTGTTATTGGGTCAGAATATACTTTTTCTGCTATCGCATAACAAATATTTGTTGTTAAATTATCATTTTTACCATTTTCAAAAAGCTCATGCCGCAACCGACCCTCTTCTCGCAAAAGAGCGCTGCGATCTCCTTTTTGCTGAAGATTTATACATTTTTCTCTAAACTCATGAATAGTTTTAAATGATTTTGCATCGGCATGTTGAGCAATATAATCAGGCCGTGAAATTAAATCTCTTTCGGCCATTGCCATTATATCAATACCCAAACGCACATTAAATCCCGTTTCTCCTGTTCCATTAACATAGCTAGATGTTAAAAATGTGTGATCACGTTGCCAAGGCCAGAGTTGTTTTAATTTGGCAAATGCTTCTTTGGCTATAGATAAATCAGGACAATGTATTTGTTTGAGTAGCTCAGCTATTTCTCCTGATATTAATAGGTCAATAAATTTAACCTCAGCTTGCTCTATGGGGAAAGTTTTTTTTCTGTCTAAAAACCTTCTATGTTCATTAGCAAATTTGGTAGCAGTATCAAATTTAAGTTGCTTTAAATAGTTTTCAACAGTTGGTAATGAAAGTTTATTTGCCAGAACATAAGAATTATTTGTTTTATCTAAGGCTTGTTTAAATAATTGCCATTGTATCGCGTTTGCATGGTTTCTATCATATTGCGCATTTTTTTGTTGCGTACGATTAGATTCCATTTGCTCTACAAAACTATCACGAACGTTATCTTTAAGCCAATCTTCCATGTGATCATGTTGTTGTGATTTAGAAGATTGGGACTGGTCAGATGTTTCAGCGTTATATTGATTTGATTGTGAATCGTGATTGTTATTAAAGTCAGGGGAATAAGATATATCAATTGGAGTTTCGTAACTCATAAAGTTATTTGAATCCAATTCTTGCCAATGTTGAACATAAACTGCACGGTCTTCATCAATATATGATCTATAAATTCCTCCATTTATTTCTTGAGTAGTATAGTTAGAGATATTTAAATTTTGCATATTTAATGCGGAGATATGAGAAAAAATAAAAAATGTGAAAATGGTGGTTAGTGTGCTTTTTTTTGTATGAAACATGTAGTTTATCCAAGAAAAATGTAATAAATTTGTTTTGCTTTTAGTGATTATATTTTTTTAGTAGAATCTCAGTTTTACATGCTAATTCATGCGATACTTTTATGAGTGTGGTTATGTTGGCAGCAATTGCAAAAACAACACCCCATGGTTGTAACTTTTTACAAAGTTGGTCTGAGAAACTTTCTTTTAATGCTTGTGATTCTGCTTGCAATTGATTAAGCACTTGTTGGAAATGTATTTTTGTTAAAACAATAGGCAATTTTGGATTGGAAGTAGTTTGCTCTGCATAGTAAAATATTTTTGCTGAATCAATAAATGACCGTATATCACGTAGCGAATCCTGTTGTGTTTGTTGTATCATTTTTGCAATAAATGCATCAGTAACTGATGGATCGAGTTCTATTGATTGGTCATGTGCAATACTATTTTTAAAGATTTGAATCATTTGTTCTTTGCTAGGTGCTTGTATGTTAATAACTTTTCCTGCAAAGCGGCTTTTAATTTCTGGGGGTAGCTTATCAACATTATTAGCAGTACCAATAATGATGATATTCGGAAAGAATTTTTCTATATGATCAAGCATGAGCCAAAAGGCTGCAGCGGTTTGTGAATGATCGGTTTGCTCGCTTTTATAGTGTTCAAATAATTTGTGTAATTCATCAATAATAATGACTCGTTTTGATCCATCACCAATATATTTATTTAAGATATTTTGTAGATTAACAGCAGTATCATTTCTAAATTTACCTAAAAAGTTTGTTGCTGGAATAAATGTATAAGAATATCCAAGTATTTCAGCCATTGCGCAGGCTAGCGTTGTTTTGCCTGATCCTGGTGGTCCTACCAAAATAAAACGATGAAAAGATGGTATATTTATAATAGGTTGATTTGAAATAGAGCGATGTGAACGTAGTTGTAAATAGGTAAAAATTCCTTTTACTAACTTTGGAGCATTTTCCATTGACGACTCTAAAATCCATCTCGCAGGTCTTGGTAATGGAGTTTTGTTTATTGTTTGATTTTCTTGATCAATATATTTTTTTATTGCATTTTGTTGGTCTTCTGCATTTTTCTGAAAATATTCAGGATCAGGTATATACAATGGTGTCAGATTAAAATGCACAGATTTGTCAGTTGGCACTTGTTGTTTTTCCTGAGCAGATAATAAGTGATTAAATAAAGTTATTGAAATGATTAATATAAGTTTATTCATGATGTTTATTTTTCCCAAAACCATTTCTTTGCTTTTTCATCAGCGGCCTTTTTTTCATCAGCTTTTCTTGCGTCAGTGTTTTTCATTATATCTATCCAAAGTAGTTTTTGTTCGTCCGTCATAGTTAATAGAAGACCCTCCATGCCGTGAATACGTGTTTGGATTTGTAATAATGGGTTGTTCATATAACTCAAAAATATCTGTGTCATTTGTTGGTGAGTAAAGTGTTCCTTGTGCATTTTTAAAGTTTCTTGATGATAACGATTTTGTCGTTCTTCATCTGTTTCTTCTTTAATATCGTATTCTTCTTTTGTTTTTTTTCTTAGATAGGTAGCTATTCCTTGGGAAATAGAATCTTTATTGATATTTACTATAGAGGACTTTATATTACTTAATTTACTTTTGATTAATATTTCATCTGATATTTTTTCTAATTCACGCCCTGAATAAGGAAAAATCTTTTCTAGCTCTTTATCCAAGAAATCATCAGTTACTTCTGGGTTGATTTTAGTTTTTTGGTTGGTTAAATTTCGACGAATAATATTATTTTTTATTTTAGGGTCAGTCATTAAATCAAATTCTATGAAATAGACTCTGCTTTTGACTTGCTGAGGTATTTTATTGATACGATTCATCGTGCCAATGAGACAAAAATTGTTATTACTTTTTTGTTTATCAAGAAATGACCATAAAGATTTGGATACTGTGTCAGTATCATGATGTGTACTATTACTATTTTCAAGCAATTGATTTAATTCATCGATAATTAAAATAGTTGGCTTATTAGAAGTTCTAATTTTTTCTAACTCATTTTCTAATCGTACACTTGTTTGATTGCGATATTCGCCTAGAAGAGAGGTGCTGGATATAATTTTGTATTCCCATCCTTCTTGTATCATTTTATATGCAATGGCTTTAGCTGTAATTGATTTTCCTGTACCTGGTTCACCAACAAAAAATATTGCCCTATAATTTTTAATGCCTGGAAAATAATTAGGGTCTTGTAAGTAATTAATAATAGACTGTGCTTCTTGGGGGGAATATTTAAAAACAAATTCCATTTCTTCTATATCGGCTTCAGTAAAAGATTCATCTTTTTTTGTGGAATCAGGATTTTGTTGTTGAGTTATTTCATCCATAATTTTTTTACGAACTTCTTCTGGTACTTCAGGTGCATACAATGATTTTATGTCGAAATGTACCTGCTGAACATTGTTAGAATCGATAGAATCGTTTGATAGGGAATTTTGGAAAAATAATATGGATACAAGAATAGTATGACGTGTATACGACATGTGGTTACCTCGAAAAGAATATATTATGAAAACACTGTTATTTTTCATTGTAATGATTTTTTTGTATTAAACAAATTTTTTATAAAAGGTTGATTTATGAGGGTAATTGTTCAGGTTGGATTTATTTTATAAGCAGCCTGTGCAAGTATAATCTAATATTACCCGCTTTAAACCTTCTTTTTGCGATAGTTCTGATGCTTCTAGGTTGCTTCCTACTTCGCATCAAGCTACGTAGGACACAGCAGCAGTAAGCACCCGCTTGGCTTTCGAGGTTTTGGTGAAGGTGCGGCTTGTCATGTATTTGTAGAGATCCCCTGTTAGAGCTCTTTTTAAGGGGGCTTTTGACCGCAATTTATACGGGTGTTAGACTTATAATAAGAAGTTATTCTGTTCAGGGCGTATTTTTTAGGGGGGTCTAAAAATGACTAAAAAACAAAAGTTTATATCCGCTCTTTTTTTATTGATAATTTCAACAGTTTCTATCTCTAAGGCGCAAGAAAATTGGCCTGTTGTTTCCAGTGAACAAAGAGAACGTGATCAAATAATGTTACAGATAGCCTATCTCACAGAGCAATTTACTGCATTGGGATGCAATTTAAGCTCCCCTGCATTAAAATCTGCTATAGAACAATTGTTAAGACAAATTGGGACTCCAGTATCTTATAAGATATATCAAGAGATGAAAGCTTCTAGAGAGCTATAAAAATCAAGTATTTGAGTAATTAGCAAAGCATTTTTGTGGGTAAGCTAAAAATTGTCCCTATTTTTTCAGCGTTATTAGTTATAAAATAGTCCTGTATGGGATGCCAGTCTTCGCTCTAGCGAGCTTCGTCTGGCTGCGCCACAAATGATTGATTTTAAAAATTAAAAGAGCTGTTTTAAGTAACAGCTCTTTTTTTTTATGCTTTTGAGCAATGAACATTATTATAAATATTTCTTTTACCAAAGTGCGATTAATTCCCATCGCCGTGGCAAAGCGTTTGACACAATTTATGACGATCAATAATCGGTCTACCCATAGCAGTCTCTAAGAGTATTTGATTGTCAGCTGATTGCGATTTGATTTCATTGCTGATATCACTTACTCCAGATGATAAATTTGATGTAAAAATTCCGGCAGCGCTTGTTGTTAAAAAATCTTCATACGTTAAAGGAATAAGTTTTACAAATCCTTTTTTAATGAAATCATGAATATTCTCTTGATCAATGTTAATTGTATCTATCTCCTGATTGATAATGTGCAGACGATAATATGCTAACTTTGCCGTAAAAAGTTCTGTATGAGTTTGAGGAAATTCTGCTTGAAACCGTCCAGCGGCTAATAGCGAATGATACAATGCCTCACCTTTAGGAGTTAAGGCAATGCCACGTGCTTCAATTTCGCCAAAACGTGCTTTATGTTCAATCTCTACCAACGGTGCAGACTCCAGCGCAATTTGAATTCTATCAAGATATGCGTGTACTGTTTCGCCTGCTTTTAAAACCAATTTTGGTGTACTTTTTTTTAAAAGGTTAAGTTGTGATGATTCTAACGGAAGATCTAAAATAGCTTTATCATTGGATACAAATAAGGGTTCTCCAGGAGCTTTTCGTGAAGTTTGATTAAGTAAGACAGGGACAGCATCACAAATAGGAGGTCCTTCAATGCCACCATCTTTCATAGGTATGCCAGCCTGTTGTAAGCGATTGGTAGCATCCTGAATATCATAAACACGTGGTGTTAGGTGATTAATATTAATACCTAAACAAACGATATCAGCAAAAACATCATTTTCTTTGCGCAGTGCTTTGTAAAGATCAAAACAAATTGGCTTTTGTATGTTTATTCTCAAAGCATTTACTACCTCTGTTACAAATTCTTTGAGTTGTACATAAGTTAATCCTTGTTCTTCAGCTATGCATAATAGTGTTTTTAATTTTTCAGAAAACTTAGGATTGTTTTCACCTCTTTGCGCAAGGACCTGCATAACATCTTCTTTTATCTCTGGTTTTATATATGCTGGATGAAGCATTGAACAAAACATTCGAAAAGCACTTATTTCAATACTATCATCTATAGGTCGAAAAGCAGTAGCAATCATCGGAAGAGCACCTTTAGGCAGTTGTGTTAAATCATAAAATCCCACTGGATACATACCAAAAACAGAGAATATTCTTGTTACTATGTGCATTTCAGTAGGTGTTCCTACGCGGATAGCACCGTGTTTTTCAGCCATTACTCGATCTTCAGCATCAATAATTTGATTAGGATTTTTTTGTAAAAACGCTTCGTTTGATTCTTGTACAATTTTTTTAAATTGATTGTATTCTGATACCTCTGTACTGAACATATTAGAAAGTTCAAGAGCAAGTAATCGACGCATTTCTGCGGGAGTTGCCTTGTGAGAAATATCTTCAAAACCCGCATTCATTGAATGCGTAAGAAATGAACTTGCTATTAAAAATGTCATAACATATTGTATCAACATAATTTCCTTTTAATCATTGATAGAGATTTGTAAACATGCGTGATAATTTTATCAATTATCACTACAATATGATAGTAAGAAACTTGACTATGTTAATCATAATTAACCGCAACAGAATCAGATCAGCGTGATGCATTTTTATTCAGTAATGATGCATTCTGTTGTTTTAAATAAACGTCAAAAAAGGTTCTAACATAAGAACTAATAATAGTATGCGCTAAATCGCCATCAATTGTATTGGTATCTTCATGCATCTGTAGAGATCGTCTGAGAGGCTCTTTTAAGGGGGCTTTTGACCGCAGTTTATACAGATGTTAGACTTATACGAGAATGTTGTTTTGTTGAGAACATATTTTTTAGGAAAGTCTAAACATGTTAAAAAAAATCTTAATTCTTTTATTAACTCTAAATACCCCGCATATACTGTCTTCTCCCTCTTCTACCAATGCTGACTATAATGCCACAATACTGATTTTTGTAGCAGGAATTATTTGTACTTGGAAAGCATGTAAAGATTTAAAAAAAGGGTGGTTAGGTTTTAAAGAGGTTAATCGCCAAATTAAAATGCTTAATGAGATGGGTGTTAAAGTATATAAAGTAACAAAAAATGAAGTTGGATTTAATTCCATCACGACAAAAGAAAGTTATAAAATAACTATTCCTTCACACTTTTCTTATGAACAAGAACAACAAGCAAAAGAGCATTGGAATTTATTATTAACCAATGACAAATGTTTTAATAAATCGTTTGGTTTGCCTTTAGCAGCAAGTGTAATATTGCTTCCGGTTGGAATATGGGAATTATGGAAGCTATTAGCTTAGACTTTTAGATTTTAATAAAATTTAGCTGCTCATTCTGCAAGAACTTCATACATTATAAAAAAATCCCTTTTTATGGTAATTCATAAAAAGGGATTTTTGTGTTTTAAACTAATGCTTTGATAAGTTTTAAGATCTTAAATTTTTTAAAAATTTTGTAGAGTATGATGATAATTCTTTGCAGAAGAATTAAAAGTTCCCAAACGTCGACGTTCACATTTGGTTTGTTGTGATTATCATGTTCACAAAGAGACAAGTGTAATGCATCAGAACGCTGCGCAAAACAGCTTGGTAAGAAAGAATATAATGTCATGTTTTTTCCTATCAGAGAAGTGGTTAGTTGTTATATAAAAGGAAACACTGTTATTGCTTTTTTTGTTTGTAAAAACCTTTCTACTATTAGATGTTAATTTTCTATTATTATTTCTTATATTTCTACAAACTGTTTTCTGGTATCATAGCAAATTATTAGTAACTGTAAAGAGGGTTGGTGAGTGAATCTTATTCAAATACAAAAAAGAGGTTTATGATGTATATTTTTTTGTTTTTATACTTTTAAAATAATTTTTTGCAATTTTATCTAGTTCTTGACGTTTTATTGGCTTCATTCTTTTCAGTGTTGCCATTGCAAATACCATACGTCTATTTTGTGCAAATAATTTTTTATGTTTATCTATAAAACACCAATAAAGAGCATCCCATATTTTTGTCCATGTACCAGTTGGATAATTCGACATTTTACGAATATAAGAAGAGCTTGAACAGTAGGGTTTTGTTGTCATTATTCCACCATCTGCATATTGGCTCATACCGTATATATTGGGGACCATTACCCAATCATATGCGTCAATGAATAATTCCATAAACCAGGTATAAACTTGGTCTGGATGAGTTTCTGTTAGTTGCATAAAATTGCCAAGAATCATGAGTCGTTGGATATGATGTGCATAGGCATATTTTAAAACATGCGCAATAACATTATCTATTGGATCAATGCCTGTTGTCCCCTCCCAAAAACTTTTTGGTAATGTATTTGTATGTTTTAATACATTTGACTGGCGTTGTTGTTTGCCAGCAGTAATATAGACACTACGTACAAATTCTCGCCAACCAAGAATTTGACGAATGAACCCTTCAATATTATTAATCCGTATGTTGTGTTTGCGTGCATATAGAATTGTTTCATTAATAACGTAGTCAGGTAGTAAAAGACCGCTGTTGAGAAGTGGTGATAATAGAGAGTGAAATCCAAACGGATGATCGGTATGCATTGCATCTTGATAGGTCCCAAAGAGATGTAATTTTTTTTCTAAAAATGAACGGAGCCAGTTACGTGCTTGTTTGTGCGTTACTGGATAAATAAATGTATCTAAGGAGCCAGGGTTTCTGTCAAAATATTTTTTGATATACGTTTGTGCTTCTTTAACGAATGATGATTTATTATGTGTAGGTGATTTTAGAAATGGTATTTTTTGATTAAAATTTTGACGATTTTCTGTATCAAAGCTCCATTTTCCACCTATTGGCTTTCCGTTGTACATTAAAATATCATATTTTTTACGCATATATTGATAAAATGGTGCCATGGAATATTTTTTTTTATTTTTAAAGTACGCGGTAGCCTCTGGAGAAGATAAAAAAAATGAGGGTGATTCATATTTTTGGATTATTATTTTTGCTTTTTTTGCATCACGTATAATTTTTTGCGCAAGTGCTATATCAATAACATCAAAATAATTAATGAGTTCAATTTTATTTTTTTTTAAAGATGTAAAAAGATGTAGTAGGTTTTTTTTACAGGTATCATGTTCAAAATAGATTACGCACTTCCCCTTTTGTTTAAGCATTTGAGCATATGCTTGCATTGTTGCCCGATGAAAGATAAGTTTTTGCTTATGGAATGAAAATGCATGAAAAAAATGTGCGTCTTCAGCTAATATGATATATGAATGGGTATCGATTAATTCGTGATTCTCAAAAAGTTGGTGGGGGAATAAAAGCAATCCGTTGTTTTGACTCATACATTTTCCAATTTTTAAATATGTTCTTTTTAGGATAATATATCTTCATTTTAGAAAGCAATTATGAGCATTGTTCTGTTGGTTTAATTTGTCTCTTTAAGATAGAATGTATTAATAATGTAACTTTTTTTTAGGGAGTATCATGTCTAAGGTTAATTATAATCATGTTGTTGGTTTATTTTGCATCATCATCGGTATTGTAGTAATCACGGTTGCATTAGGTGATTTACTAGTACGCGTTTTTGTTGCACTTGCTGCATTATCATTAATTAATTACGGTTTACGTCTTCGTGGATTGCCACCATTACAATTGTTGTTGCCAATGCTTGCAAGCCGCAGCGGCAGTGGCCGTTGGTTTAATCAGTGGAGATAAATAATGAATGATATTATAGCGTTGTACGCAGGACATTGCCTGCGTATTTTTATATTAATAATAGGTGGGATTCCCTTTATATTTTGGGTGAGTAAAATATTGGCAGCATTCTGTACTAAGCATCTTTCGCAACATGCGGGTGTGTTAGTTGGCAGGATTATTTTTTATGGTGGATTGTTGTTGATCTTTATAACTGTATTACAAGAGTTAGGTTTTAATGTTGTTGCATTGCTTGGGGCTGCAGGAGTGTTGGGTGTTGCAATAGGTTTTGCATCACAAACAGCAGTTTCTAACATTATTAGTGGATTTTTTTTATTGCTTGAACGTCCATTTTCAGTTGGTGATATCATCAAAAGTGGTGATGTTGTTGGGTATGTGGAATCAATAGATTTACTTTCTGTTCATGTGCGTACATCTGATAATAAATTGGTGCGTTTGCCTAATGAAACTATGTTAAAACAGTCATTAAGTAATTTGACGTATTATCCTATTAAACGCATAGATTGCATTGTATCAATACCTTATACTGTTGATGTTGAACGTGCAAGAAATACAATCAAACAAGTTGTTGCAAGTAATGATCTCTTTTTAAAAGATCCGGCAATGGTTGTGATGGTGCATAAATTAGGGCAACATGATTTTGATGTTGAAATGAGAACTTTTTTGAAGGTACGCGTTTGGGTTGCAACAGAAAAATTCTTATCAGCGCCTGCAGTTTTGATGCAACAATTAAAAGATCATTTTGATAAAGAAGAGATTGTTGTATCGATTGTGCAAGGTAATTAATTCGTAAAAAAGCTTTCAATGGCTTGCAATTTTTTTCAGTAATGTGCTTGAATGCTATTCATAATGCTGTTTTATTTTAAAAAAGGAGTGGTGCAATGCACGGAAAAAAAAGTCACGTATTAGAAGCAATAGGTTTTGCTTTTAAAGAGTTAATTGAGCATGTGCGTCTTTTTGTGATGGTGCTTTTGTCTGGATTGTTCAGTATTGTCATAGTCGGTGGATTTCTTGCTTTGTTGAATAGAGGCTTTATTAGAGCTGTTTTTTCTTCACAAGCATTGCAAGATTATCAGGGGTGTGCTGGTTATGAATGCGCAACAGTTGCATATAATTCTGGTGCAGCATTGATGAGTATGGTTTCGGCTAATCTTTTTTCAGTACTTATTTCAACAATTGTACTGATACTTTTCTTGATTGCACTTGATTTGGGATTTAGAAAAATTGCACTTGATTTGCATGATCATCATGAAAGCTCTGTTAGTAAACTATTCTCTTGTCTGAGCTTAACACCTTCAGCTCTTGTTGGATGGATTGTATACGCTTTAATGGTTTGGATTGGATGGATTTTTTTTGTTTTACCAGGATTTATTGCATTGTTACGCTTTGCTTTTTTCCCATATTTTATTGTTGATAAGCATGCTGGTCCTATTCGTGCATTGAAAATGAGTTGGGCAATGACCAAAGATCATGTATGGGATATATTTGCTTTTTGGGCGGCAATTAAAATTATTATTTTCTTTGGCTTTTCAAGTGGTATTGGTATCGTTATTACATGGCCAATATCAACACTTGCATATGCATGTTATTACCGTAACTTTGTTGCAAAAAAATAATTTTTTTTACAGACGTCGTCTGAATTTTTTTTCAATTTCAGATAATGATAACAGCCATCCGGTTGGCCTTCCATGTGGACAGGAAAATCGGTTGGCTGTTTTTTCTAAATCACGTAACAGCTGTTCCATCTTTTCTTGAGTAAGTGTATCGCCTGCTTTAACAGCAGCTTTACATGCCATTTGAGCTTGTAATTTATTGTTGATTGTTTTTTTTAGTTCTTGTTGATCTAATACATTGCTTTCTGTGATTGCTGCGATTGTTGTTTTGATTATATCATCAAGTGATTGATCTTTAAGGTGTACAGGCAGAGATTCTACTCTGAGCTGATCGCTTGCACACTGTTCAATGATAATGCCATTGTTGGCAAAGATATCCAAGTGTGGGGTTATGATGTTCATATCGTATGCTGACAATGTAATGATATGTGGAAAGAGTAACTGTATAGTAGAAACTTCTTCAAAGCGTTGAGAAAATAGCTCATATAAAATACGTTCATGTGCTGCGTGTTGATCTACCAAGAATAATCCATCTTCTTTTTCTACGAGAATGTATGTTGTGTTGTATTGGCCGATGAGGCGGTATGATTCAGCGGGTGTGGTTGTGTTGCATAAAGAAGTATCTGAATCAGATTGTACTTGTAAATCAAGCTGTGTTGTTTCAATATTGTTTGTTTTATTGTCGGGAGCGGATAAAGTTGTGTTCGTATGGTTCGACAAGCTCACCACGAACGGAGGAGAGTCAAATTCAAATGAAGAAGGAGTTGAGTATACATTATTTAATTCGTTCGCATTGATACTTTGACTATACTCAGTAGTAAACGCTTGCCTGTCCGCCAATCCGTTCGCATTGAGCTTGTCGAAATGAGCGAACGATCTATCAAAATCAAAGGGCCTAAATTGTTGAGGCTGCGTTGAATACTGCGGCGCAGCTTTAAACGTAACATCTTTTTTTAAATGCTGAGATAAATTTTGTTCAAGAGTAGCTTTAACAGCTTGTTGTAATGCTTGTTCAACTCGTCGAGGATGCAAAAATTTTACTTCCTCTTTACGTGGATGGATATTAATGTCAACTTCATTAGGCGCGATTGTAATGTGTATTGCTGCCACAGGATAGCGGCCCGCGGGAAGAACATTTGCATATCCTTTGATAAATGCGTTACTTAAATGTTGATTTTTGATCCAACGTTTATTAACAAAAAAATAAAGACCACTTCTATCATAGCGGTAATATTGATGATCAGAGATAACTCCAGAAATAGAAAACTCTTTTTCAGTTACTTGTAAATCTAAAAGATGATTGTTGGTTTGCGATTCCCAAATTTGCAGTGCACGGTTTTGCAAGTCAGAAGATTTTGGGCAATTCAATACTTGTTTTCCATCGGAAAACAGAAAAAAATGAATATGTGGATAATCAAAACAGAATGCATTAAAAAGCAATTGAATTGCACGCCACTCTGTTTGCGTTGTTTTTAAAAATTTTTTACGTGCAGGAACATTAAAAAATAAGTTACGAATGCTTATGTCAGTTCCTGTTGCACATGCGATAGAGTTTATCTCAATAATTTTTTGCGCATCAACAACAACTTTGGTGCCTTCAAGTGATTGTTCTTCTTTGGTGATTAATGTTATCTGACTGACTGATGCAATACTGGCAAGTGCTTCTCCACGAAACCCGAATGTATCAATTGTTTCTAATTCATCTACATGGCTAATTTTACTTGTTGCATGACGATCAAAACAGAGTTGCGCATCTGTTATATCCATGCCACAACCATTATCAATAATACGAATCAATTGTTTGCCACCATCTTCAACATACAAAGCAATGCGCGTTGCTCCAGCATCAATTGCATTTTCGATGAGTTCTTTGACGATATTTGCAGGACGTTCAACTACTTCTCCGGCTGCAATTTTTTGTGCTTCATGTGGTGGTAATTGTTTGATTTTTGCCATGATGGTGAATAGGTATTTATTTTAAAAGATATTGAGGTAATTTTATATCGTTATTTTTAGCATTTTCTAATGTATTATTAAGACTTTTGCATACGATTGGATTTGGTTGTTTATCAAGAGAATATATTAAGGCTCCTTGTTCTTGAGCGTAGTAAATTGCTTTTCCAAAGCGAATAGCTTCTAGCGCTTCACGATGTGTTGTTTCATCAAATTGCCCAAGGTTTTCCATCAATCCATTTGACTCTCTAATGGTGAGAGGGCAAAATATTTCAAAATCATTAGCCCCTTTGTCATTGCTAAGTTGTTTTTTATAATAAAGAAGATTTATTAAACTATCTTTTTTTTGAGAACTATCATAAATAATTCTTGTATTACTGAGCCAACCTCTGTAGCCCGTTTTACTAAGGATGCCTGGTATTATTGTTAGAAGTCCATTATTGAGAGGAATAATTTCGTTTTCTTTTGCTATCTCCATGCCAAAACAGTTGTATGTTGATACTGCATTGAAAGTTGTCAATATCACAAGTAGTGTACGTGTTAACATTAAAATTCCTCTATTATTCAAAATGTTATATTTTTCAGTATATCACGTATTAAAAAAAGCAGAAAAATAAAAAATCTCTTGTGCAAAAATATTGTATTGCGCAAGAGATTTTTTATTTTTTTATCAACTTTTATTGTTCAGGTATTGTCATTTCATATGTTCTATTATCTAACAGTTGTTTTACATATTTTGTTATGTTTGTATTTGGTTGTTCTTTTATGGAGTATATCACGACTCCTTGTGCATATGGCCAATACAGAGCTCTTTCCTTATCAATAGCTTTTTTTGCTTCTCGATGCGATTTTTTGTCCAGTGCGCCAAGGTAGAGCAATTTTTTTGGTGTTTGGTCGGTAACTTTTATGATGAGTGGTGCAAAATATTTTTCCCAACCTCCTTCGCTGGCGCTGACTCTATAAGACCATAAATTTATGACAGTATCGTTTATTTGATGAAATTCTGTGACCTCTCTACCAGAACTAAACAAATGATCAAATTTCCAGCTTTTTTTTGTTATTTTGCCAGGTATTACCGTGAGCAATCCGTCATTCAAGAGGATAGGGTTGTCATCTTTTGGAATGCTTGCTGCATTTTTGAGTTCTGTGTTGTTTTCCATACCAAAACAGTTGTTCGTTGATATTGCATTGAGAGCGATGAATAGTAAAAGTACACGTGCTAACATAAAAAACTCCTTTATCGAGATATTTCCAATTTTATCTTTTTGGTTTTTAACATGCGGCTGATGTGTTCGCATATGCTGGGATCTGGTTGCTGATCTATTGAATATATTAAAAATCCTTTTTGATGTGCCCAAAAAAGTGCTTTATTTTGAACAATAGCTGCTTTGGCTTCATGACGATGTGTGTTGAATTTATTAAATTCTCCGAGATATTCTATATAGCTATTTGGCTGCTTAATAGTAAGTTTTATAATGATGGGGGTAAAGTATGCTTGAGTATATCGGCTATTATCATGCGTGCATGCAGTACAATGTAATAAATTTGTTAAAGTATCAGTTTTGTTAAAAGTTTTTTCGATTCTTTTTTCGGAACCCATACAGTCATACTTGTATCCAGTTTTTGTTATTGTACCAGATACTATGGTGAGTAATCCATTGTTTAAAGGTGTAATTGTATTATCTTGAACTTGTAGTTCCATGCTAAAACAGTTGTAAGTTGATAATGCATTGCAAGTTATGAAGATTGCAAGCAGTGTACGTATTGCCATACATTGTTCTCTTATGGTTGAATTTATTTTTGATTATTTTGTGCAAATATAACTGCTTTGTCGTATAAACCCAGTGCCAAGAGTTTTTTTTCTGGATGCAAACAGGTTGCAAAAAGAGGTTCTCCATTATAGAGGCGGTCTAAACTATTTTCTGGCTCTACAGTAACGGGAATGTGAGTGTCTATGATTTCTTTGGTAGTGTCATTATAGATTTGAATTGTGTTTCCCGGTGTTTCTACGGTTAAAATTTCATTGTCAGAGTTGGTTAAAACAGATGCAATGTAACGACTATTGCGATAGAAAGATTTCACTTTTTCTTTTGTTCTAATATCAAACATGCGCACTTTGTTAAGAGAGGCAGTGATTATGAGATTGTCATATTTGTTAAAGCATATTGAGATGGGTTGATCTTGGTGTTGAATGCTGATGAGTCTTTTGTTTTCACCTAGACCAAATAATCGTACTGTATGGTTTGCAGCTACAGCTAGTTGATTGCTAGCATGATTAAATTTGATTGCATTTATTTCATCTTTATTTTCAAAAGAATGTGTTTCTTTGCAGTTAACAGCATTGGTCACGCGTGCCATAACATCATCAGATCCCGTAGCAACTATATGGTTATGAATGCAAATTGCTCTGGTAATTTCATTATGATTATCAAAAGATTGAATTTCATGTGTTGATTTAACATTAAAGAGATGTGATTTCATATCACCAGAAGCCACAGCCAAAGTTAAGGCGTTGTGGTTAAAATCGACTGCGCGAACATTTCCTGTTTGATTGAATGTTTTGATAATTTCCCATTGTTGTTTTGTTTCCATACAATTAATTGATGTTGCAACAACAAGAGAGAGCAGTAAGAAGTGCGTGTATTTCATGAGGATCCTTTTTTGGATAATAATTTTTTAAAGTCCTCATCTTTTGTAGCAAATATTACTGTAATAATCAAAAAATATCCCCTTGTGCAAAGTTACTTTATTGCGCAAGAGGATATTATATTTTTTATAACAACTTATGCTGTTTTACGTCTTTTACGAATGTAGTTTGTGCGTTTTTCTTCTTTTATTTTTATTGCTTTTTCTATGTATGCAAGTGGTGTTGGATCACTTTTGCCTAAATTGGAGTCTTTTATCGTATGTTGTGCTGCAAAAAATTGTTCCTGGTCTTCTGCATTTAAATATTTTAAAGCAAGCCAGGTGTAGTACGCATCTTTTTTTGGAAGATTGTTGCGGAGAGATTGCATTCCCATACCAAAAAAAGTATGTGATGTGATAAGTGTGGAGGTAAATAGTATGAGCTTAATACTATTCATATAAGTTTCCTTTTTTAAAGAATATATATCCTAATTCGTTTCATGTGAATAATTTACTACAAATTGAAATGCTTAGCAAGTTTTGTCTTATGTAAAAAGGGTTGTGGTGCTCACCTGTATTATTATTATTTGAATAAAGAGGGTTTCATTTGAAAGGAATCTCAGATAGGTTAAGCTGATACAAGAAAGAAAATAAGATTTTTTATACATTGAATATGAGAAGATATGAAAAACGTAACGATTATTCTTTTTGGTGCAACGGGGGATTTGAGCAAGCGTAAAATTTTGCCAGCGTTGTATCAATTTTTTGTTAAAAATAAGTTAGAAAAAGTGATAATTGTTGGTGCGGCTTTTGATGATGTAACTTCCGATCAGATGATTGATGCAGCACAACCATTTGTTCAAGATAGAGATGAATCGGTCTGGAATGGTTTGCGCGCGATGAGTTATTATAAAAAAATTGATTTTAATAAACCTGTTGATTTTGAATCGTTGCATGTTTTTGTTCATGAATGTGAAGAAAAAAATGGAATAACCGGAAGCCGTCTTTTTTATCTTGCAACGGGATCAAACTTTTTTTGCCCCATTACGCATAATAGTGCTGAGGTTGGATTGTTGCAGCGGAAAGAAAAGCATGATCAAGCATGGCATAGAATTGTGTATGAAAAACCGTTTGGACATGATCTGCAATCAGCGCATGAAATTAATGAATGTATTAAAAAAAATATAGATGAATCACAAGTGTATCGTATTGATCATTATTTGACCAAAGAGGTTGTTAGTAATATCGCTATGATTCGCTTTACTAATTGTGTTCTTGAGCCTTTGTGGTCAAACAGATACATTGACCAGGTGCAAATTATTTTGAGTGAAAGTGTAGGTCTTGAAGGCCGCGGCGTTTATTATGATGCGTATGGTGCATTGCGTGATGTTGTGCAGAATCATATGCTTGAACTTCTTGCATTGATATGTATGGAATCGCCGGAAAAATTAACGGGAGATTATATTCGTGCAGAGCGAGTAAAAGTGTTAGAAAAAGTAAAATTTATTGATGGTATTTTAGGGCAGTATGATGGGTATACTGATGAACCGCATGTTAAAAAAGATTCAAATACAGATACTTATGCATCATTAAAACTTGCTGTTGATACACCGCGTTGGGTGGGTGTTCCTTTTTATTTAAAAACGGGTAAAAATTTAGATAAAAAAGAAACCATTATTCATATAAAATTTAAACAAGTTGATTGTTTATTGATGCGTGGGTGTCCAACTGATTCTAATTGGTTGACGATACAAATATCACCTGAAGCAACGTTTGTTTTAACATTGAATGTAAAAAAACCAAATACAGTAAATCAGATGATGCCGGTTGGTATGGAATTTTGTCATTCATGTCTTTTTGGATTACAAACACCAGAAGCATACGAAGTATTACTTGAAGAAATTGTACGTGGTGAACAATCAATATCGGTACGATTTGATGAAATTGAACATGCATGGAAATTGATTGATGTAATTGAAAAGCAAAAATTACCACTGTTTACGTATGAAAAAAAATCAAAAGGTCCACAAGAAGAACAACAATTTACCCAAAAACATGGAATGAGGTGGAGATCATGAATATCGCGATTATAGGGTTGGGAAGAATGGGCGAAGCTCTTGCGTACCGTGCAGTAAAGGCAGGATTTTCAATTTTTGGTTTTGATCTAAGTGTTGATAGTTGCGCAGCAGCTGCAAAAGATGGAGTTCAGGTTGTTGCAACTATGCATGATTTTGCAGGTAAAAATATTGATGTTTTTTGGTTGATGGTTCCGCAAGGTGAACTTGTTGATAGAGTTATTGCGCAATTGCATCCTATGCTTAAAAAAGGAAATATTATTATTGATGGTGGCAATAGCAAATTTAGTGATTCTATGCGTCGTGCACAAGAGCTTGCATTGAATGATCTTTATTTTATAGATTGTGGAACGTCAGGCGGAATTCATGGACGTGAAAATGGATTTTGTTTGATGGTTGGTGGTGATAAAAAAGCATATGATAGAGTTGAACCATTATTCAAAGCTGTTGCAACACCAGGTGGGTATGCATATGTTGGACCTTCTGGTGCAGGGCACTATGTTAAGATGGTACACAATGGCATAGAATACGGCTTGTTGCAAGCATACGCTGAAGGGTTTGATGTACTGAAAAATGGTCAATTTAAAAATGATCATTTAGATTTAGAGAAAATTGCATCATTGTGGAATCATGGCTCAGTTATTCGCTCTTGGATATTAGATCTTGTTGAAGATATTATGAAGGAAGATCAAAATTTAGATGATATTAAAGGTAACGTTGCTGCAACTGGTATGGGTAAATGGACTGTTGAACAAGCGCATGCAATGAATATACCAGTACCGGTTATAGAAGAATCATTAAAAGTGCGTGAATGGTCAGAAAAAACGGGCGGTAATTATACAACAAAGATTGTTGCTATGTTACGTAATAAATTTGGTGGACATGCGGTGTCGAGAAAATAAAGGGAAATAATGAAAGTAATTGATATTAGTTGGCCAATCAGCAAAGCAACAACCGGATATAAAGATAGATCGATTGTTGGTATTGAAGAAATAAAAAATTTTAATCGCGATGGCGTACGTGAAACAGCATTGCATGTCAGTTCTCATTCAGGAACACATGTTGATGCACCATCTCATTTTCTAAAAGATGGTAAAACAATTGATGAAATGCACCTTGATCGTTTGATTGGTGATTGTGTTGTGCTTGATATGACAACATGCGCTGAGCGTATTACGCGTGATTGTTTGATTGCTCATGATAATGATATTGTTGAAGGCGGAATTGTGATTTTGCGCACGGCAAACAGTGATTTAAATCCAACGGATAAATTTAGTCCACACTTTGTGTATCTTGAAGCAAGTGGGGCGATTTATTTGGCTGAAAAAAAAGTAAAAGCTGTTGGTATTGATTATCTTGGTATTGAGCATAGTCAACCTGGTCATCCAACTCATGAAAATTTGATGCATGCAGATGTGGCGATTATTGAAGGATTACGCTTGGGACATGTTCCGGCGGGTAAATATTTATTTGTATGTTTGCCGCTTAATGTGATTGGTACTGAAGCCGCTCCTGCGCGTGCTATTCTTATAGCTAAGCGTCCTTCGGAGCTTTAGCGAAGTAGGACTAGAGCTGTTTTGGTTGCTAAGTAACAAATTTATACATAAAAAGAAGCCTCTAAATTTTAGAGGCTTTCTTTTTGTACTAATTGTTCTTTTTGCAGCATGAGCGCATACATGATCAGCATTGTGTCACAATGTTTTATAGGATCAATAATATTGACATGTCCGTAGGTGCATCGATCTTCCATACCAGCATGAGCAATTGATAGATTTTTTGATGCAGCGTAAACGTCTGCTTCTCTTTCATTAAGAGATATTAATTTATCTGTATTAAAATTTTCAGGATTATCAACATGAGAAAGAACAACTCTGAGCATAAAACTATGTTGTAATAAGATATGAGACAATTCATGTTGGTAGGTGAACATTTGATTGAGTCGGGATGTTTTAGTTAATTCAGAAAAGAGTTTTATTTGTGGTTTTTTAAAATAAGGAAAATCTTGCGCATTAAACTCTGCACCTTTTGCACTTGCTAAAAGATTTTCTTCAGAAGTGATTTCATATTTGAGAGTTATGTTTTTTGGATCAATCTTATTTTTTCTGAGCAAAAATACAATATCATTATAGATCGATGGTGGAATGTTTTTATTATGTTTTTGAGTAATAGAGGGGTTTTCTGTTTGTAAAAGATCTTTTACGATAATTCTTTGGAGATCAAAATAATATTGTAAGTGGTTATACGGTTTATGTGTAACGCCTTCAATTTCCTTAAGTGTTTCATGATAGATGTCATCTTGGATTCTATGTATTTCATGATCTACATCATCTACTGTAGCTAATTGTTTAATTTCTTTAATTTTTGTAAATATAGGATCTTCTTGTTCTTTGACTATGTTTTTTAAAGTTGGCTTGAATAGAGAAGTTAACATCGCGTTGTTGGATGAAACAGTAGAGGAAAGAGTCAGAATAAGTACTTTGAGGTACTGTTTTTGTTGGTTCATTTGAAGTTTCTCCAGGTATAATAAAATTATATATTCATTTTACTTTATCTGGGTAAAACATCAAATAGAAAATTTTACCCCCAGGTTTGTTTACTTTGTAGCAACCCTACAATCTGTTCGCCAAATTGTTGTGCCACAGAAGGATCTGTTGCGGTGATAACATTAGATTCTACAATAACTTTTTCTTCAGGTAGATAAACCACACCATTTTCTGCATATATAGCATTTAATAAACCGTCCTCATTCCATCCTGTTGCATATTTATTTCTGAGTACACCAGCTTTGGCAAGTATACGTGTTGCAATACAAATAGCTCCGATTGGCTTGTGTTGCAGTGCAGCGTCTTGCAGAATTTTATAACTTGTATTGTTATCTAAGTGCTCAAGTGTTCCAGGTCCACCAATAAAAAATATTCCTTGATAGTTATCAATTTTTACTTGGTTGAGCGTGATATCAATGTGAACTTTGGAACCATCTTTTGCGACAGCTTTATCAAATCCATCACTTGCAGTGACGACAATAAATCCTGCATCAATAAGAACTTTTTTTGTTATACCATATTCAATTTGTTGAAATTCTTTTGATGCAATGACAAGTAATACGGTTATTTCATCCATCATGACTCCCTTTTCTACAATGAAACTGTTTTGTTATCAATAGTTCCATTAATACACAATCTCTTATATGTCGCATCATAATAACATACATGTTTAGCTGTTGATGGTTCAATAAAAAGCCTACATGCAGGATCATTATTAAGTTGTTTTTTGTATGATATAGATTTGATATTACCATTCTGAGCGAGTATTGTTTTTTTGAGCATAGCGTATGATCGCCATGCAAATGGTGGAATTCTTCCTTGCCATGCTGGTATATAAAGATTTTTGATATGCATTTTTGTGGCAAGAAATTGAACGGCATCAAGAATGCGCTTATTAAATTTACATATTACAAGATGATCAATTTGCATTGATCCTGTTTTTTGTACAATTTCAGGAACCAATGTGTATGAAACAAAAGATTCATAATTAGGACGAGATGCTATGTAGCCTGGATCAATTATAGTGAGACTGTTGTTATGGTTGAGGAGTGTTAATTGCCCTTTGTTGCAGGCAATTGTTGTGACTGTCTCATGCGTATAAGGAAATAATTTCAAAACAATGCAAGTGGCAACCAGTACAAATCCAAGTAATCCAGTGCGATGTATAATCGAGGTTATTTTTTTGCTATGTACAACAGCCAATGCAATGAGCGGAATACACAACAGCATAATCATGGGAGGTTTACAAAATCCAATTAACCATGCGCGTTGTTCCAGATTAAGACAAGCAAGCCAGAATGTGGTGATCTGTTCTAAGCACCAGATCAAGAATGCATTGGGTAAGTAAAAAAGTTCCAAGAAAAAAATAAGTGATGATACTAATAAAAAGCATGTTAAAAAGGGACCAAAAAGAAGTGTGCTGATAGGGGTTAATAAAGATATAGGTAATCCCCACGCTATTAAAAAAGGGAGTGAGATAAAAGATATAAACAGTTGTAACTGTAGACTTTTAAGTAATGATTGGTACCATTTTGCAATTTTTTTCATAATAATTATTGACTAGTATATCATATAATGTTTTATGTAACAAAACTCATTTCAAGTTATTGATTTTAAAAGCAGGAGTGCATTAGTATGACAATAGGGTGAATAAAGTTGTATTAAAAAAAGGGGGAATATTATGAAGCTTCCTAATCACGAATTACGTGATAATTCTGAGCAGAATAATGAGCGCCGTTGGTCGCAAAGAATTAAACAGTATTGGCGCAATATGTATAGATCAGATAAATGCACCAGTATGAGCCATGGTAGTTACGACAAAGTAAGATCTATGTCATGGGCACGTGGTGAAAATTGGCGTCGAAATCATCCAAAAAGTTTGAATAAACAGCACAAATAATAGTATCAATATTAACTTGATGTTTTAAAGTTGCTGTATAAGCTGTTACATGTTGAGAAATTGATATGTAACAGCAGAAGGTATTCTATGAAACATCAGTTTTTTTTCTTTTTATTGCTCCATTCTTTTTCTGCATATGCTATGCAGCCTGAACAAAATAATATCACTAAAAATCAGTTGATAAACAGATTCACTGCCTTCAATTATCAGATGAAGCAGCTCTACCCAGATACATTTGATGCAAAAGAATTTGGATGGTTCATAGTAGGACTGAGAGAGATGAAACCAAATGAATTTGAAAGTCATAAAGAAGAGTTGTTGAATATGATGAAACCTTTGAATCTTTTTGAACAAGAAAAGTTGGGTTAATTTTAAAAAAAAGTGAGCGATGAAGCCATTACATAATCTTATCGAATATATTGAACATAAAGCGTATGCTTTGCGTTGTTGGTCGGTAAAATTACCAGCACAAGCAGGATCAGGTCATACAACATCTTGTTTATCCGCAGCAGATATTGTTGCGGTACTTTTTTTCTATGCTATGCGGTATGATCCTTATCGTTATAATAATCCTGATAATGATCGTTTTATTTTATCAAAAGGTCATGCAGCACCTTTGTTATACGCTGCATGGTGTGAATTAGGTTTAGTATCTGATGAAGAAATGCTTACATACAGAAAGTTTGGTTCACCGCTCGAAGGGCATCCAACACGTCATTTTAAATACGCTGAAACAGCAACAGGTTCCCTTGGTATTGGACTGTCTGTTGGTGTTGGTCAAGCGTTGTGTGCCAAGCTTGATAAACGTAATTTTCGTACCTATGTTTTGATGGGTGATAGTGAATCATCAGAAGGAAGCGTATGGGAAGCAGTGCAGTTAGCAGAGCATTACAAACTTGATCATCTGATTGCATTTGTTGATGTGAATAATCTTGGTCAAAGTACTGAAACAATGCTTGATTATAAAATTAAGCAATATGTAGAAAGATTTTCCTCTTTTGGTTGGCAGGTTTTTGATGTTGATGGTCATGATGTAAAAAGTCTGATGGAAGTTATTGATAGAGCACACCAGGTTGTTGGTAAACCAGTGATGATTATTGCAAAAACGGTTAAAGGTTATGGTCTTGATTTTGCTGCAGGTTTGCAAGGGTTTCATGGTAAAGCGTTTACCGCTGAAAAAGAAAAAGAAGCATTAGAAAATTTAAAAAAGAATTTCCCAAAAGCTGCGCAATACAAAGCAGAATTTGACTGGACACCGCAACTTCCACAACCAGATGCATTAGCATACAGTGGGGCAACAACCATTGTGATTATGGAAAAACCTAAATATAAAAAAGGTGATATGGTTGCAACACGTAAAGCATACGGCACAGCACTTGCATTGCTCGGTGATATTTGTGATGCGGTAGTAAGTCTTGATGCAGAAGTAAAAAATTCAACCTATGCAGAAATTTTTGAAAGCATCCATCCTGAAAGATTTTTCCAATGTTTTGTTGCTGAACAAAATATGGTAGGAATGGGAGTTGGGTTTGATTGTCGTGGTAGAATACCATTTGTTTCTACGTTCAGTTCATTTTTTTCTCGTGCACATGATCAAATCAGAATGGCTGCAATTGGTAATGCAGCATTACGTTTGGTTGGATCACATTGCGGCGTATCAATTGGGCAAGATGGGCCATCGCAAATGGGATTAGAAGATATTGCAATCATGCGTTGTTTACCTGAATCTATTGTATTGTATCCGAGTGATGCCGTGAGTACACACAAACTTGTTGAACAGATGGCACGTTATAGTGATGGCATTAGTTATTTGCGCACAACTCGCATGGAAACTCCTGTTTTATATGATAATGATGAACAGTTTCCTGTTGGTGGTTGCAAAGTACTTCGAAAATCTGAAAAAGATGTTGCGTGTATTGTTGGTGCTGGAGTTACGTTGCATGAAGCGCTTAAAGCGTATGATATACTGGCAAAGAAAAATGTTTTTTTATCTGTTATTGATTTGTATTCTATTAAGCCGCTTGATGCGGCTACGCTTATTTCTGTTGCGCGTGCATCTGGTAATATTATTATCACTGTAGAAGATCATTACCCTGAAGGTGGTATTGGTGAAGCGGTGATAAGTGCAGTGCGTAATGAAAATATTACCGTTCATGCACTCGCAGTTAACCATTTGCCACGTTCTGGTTCACCAGAAGAGTTGTTAGCGTTTGAAGGTATTGATGCTGTTGCAATTGTGAAGGCTGTTAAGCAATAAGATATTCAAGCAACCCATGAACTTTCCAGAGCATATTGATATAAGCCAAATGATAGAAGTGCTTTTCATACAGATGATCAGGGTAATATGTTGTTTCACGTTTTGTTTTTAAACATTCTGCTATTTTTGGATCTTTAGTTGCAGACAGAATTTCTGCTTGTGCTTCATGAATTTGCGCAAGTTTATGATATTCAGGAGTTTGGTAGAACTCTTCTTTTGTTACACTGTAATAATGGCTTAGGTATGTATTCAGAATAATGGTTGTTATATTGTGGTTTTGAATGACGTGCTGTATTTCATGCGCACAGGTACTTATAAGATTTACGGTTGATGTTTTCGTGAGCATTCTGGGAAATATTTCAATTGTTGCAGGTTCATGATTGTATGAAATAAAATTTTGTTCTGATTTATCTGAAGTAAAAACTGATACTACATTTATCGCTCGAGCTATGGTCATTGGATTTTCATCAATTGTTTGTTGATCAGTTACCATTTTTATATGAATGCTTTGTGGGTTGATTCCATTCTGCTGTAAAAGAGCAATCAGTGTTTCCATAATATTGGCAGGAATATTTGGGTCATGAGTAACGTTGTGATCTTTGTGTAAGTTTTTTGTATAGATAGTTTTCATACGATGCACGTCAGCCATATATTTTTGCCATATATCATTACTGATCTGATATTTTTCTTTGATGGCAAGCAATGCTTCTTGTTCTAGATTGAATATCCACTGTTCAATTTCTGCAAGTTCATTTTTTATTGAGACAAGTACTTTGTTTAAGTTAGATGTTTTATGTGATAAGCGGTGATAGGCTGCACGAAGCACGCAATGTATATTTTGTATTCTGTTGATATGTGCGCAATTAGTTGCATACGATGCTTCATTGCCATCATTAAAAATCTGTTGGTACCAAGGCATTTCGAGTGGTTTTAGCGAGTGGAATTGTAAGGTAAAAAACAAGACAATTGCCTTGAGTAGGATCTTGGTATTATTGTTTTTCATACCTATAATCATAACAAAATCATTCAAATTGGCAATTTTATCTGTTATATACGCACAGTAGCTTGTGTTTAGCAATGGTATTATTGGCTAGAGTTTCTTCGTGCCAAGAATCGAGTTTTTTAAGAATAGTAGGTAATAAAGCAACAAAATTTGTGCTTGAAAACCTGGTGTGCGATATAGGAAGATCATTTATTTTAACTTTAGCCTGGGTAAGGTGGCTATAGGTAGGGAAAACCCGGTTTGAAAAAGGCATAAGCGTATAATGATATTTATGTTGTCTTTGAGGGCATTCATATTTGGTGCACAATCGTCTTAGTTGGGGTGCTATTATTTGTATCATATCAAAGCTTGAGTAAAGTGAGTATACATGATGGAACATAGGGGTACAGATAAGATGTTTTGTTCTTTCTTGTACTGGGCATGCAAGGAGTATGAGTGATTTGATGAGTGGATGATGAGTATGCTTGATTTTTGCCATACTCAGTGCAACGTTACCGCCATGGCTATGTGCAATAATCCGAATAACTGGTTTTTTCCCATATTTTTGTTCATATTGTGTTTGCAGTTTAATGATCTCTTCATGCAAAACTACAGCAGCTTTTTCCCGTTCTTGTTGTCTTAATTTTCCTGACCATCCAAAAACATAAAATTCTTCAATAGGAAAATGCTCTGGATCATGCTGAGCAATTGTTTCAGCAATTTCACGGAAGTGGTGTCCTTCAGGGAATGCACTAATCGGCAACATACATTCTTGTTTGCCAAAAATCTTGTGATATGACGGAGTATAAATGATCAATGTTCCATGTACCCAAATAGTGAGAGGAGGAGCTTCTTGAGTTTCTATGATAGCATTAGTTTGCATAGGTATATCAATGTGCAATCTTTGTTTGTCAACATGTCGACGATGAGTACATCCTGGTAGAGATATGAGTAAGAAAAGAAGTAATTGACATCGAATAGGACTGTGTTTTCCCATTATTTACCTTTTTACACCCTTAACTTTTGTTTAGGTATATGAAAAAAAAGGTAGGTATGTCAATTATAGTTCAATAATGATGTCATGATCTTTATGGGAAGAGCAATTACCGCCATTATCAAACAGAGTATCAAGCTGATTGATGATGATAGGGAGTTGGCGTATAAATGGAAGTAAGCCAAATTCAACGTGAAAGAGCCCACGGCTTTTTTTAATATAGTTAAGTGTATTAATAGCTCTAACAAGGCCTTTGAGTGCAAACTTATCAATCGCAAGATCTTCGGTGTTCCAGAGTGGATATTCTTTCCATCGGATCAAAGCTTGTGCCATTTTTGGATGAGCATCAAAGTGGCGCATAGATAGCAGGGGTTTTGTGATCTTTTCTTTGCGGTGATGTAATCCTTGTGGGTCAGCGATTTGGATCATATCAGTATGGGAATGTAATGAATAAATGCGTTCAAAAACAGAAGAGCTAATTAAATGATTGGTGTGGTTTTGAACAGGGCATGCTAAAAGTACAGCTTTTGCTATTTTCAGTTCAAAGCCATCAGGATCAACAATTTCCGCCAAATGTAGAATAACGTTTCCACCATGACTATGAGAGATAAGAATAATTTTTGGAGCACAACCATATTGTGTAAAGTAATCAAGCACAAGGTTTTTAAGAGCATTAAAAAGGTCTTGAGCTGCAATTTTACGTGCTTGCAAATTAAGCAAGCCTGACCAGCCAAAAGTATAAAAATGTTCAGTACTAAAATGTACCGGATCAGCAACTTCAAGTGCTTGAGCACGTAAAGAAGGGTAATGGTATGTTTCTGGTTTATTGATTTTACAAAGACCTTTGGTGTCATCAGAAAGAAGAAGAAGGACATTTTTGGTCATCTTGCTAAAGAAAGGAGAAAGATCAGGTTTTGTACCATGAACCCAGACCGTAACAATAGGAGCTCTAGGAGGTTCTGGAGGTGGTGGAGTAAAAAACATGATTTTACCTATAATAGTAGTATAAATATCTAATAAAAATGTCTGTTTATACTACTATTATACCATAAAATTCTATATTTTTGAGTTATTATTACGTTTAATCCATTCGTTTACAACAGCAACTGTATTATCAGCTATTTCTTCTTTTGATTTTGTTCCATCAACCGTAATAAGTTTGACATGTTTTGCAGGAATTGTTTCAAATTCAGTTGGATTGAGAGTGGTGAGATTGAATTTTTTTGTATAAGAAGTCAAACTTGTTTTTCGAGTGCTTTCGAGACTTTTTATATACAATTGTTGCGCTTCTTTTCTGAATTGTCGTTTAAATTCTGCGCTGTCAAGATATTGTTCATATATTGTTTCAAAACCAACTGCAACTTTTGCTAGCAATGATTTTTTTTCAAATACTGAAATCGTTTCATTACGTTTTTGAATGCGTTCTAATGCTATTTCAACCGGTACTTTTACAAAAATAGTAAGATCTGGTTTTTTATTATTCATGGCCCATTGATTGATTAAGTTGATTTTATCTTTATCAAGTCCTCTTCCATATCCCTGATATGCTAATGATGAATCTGCAAGACGATCGGAAATAACAATATAGTTTTGTTGAAAAAGTTGCTCCATTTCAAAGAAGTGCTGTGCGCGATCAGCTGCAAAAAGAAGAAATTCAGCTTTTGAATTCAGAGGTGTTGGTGGTGTGTGTACTATTTCACGTATTTTTTTTCCAATTTCTGTATCACCAGGTTCTTTGGTCAGATGTACGTGAGTATATTTTTTTTGTAATGCGTTATAAAGGTGGTTAGCAAGGGTGGATTTTCCTGAACCATCGATTCCTTCGATAGCGATAAGAATGCCACGATTGAGTTGAATTTTTTGAGGTTCCATTGCATGCGAGATTATAGACAGCAGTAGAGTTGCGGAGATCATCATATATTTCATAATAGCCCCTATGTATGATGGGTATAATTTGTGGAAGAGAATACTTTGAAAGCACTGTTTTTACAAGATATTGTGTATTTATTTTGTCGAATGTCTTTTTATAGTTTTTAATGTATTTACTTTTTTTGAAGGTTTATTAAAGTGTGTAAATTTTAATGTATTTGTGTCGTCATTATGGCTGATGTACACCATGCCACCAAATTTTATTTCTGATATTCCTCCAATTAAAAGCTGTTTGTGACCATTGTTTTTGTCGTCTTCTGGACGTTTTGTATAAAGATCGATGAGCGCCCCTGCTTTGGAGTATTGTTCTTTAAGGCAAAATGGTTCAGTGTATGGAGAGAAAGTCAATGCTACATCTTTTGGTAAATACATACGCGTACGTATGTTGTCTTTTTCTAAATTACCTATTTCCATCCATAATGAAATTTTGCTGTTATTAACTAATGTAATAGACGGATTTCCTATAGCTTTATTGCTAATACGATCTATCATTTCTTTATAGGTATCTTCCATAGCAATGAGTGAACAGGTTGATGTTGCGACGAGAGTTGTAGCTAAAATAAGATATTTCATTGAGTACCTTGTAGAATTATGTATTGAACAACGATAATAAATATACCTGTAAAATACAGGTTTTTACAGATATATTTTATATTCTACAAATTTCGTAACATATTTCTTGTGACAATGATTTCTGTAATTTCTTGCGTAATATCTTTGCTTAATTTGGAGATAGATTCTTCTGTTATTAATTCATCATTAATATTGATATTTCTTTGCGCAAATTTTTCTACAATAATACTCACAAGAGCTTGAATCATGTTTGCAATAGAAAGACCAACGTTGTGGTGATTGTGAGGATCTTGCACTATTGTGCATACGCCACCCATAACTTGTGCAACGTTTGAAACAATTGCCTGTTTTTGTTCGTGCGTTAAAGCTGGACGTGGTTCTTTGGGCGGTTTTTCTTTTTTTGGTCTTTTGGCAATGATGGGCGTTGTGGCAAGGGTGAATATAAAAAACGTGACGAGTGATTTTTTCATTGAACTCCCTTTGTTTTTTTATGTTTTTGTTAACTATAGAAAGTAGATGTGAGGAAGTTCAATGAATTTTTGATGCTCTGAAAAGTCAGCTACTACTTTTTTGTTGAGTATGGAAAGTTGCGGGATCAGTTAAGGCGTATATTGTAGCAAGTTCTTGTGTTGTATTACTGATAATGAGTTTTCCATATTTTGGTGTATGATCTGGAGCTAATATGCTAATACTTTCTTTTTCTTTTTTTGTTATAAAGCTGATATTTGATGGTTCATAGCACTTTGGAAGGAAAAGGGTTAGACGGGTAGCATTATCTTCTAGGTATGATTTTTGTAGTTCAACCTCATATGGAAGTGGATTATGTACCCATACCGATTTTAAACCAGGATTATTGTTTTTTTGCATTCCAAATAGAATGCTTGTTGATAAAACCGTAGAAAAAGAGAAAATCAATTTTTTTGTTAGAAGCATATTTTTCCCAGATAAGTGTTAAAATTATTAACCAACTTTTTAACACAAAAATGATGGTAAAGCAAGCAACAAAAGCAAAGTTATGACTTTATTTTTTAAAGATATGAACAAATTGTACATGAAGCGGTGTTGCTTTTTGAACTTGGAATAAAAAGCCACGGTAGGTAGTTTCTTCATCTTTTTGTGGAATATGCTGCAATAGTTCTGTTAAAAATCCAGCCAAAGAAACAGCACCTTCAGAAACAAAGGCAATTCCTAAAAATTTACCTAAATTTTCTAAAGTAATTGTTGCATCAACAAGCCATTCACCTTCTCCCATTGGCATAATTTTACCAACGGTTGATTCGTGTTCGTCACTGATTTCTCCAACAATTTCTTCAATAAGATCTTCAAGCGTTACAAGACCAACGAGTTGATTTTCTTCATTCATTACCATAGCAATGTGAAGTTGTTTTTCTCTGAATTTGGCTAAGAGTTCAATGACAGGCATAGCTTCTGGAACAAACATAATTGGACGGATAATTTCACGGAGTTTTTTTTGTTCACCTTTTGAAAGCATAAAGAAAAGATCTTTTTGGTGAACCATCCCAATGATATTATTATGGTCGTTTTCATACACAGGCATTCTTGTGTACGCATGTTCACTAAAAAATTGGCATACTGTTACAATAGGAGTGTTCACTTCAAGTGAGATAATTTTTTCACTTGATCGCATCACTTCTTTGACAGGGATGTTACCCAGCTGAAAGACGTTTTGAAGCATTTCTCTTTTTTCAAGCTCTAACATTCCTTTTTCATGGATGTAGTTGATAAGAAATTGAATTTCTCTTTCAGAAGCTATCCATTGAGAAGAGTTTTCAATTGCTTCCTTCCCACCCATTCTATGCATAACGTAGTCAGAAAATTTGACGATGCTGATAACAAAGGGATACAGCGTAAAGTAAATGCAGTTGATGAGCCAGAGCACAGATTTAAATGCTTGATCGCTACGGATGCGAGCAAAGCTTTTTGGTAAAATTTCACCAAAAATAACAATGCCCAAAGAAGCAAAAGTAATACCAACGGTAAAACCAAAACCACCTGAAAAACCAAGATGAGTGAATATCGTACTCATAATAAACGTTGCGAGTGAAGCTGCTGTCACATCGATAAAACTATTGGCTACAAGAATAGTAATTAAAACACGTTGCGGTGTTCTTTCTAATGTTTGCAGAAGCGGAAGATATTGCGTTGTAGTTTGAGCAAGTTCTTTAAGCCTAAAAAGACGTAGAGCTGTTATACTTGTTTCTAAAAAAGAGAGCGTTGCACGGAACATGAGTGCAATACAGAGACAAACAAATGGTGTAAAAAGCTGGCTAAGCTGGTAAGGTTCCATAGTATAACAGGTCTTTCTTTTTATTATTATTATTCTGTTTCTTCGCTATCATCACCCAATGAATCGTCATCTTGGGCGTCATCTTCGTCATCATCAAAGTTTTCTTTATCATCCAATTCTTTCTCGAAAAATGCAAGGAGTCTCTTACTTCGAGAAGGATGACGCAGTTTTCTTAAGGCTTTTACCTCAATTTGTCTGATACGTTCACGTGTCACTGAAAAATCTTTACCAACTTCTTCAAGTGTATGTTCTGACGCAACATCAATACCAAAACGCATTTTGAGTACTTTTTCTTCTCGTGGAGTTAATGTTTTGAGTACTTCGCGTACACGATCTTTAAGATCTGAGTTTGCAACAGTATCGGCTGGTGAAGACTCTTTTTCATTTTCGATAAAATCTTTAATGTATGCATCTTCACTATCACCAACAGGTGTTTCAAGAGATATTGGTTCTTTGGATATTTTGATGATATTTTTAATTTTTTTCTCATCAAGATTAAGTTCTTTTGCTAATTCAGCGTATGATGGTTCACGGCCATTTTCTTGAATGAACGTACGTTTAATTTTGTTAATTTTATTAAGCGTTTCTACCATATGCACAGGAACACGAATTGTACGTGATTGATCAGCAATAGCACGCGTAATTGCTTGACGGATCCACCAAGTAGCGTATGTAGAGAATTTGTAACCACGTTCAAATTCAAACTTTTCAACCGCCTTCATCAGGCCGATGTTACCTTCTTGAATAAGATCTAAGAAATGTAAACCGCGATTAACGTATTTTTTAGCAATATTAACAACAAGACGTAAGTTTGCTTTTGCAAGATTGTCTTTTGCTATTTTATCCTGTCTTTGACCAAGAACAAGCTGGTTGTAGTAATTTAAAATAAGATGTTTTGGCAGGCCAATTTCCACTTCAAGTTTCTTGAGTGTTTTTGTTGCCGCACGCATCGTTGATTCAAGCTCTTCTTTTTCAGCTTTTTGTTCTGATGTTAATGAAGGAAGATCTGTGTACTGTTTTAATCGAGCGGTACTTTCTTGAGCTGTAACTTCTTTTTCATTAAACTTTCCAATATACTTTTCAATTCTTTTGCAGAATTTTTTGATCAGTTTATTAGAAAATCTGATGGTGCGGATGGTTTCGCCAATTGTTTCTTTATTAGCTTTAACCGTATCAAGCATTTCCTTTTTCTTTTTAGGATCAGCAAGTAGGCTACGGAAGGAATGATAAATTTTTTCTTCGTTATCGATTAAGTCGCTGATTTTATGGATTGTTTTGAGGAGCGTCTTTTTCTCTTCTTCAACTTTTGGGATGTTCTCTTCATCAAATTCTGAGAATTGGATAAAATCTTTGAGGTTGAGAATGTTTTTTGAAAGTTTTTCACCCATTTGAACAAGTTCTTTGTGAAGAAATGGGAAATGAGAAATAGCTTCAATGCTGTTACTTTTGCTTTGAGAGATTTGATCAGCAATTGTTGTTTCTGTTTTTTTGTTTAAGAGAGGTATTTTCCCAATATCGCGTAGGTATGATTTAACACTATCAGCAACTGTTGATTCAGTGTCACGCTTGATGGTGCCTTCTTCTTCATCTTCTTCTTCGTCTTCTTCCTCTTCTTCTTCAAACTCCCCAGATTCAAGACCGTAGGTGTCTAATTTTGTTTTGAGTTTCAGGCGAGAAGGTTCAATTTCTTCAAATTCATCTTTTTTAAGGTCTTCAGATTCAAGCTCTTCTTGTGTGGTAAGTTCAACGTTTTCTTTTTCAAGAATACGCAAAATATCAGTAACTTCTGCGTCTGTTACGTTGTTTTTATCGCCAAATGCAATAAGTTCTTCATAGCTGAGCAAACCACTCAGTTTGCATTTCTCAATAAATTCTTCAATGATTTCTTTATGCAAATCAACGTTAGAAGTTGTTTTTTTGACTGTCTTTTTAGCAGCAGCAGGTTTAGTTTTAGTCATTGTGATTCCCCACCTATTTAAACTTATTTGTGTTAGAGACTATCTGAATGTGGCGCCGAAATGAGTTTGTTTTGTAACTCCATCAAATCGCGCAATATCAATGATATTTTATCTGCATTGCCTTCTTGCTTTGCTCGCGCTAGTTGTAGTTTGATGTCTCGTACGATTATTTTCCACTGTTTTTTCTGTAATTGCTCAAGCAGCTTGTCAAATGCACCATCGTCTACAACTTCGTTGTTTTCAAGCAATAATTTGCTAATATATTGTTTTTCGTGCGCATTTAAAGTATCAAAAAAAAGACCAAAGGTAACTTTTTCGCTTTTTTCTAACGTTTCCTTTAGTTTTATAAGAATGTCTTTTAGGGGTGATGGAAGGTATTTTATAAGACGAACTCTCATTTCCCCGTTTAATAATTCCATATTGTTCATTATAGCACAAAAGATACGTTTTTCTAGCAACGATATAGATTCAACCTGATCGTTTTGTGTGTCTAGGCAAACTCTGGCAGATTCAGAATTTTTACGAGTTGATTGCGAGCCTTCAAGCTCCTCTTTGAGCGATTCAAAGGGGATATCAAAGGTTTTAGCAGCTTTTTGGAGTAAAATGTCTTTTTTGAGTGAATCAGTGATAGCGGCAATAACTTCAAGAAATGAGCGTGTTATCTGAATCTTTTGGTTAAGTGGCTTATTAATAAAGTTTTGTCCCAATGAATCGATAAAGAAAAAGAAGATATCCTGTGCGTTATTAATCAGGGTTTGCATATCACCATTTTTAGCAAAAAATGATGCAGGATCGTCTCCATTAGGCAGAAGAATAACTTTAAGTTCCAAGTTTACTTGCCAGCATAGCTCAGTGAGCCGCAGCACCGCCTGTTTGCCAGCTGCATCACCATCGTAGACAATATATATATGCTCTGCATACCGTGCAAGTTGTTTGAGGTGTTCAATGGTGCAGGCAGTACCAAGTGTTGCAACGGTGTTGGGAATGCCTTGTTGGGTCATTGCCATACAATCAGTATAACCTTCTACCAGGAATATTTTTCCTGTTTCTTGAATGCTTTTTTTTGCTTTATCAAGGTTGAAAAGTAATGAACCTTTGGTGAAATATTCATTTTCACGAGAGTTATAATATTTTGGACGGGTATCATGATCTTTAAAAATACGGCCTCCAAATCCACAATGCCTGCCGAGCAGATCTTTGATAGGAAAGATAAGGCGTTCTTCAAAAGGCGAATAGAATGTTGTGCGGCCTTCAGCAAGAATGTGTGCATCAATAAGATCGCGTGGCAATATTGACTGCTTTTTCATTGAGTAGAGTAAGTCGTTGATGCTTGCGTTTCCGCTGGGAAAATAACCCAGGGTAAAATAATTAAAACTGTCTTGCCCAAAACCACGTTTTTGGAAATATGCTTGAGCGGATGGATTTTTGAGCAATTGTTCGTGGCACCACAGCGCAACCGCTTTGCAGATGGCAAAGTAATGGTTTTTTTCTTCAGTATGTTTTTCTGAGAGTTCAAAAGAGATGTTTTGTGGCAGTTCTATGCTGTATTTTTCTGAAAGAAGTTTTGCAGCGTCTTTTTGAGAACAGTTTTCAATTTTTGCGATAAAAGATATAGCATCACCAGAAACATGGCAACCAAAGCAGTAAAATATATCTTTATCGGGGCTTACCGTAAAAGACGCCGTTTTTTCATGATGAAAAGGGCAGGTGCCTTTGTGGTACCCACCAGCTCTTTTGAGCGTGACGTATTCACTGATAACATCTAAAATGGCGACACGTGCTTTGATGAAAGTAAATAGGTTCATGTTTATGCTTACGCGTAAAAAAGCTTAATAAAATATGTATTTCTTAGTGTATCGCGCTGGTTAGTATAAGCAATAAACTTTTTGATTCTCTTTAATAAAGTAGTTTTTGTCTTCCCGTTTGAATGATGCGACTTTTAACTCTTTTATATTCTTGAGCATAATCTTCATCAATGTTTGTTAATTGCTGCAGTTCATCATTTTCTAAAACGAGTGGATTAAGTCCTCTGAATTTACCTATCAAAGATGTTGTTGCGCCTGGTTGTTCAATAATTGGCGTATAAGTAACAAGTTTGATAAGACAATCAGCGATGATTTGATCATTGCTGAGCCATAATATATCCCACACAATTGGATCTGTAGAAAAGTGAATATCATCACTGGTCAAGAGACCAATATCAAGAGCTCTACGTAAAGCATGTGCTGTCCAGGTGTATACAAAATCATTTGCATTACTACTCCATACACATTCTGTGCTGCGCAGCGACGCCATTGCTAATTTTTTTGCACTTTCTTTATTGCTGAAAAACCAATTGCCATTAGCATAAGAGATGTCATGTAAAATAAGAGTGACATCATCAGATGTGAGTGTTCCGGTTAATAACGCTTCTTGAATATTATAATCCAAGCGATCGGCGCATATGTTAGGCAGATCTTGCTCAAGCATGCAGTGCATTCCGCTTTTATGTAATACATCATCAAGAGACATGTTGTGACGCGCAAGCAGTTCATCAACGTTATACTGTTTTAAGAACCATTCATGAATATCATCTTGATAAGAGCTATGTAGAGAAGTGTGATTAAAGAGAACGTCAGCTACATGGGAAAACACGGTGTGAGAAGCATCGTGCAACAATCCTGCAATTTGTTCTTCCAGTGTTGCATTATACATTTTCAAAAGCGCCCATACACCAACGCAATGTTCATAGCGTGTATACTCTTTGCTTTGTTTAACAATATAATCCAACGTACCGTGTTGTCGGATACTTTTAATGCGCTGCATAACAGGGCTGTTAAATAGTTCGATAAGAACCGGTTCTGTTACGGTAAAGTTGCCGTATGTACTATTGATGATTATTGATGGAGTTTGTTCAGAGCCAAAAGATGTTGTTGCAAGTGAAAAAGAACTGACTAAAAGGAGATAGTAAATATTATATTTCATGACTGACTCCTATTTCTATCAACGTTTATGCGCTTCTAGTACTGTTGTCGCAAGTAATTGGGTAAGTTCCTGCGGTATTGCAATGCCGTCATCATGAGCATAGTGTTTTAGAAAGAATAAAAGATAGGGTAATGTTTTTTTTGTAGAGTTTTGGTATATCGCTTTAAAAGGAACTGCAACTTCAAAGCATTTGGGTATTGTTGTAATAAGTAATTTGGTTCCAGAGGGAGAAAAACAAATCTGTATACCACAACCTTTTGTCTCTAAGAATAGATCTCTTGCAGCTATGTGTTCACCTGTATTAATATCCCAATATTCTAAAATATAATAACTCTCTGATGTTCTATTATTTGTTTCTGATGCTGTCATAAGAACTTTACTGTTGGGATGAATTGCTATTGCACAAAAGGTGGTATATGGATTGTTTCTGTCCCAGGATGTTGGTTTCTCGTGACGTACTATCGAGTATGGTTCTTGGTCTGATTTTTTAGCGTAGATTTTCCAGTTTGTTCCGATTGCCATTGATGTTCCATCAGGAGCATGTTTGCAAAATTTATAATCATTGTTTAATTGAGCGATTTTTTTATTAGTACATGTTTTTAGGTCATGAGTATATAGAGTTCTCCATCCAAGACAGGTTTGAGGCTGAGTTGGATGGAATGAGAAAATTGGAGCGTACAATTGTTGATGTTCTTGTGCTGCTTCTGGAACATTGATAAAGGTAAATTTATTTGTTTTATAGTTATAGAGTACTACCTTTTCTTTGCCAGGTATGCATACTGCAAAATTATCGTCTAGTGGATTAAAGTATAATGAGCTTATGCTGTTGTCTCCAATAATGTCCTTCCATTTTATAGTATGTTCAATGTCATATGTTTTGGCGTTATAGACTATTATTGTTTGTATTAAATCAGGAGTATATGATGGATAGTGATAAGCAACTACAGCGAATTTAGTTCTATTTGGATGGACTATTATGTGTGCCGACCAGGGGGTACTGCTAAATATTGTTTTACTTTTTGTGTTTGTAGTGAGGTCAACAATGTTGATTTGTCTGTCTCCTTCGATAAGAATGCTATTGTCTGTAAGATAAAATGAGTTGCATGGTTCTTTTATGCAAGTGATTTCTGTAAGTATCTTGGCGGGTTTACAGTTTTTCTTTTGAGAGAGTTCCAATTCCATAGCAATCGATACTGTTGATGTAATATAAAGGATTGTTGTCAGAAAAAGTTTGATCGAATGTTTCATGATATTCTTAGTCTCTTTTGTATGTTTCAAGAATTTTTTGTGTGATGAATAGTGCAATATCATTTGGTATTTCAATGATTTCAGGTTTTAGATCTATATTTTTTAGCGCAAATAAAAGATAGGTCATTTCTTCTTTTGTAATATCTTTGTATATCACGTCAAAATCAACAGGAATAATAATGCATTTATCTTGCAAAACAATGATGACTTTTGTTTTATGACGATTAAAAGAAAAAACGTCTGCCATACCTGGTAGATCGTCTTCATGAATGATTTCTTTTCTATGTATATCCCAATAGCATAAGTGGCTATGAGATGGATGTTGCCAAGATCCTTTGGTTGGACCATCTTGTTTTTTTGGATATATAGTTACTAACGTTGCTAAGACTGAGTTAGAATAAAACAATATATTTTTAAAAAATTTATGATGGTCTCCTGTGTGTTGAAAGGTTAGTTTTGGTGAAGATCCAAAGGATGCTATTCCTTTTTGATATTTTTCATCTCCTATTGTAATTGTATTGTGATTGCTCGTGGCAAACAGTTTTCCATCAGGTGTATATTGATGAAAATTCTGAATATATATTCCTGTATGATTCCCTTTTTTTGGAATATCAAGAATATTTAAATTATAAAAACAGATATCCAATGCGTAGATTATACATATTTCATTATCGGTTGGATTGCATGAGATAATGGGAGGATACATATTGCCGCGGTAGGGTATTTGAAAGTTATTTTTTGTTATATCATTATACTGTTCTATGCTATGGGACATAAGATGAGGATGACCATTATAGAATGTATAATGATCTTTTGTTGATAGTATGCTCGTGTCATGAGGGGAGAAGGTAATAGATCTAATGGTATCATAAGTGCCCATTTTTTTTCCCGAAGGACCATCTACTGGTATTGAGTAGGCCAAAGAATACGTGTCTGTATCATATATATTGATGCTATTGTCATAAGCAACAGCGAATTGTTTTTGATGAGAGTGTACAGCAAGATAAGGATTTTGAGCGTCACTTATTCTTTTAACTTCTTTGTTATGTATGGGATCAATAATACTGCATCCATTTTCACCCGCAACAATAATTAAATTGTTTGATATATAGTAAGCGTGTTGTGGTTTTGTAATGTTAGTTATTGCTGTAAGAATATTGGCTTTTTTTATCTGTAAGTCTTTTTTTTGAGGTTGTTCCAATTCCATTGTAAAGGACATGTTTGTTGCAATACAAAGGGATGTTATTAAAAAAAGTTGAACAGAATGTTTCATGATATCCTTTATGTGGTTGTTGTAAATTGCATAAAGGATACCATATTTTTGCTGAGATTATAGAGAATTATTTAGATCCGTTTATATGATTTATATAATTTTTTCATGATGAGTTGTGTGATAAGTAGAGTGTTTTCTGGTGACATTTCAATACCATGAGATTTATGGATGCAGTTTTTTACTAAAAACCAAAGATAAGAAAAATATTGCTTTGTTATCTTGGTTTTGTCGGTTGTATCATACAGTACGTCAAATGGAACAGGCAGAATAAAGGCTGTATCTTCAAGAGCAATAATCGCTTTGGTTTTGTCGTCAAAAAAAGAAAAGTTTAATTTTGAAATAGAAGCTGGAGCAAGATGTTCTGAAAATTTGAATGATGAGTGTGCATATACACGATTTGTCTGGGCATCTGAGTATTGTAATGAGATATGGCTTTTTATTGGCTGATACGAGAGTATTGCGACAATTGAATTATGATAAGGACGTTCAGCTTCCATAGAATAATTTTTTTCTTTATGAGGAACGCAAATCCATCCATCTTCAGGCAGATGTTGAGCGTGTTGAGAATGTGTTAAAGAAATCTCGTTTTTCATTGCGCTGCATGATGCTGTTGCCAACGCAAGAGTGGGAATGAAAAAGAATGTAATTTTTTTCATTCTATACTTTCGGTATTGTAATACCTATTTTTCTTATGATTATAAAATTGGAATGGTCAAAGTCTAGCTTTTACGATTTATCGTGATAAGCGTGTATTGAAATATAATGAGCGCAGCAATAATAGATAACGCCACAAGTTGATGGAATGATAAGAAGTCACCGACCATAATACGATCAGCGCGCCAGAAATCAACACAAAAACGTTCAAGTGCCGCAAGAGTCAGATATGTTGTAAACAGTTGTCCATCTTTTGTGCAGATGCGTTGCGCAATAAAGTACATAAAAAGAAAAATACAAAAGAGTATTGCAGAACTATATAGTTGTGTTGGATGTATGGGAATATTATATGCGGCTAATGTGTGTCGATTGGTGTATATAACAGAGCACATGCTTTTTGTAGCAACACCGTAACAGCATCCGGCAGCCAAGCACCCTAAGCGAGCAATAGATTGGCACAGTGGTGCATAGATTGAAATAAGATCACAAACAGGAAGAATTGGTACATTAATTTTTTTTAAATATAACGGCACAATGGTGATGACACCAATGATGCTTCCAAGGATGGAAAATCCGCCTTGCCACAATGCAAACCAATCATACCAAGTTGGGTATAAAAGAGGTTCTGATATCACTTCTAATAATCGTCCGCCAACACATCCAGCGATAATACTGAGCACGATAATATCAAGATATTTGTTTTCTAGGTGCAGTTGCTTAAATTTTTTATTGCGACGAATTGCTATTACGGTAATGATAATACCCAGGGCTATAAAAAGGCCGTAGTATTGGATGCCAAATGGGCCGTGGAGATGGAATAGTTCTGGTGAGCAATTTATTTTCATGTTGATGTTTCCTTAATAATTTAATCTCCAGCTTAACGCCGGAGACCTCAATTTTCGTTTTACTCAAATTGTTTTTTTTGCAGAGTGGTCACGTGACCACTCTGCACTCGCACGCAAACAGTTCCTTTTGATCCCTACGAGTTATAGGC
>CAZWTF010000008.1:0-32505 GCA_964636815.1 uncultured Pseudomonadota bacterium
GGATACGGCAATCAGTACAATGCAATGCAAAATTTAGCATTCAACACACTTACACTTTCTCATGACCGAGTACGTTTTATCCATAAACCAACCCAAGATGAACTTTTAAACCAGTATCACAACGCAGATCTTTTTATTTTTTCATCACAAACAGACACACAAGGAATTGTTCTGGCAGAAAGTATGTCACAAGGCGTGCCAGTTATCGCAATAGATGGCCCTGGGCAACGGGACATTATTATTGACGGTTACAACGGATTTATTATTACAAACGCGCAAGACGCAGCAACAAAGATTATAAAGATTGCAGATGATGTAACATTACACAAGAAACTCATTTCTGGAGCAATTGCAACCGCACGCAATTACCATGCTGATATTGTTATTCAAAAATTACTAGAATTTTACCATTCAATTAAAGCTTGATAAATCAGACTCGGCGTACTAAGATTTAAACCAATTTTTAATAATCTCAATTACCACAAAAAAAGGATTTTCATGCAAAAAAACATAATTGCCCGCATAGCCCTATGCGGACTTTTGACTGCCGCAAATATTACTTTGGCAATGGATGATACCATCAACAAAGCCCTCATTTTACACCCAAACAACCCAACACAACAACAAAGCAATAAAAAAACAGTATTTAATGGTTATTACACCAACGACATCAATTCTTTACCTAAATTACCAATTTATACATATTGCGGAGAAAATAGTATAAATAATGTTTCGAAAATTACCTATACCAATACAGAAACAAACACAAACCAAATCGTTCGCTTTTCTGGAAAAAACAATGTAAATGAACTCTTAGAATATGATAACGAAAAATATCATGTGATAATCGATTCTAAGGGCGATGATCTATTCGCTATTAAGATGTTTCAGACGCCAACCCCTACAAGCTCAAGTAGTTCACCAATACAAAGAAGCGGAAACATTTCTCCAAGAGATGATTATGATGATTCAAAATTTATATCACCTACTAATTCTCAATCTAACAGTCCAACAAAGTCTCCACGCAACAAACAAGTAATCAGTGACGTGCTCGGTGGAGAAAAAAAAATCGTACAAGAGCTCATATTGGATAATATAAGCCATTCAAACTCATCAAATATAACTGAAATTGATCTAGGGACAACCTCTACAGACTCAAGCAATGCTTCAATAGAATTAACCCCTGAAACATCTCCACGCAACAAACAAATAATCAATGAAATGCTCGATGACAAACATGAAATCGTATATGAAGAAATATTGGATAATACAGAACGTATCTATAAGCAACCAAGCCCAAGACGCGATACAATTACGGGACTTTTCGCCAAGGACATCTCACTTAATATTCCTGTTTATGATTATGTTTCTCACAAACAAATTGACGCTATTTATAAGGAAATTACATATAAACAAGATGAAAACAACACTAAAACCATAACTATAAAATTGGAAAATGAATATAACGACGAAGAGTTGATTATTGTTCAAGAAAACATAATGGGATTAAACAAACAATATATAATTAATTTAAATACAGAATCAATCCCCACAGATATTAATAGTGACAATGACAATAGCTCAACAAGCTCAGAAGAAACATCACTACAAACACTCTATGCATATTTCTCAACCTCACCTGTAGCGGCGACAAACATCATCCTGCAATATGAAGGCTCTATAACCAAAGTTGAGGAATCAAACGCTGAGGTTACTTATACTGATGAAAATAAAAAAGTCCAAAAAATTTGGGTGCCCGAAAATATAAAAAATCCAACCTACGTTCTCATCAGAGACCGTCTCGATAGAATGCTATTTTCTATTAAATTACTAGCAAAACCAAAAGACACTACAAATATAAACAATGAAGCATCAAACAATTCAACAGGCTCAGAAGAAACATCATTAGAGCAAACCACCCAGACAAATAATAACAACAATAATAATGAAATAGACAATGGCTCATCTAATCTGCCAACATCAGGACAATTAACAATTGTACAAACAGCTTTAAGTCATTTTTGCACCATGTCTGACGATTATATGCCAAAAGGAATCTACGAACAATATGAAGGGGAAATAACCGAATCAACCAAGGATGCTTCTAAGGTTGCCTTCACTGATAAAAACAATATAGATCAAGAAGTTTGGGTAGTTGGAAGCCCAGAGAATGCAACCCATGTTCTTATCAAAAACAGCATCAACAAAATTCAATGTGCTATCAAATTACCAATACAAGAAATACAAGATACGCCAACACAAGCACTTCGTGGATGTTTAACCAGCAACTTTGATGACTTATCAAAAAGCATCAACAAACACTATAAAGGAAAGGTCACAAACATAGAGGGCTTAAATGCTGAAATCACATATACTGATGAAAATGAAGCAGTCAAAACAATCTGGGTAGACAATACTCAAACTTCATCAGCTCCAACTTATGCTATAATCAGAGACAATCAAAATAAAGTTCAGTTTGTTATCGAATTACCGCTCAATGCTATAGAAACAGATTCTCAAGAAGAATCACGATCTATGAACAATGATATTAGCAAAAAATCTGATTTTCAACGCTTTAATAAAAACCCCAATAACAGAGACCCAAAATACACTTATATCGGCGCAGCATTCTTAACACTCTGCATAGCTCTTGCGTATAAATACAACAAACTACCTGATGCTTTCACAAAATTACTCGATGGCTTTTTTGCACAATGCAAAAATTGTATACCAAATAGCTTCACACGCTAAACAATAAAATTACACATAAAAAAAGCCCTTTGCTGGAAATTAATCCAACAAAGGGCTTTTCTATAATCTTTATAATACTTAAGAATTATTATTGTTATTATTCTTAGTTTTCTGACTTTTTTTTGCTTGTTCGTTTTTCACTATCCATTGTTGAGCTCCAAGCATATTTCTATTAAAGTTTTCTATATTTTCAGCATTTTCAATCGCATGATAAGGCTTAAAGGCCATTATTTGCTGCTTATAAATGTCATCATTCAAAATTTTCTTAAGACTCTTAGTATCTTTGGTTGCAATATAATAATTAAGGCCTACTCCTAATCGCATAGGATTAGTGTGAACGACAGACTTTTTTGTAGGCATAGGTGTACCAACATAACTTGTAGAAGATTTAACGTTCTTTTTAGTTGGTATTACAGCTTCAAAGTTAATGTCCTGACTATCCTTGTCAGGATAAAAAGCCTTTTTATTAGATACTTTTTCTACCGTAAGAAAAGTTTTATCTGCTTGAGCAATTTCTTGAGCTCTTTTTGCAAGAACTTGGTCTTCTTTATTTTGCTTTTTAATCTGTGCTTTTTCACGCTTATCTTTTTGTTGCGCTATATCAGCAGTAATTACTTTAGGAGTAAATTTTTTTGAAAAACCTTCTGGCCTTTCCATTGCAAACATCGAACCCGTTATAGCAGATAAAGATAACACTGCACATAAAGACATCAGTTTCTTAGTTATCATATTTCCTTGAGACATAATATATTCCCCCTTAATAGGATATGTATTTATCAAAAACTACCTCTAATAATAATCATAGATTATACTGAAAAAATGTCAATGTGAAAATTTAATTCATTTTTTATCAACACCCCTAAAAACAATGCTGAAGGCACTTTTAGTCTTCATTTAGAGCTGCATTTGACAAATTGAAAGAATATAGTACCCTTATTATAAGGGTAAAAAACCTTAAAAAAAGAGCATAAAAAAGGTCATTTGGGAGGCAAACTATGTCTTTATTCAAGCTTCATACACCATTTCCACCAGCCGGCAGCCAGCCAGAGGCCATAAAACAGCTTTTGGGCAACAGACCCGGAAAATCGACCCTTTTGGGTGTAACTGGATCAGGTAAAACCTATACAATCGCTAATGTTATTGCCCAACAAGACAAACCTGTTCTAATTTTGGCGCCCAATAAAACCTTAGCAGCGCAGCTGTATGAAGAGTTTTCCCAGTTTTTCCCTGAAAATAAAGTATGCTATTTTGTCAGTTATTATGACTATTACCAACCAGAATCCTACATGCCGGCCCAAGATATCTATATTCCCAAAGAAACCAAAGTTAATAGTGAAATTGAACGCCTCAGGGTAGAAGCAACGGCATCTCTTATTAACCGTAACGATACCATTGTTATTGCATCTGTTTCATGCATCTATTCACTTGGCAACCCTAACGATTATCGCAATTTAGCGCTATCTCTTGCCGTTGGGCAAAAAATAAGCCGTGCAGAACTGTTACGCCAACTGATATTTATTCAATATACCCGTAATGATGTTGAATCTGCTGCAGGCAGATTTTCTGTATTTGGCAACACGATAAACGTTAATCTACCGTATCAAAAAGATATTTTACGCATTGAACTCTTTGGTGATGAAATTGAAGAATTATCATGGATCAGCAAACACAATAACACCGTCATGCGTGAACTTGATAACACCGTTATTTTCCCCGCTCGCCACTTTGTAACCACCCAGCAAGCAAAAGATGCAGCGCTATTAAGCATTCAAACAGAGCTTGATGAATGGTTGCCACAAGTTGCAAATCCCATTTACCGCGAACGTATCAGACAACGCGTGTCGCATGACCTGGAAATGATTGAACAAACAGGTTACTGCAGCGGTATTGAAAACTATTCTGTACATTTTGATGGCCGCCGCAAAGATGGTCATCCATACTCTCTTTTTGATTTCTTTCCTGATGATTATTTACTCATTATTGATGAATCTCACATGGCTATTCCACAATTACGTGGTATGTATGCCGGAGATCAGGCACGTAAAAAATCACTCGTTGATTTTGGATTCAGACTGCCAAGTGCCAAAGATAATAGACCGCTCCAATTTAAAGAAATAGAAAAATATTTTAACGATGTTATTTTTGTCTCTGCAACTCCTGGCGATTATGAGATTGAAAACTCGGATCAGTTTGTTGAACAAATTATTCGCCCAACAGGGTTAGTTGATCCAGAGATTTTTATACAAGGCCGCAACGGACAAATCGACCATCTTATTTCTGAAATTAAAAAAACAACAGAAGCTGGCTACCGCTCACTTGTGATGGTAATGACCAAAAAATTAGCAGAAGACCTTGCCCGTTATCTTGAAGATCATCAGATTAAGGTCTGCTACCTGCATAGTGACTTAAAAACACCACAACGTACCGAGTTGCTCCAAAAATTACGTTTGGGTACATTCGATTGTCTTGTGGGTGTAAACTTGCTACGTGAGGGAATTGATCTTCCTGAGGTGGCATTAGTTGCCATCATGGATGCCGATATTGAAAGTTTCTTACGAGATAAGCGATCTTTAATCCAGATTATTGGCCGTGCTGCACGTAACGCGGCAGCAAAAGTAATTCTATATGCTGATAAAATTACTGGATCTATGAGAGAAGCGATGAATGAAACCAGTCGCCGACGCTCATTACAACTTGCCTACAACAAACAACATGGCATTACACCGCAAACAGTAAAACGTGCTGTGGTTAAAAGTATTGTGAATATTCAGTATTTGATTGCACAAGCATCTAAAACTAAAAAAGAGAAAAAAGCCGAGCAAGCCGCTCTGGAAAAAGAAAAAACTCAGGATACTACAACACGTATCATCCAACTTGAAAAACAGATGACGCAAGCGGCTGAACAGCTTGATTTTGAAAAAGCTATTGCTCTGCGTGCTGAATGGCAATTACTTAAAAAGAAGTAACTGAGCCTCTTCCGTCAATAAAATTTTAACAGACAAAATGGCCTAGTAAGTATTTGCAAATATCTTTCGAAAAATATACTCTTACTTCAAAAACTATACACAACAATCATTCTTAATCATACTTAAAGGCCTTTTTATGTTTAAAAAAGTTTTTTATACAGTCTCATTCATAGGAGCTTTATCTACAGGAGTATCATCTGCTACAACGGTAGAAGCTTTAGTGCGGTTACAAATAGGCGATAAAGTTAAAGAATCAACTATTGAAATCGATTCAGAAAAATATACTGATATATCGATAGAAAATGAAAACTTAGGATTTGCACTTAAACTTTATAATGCCGAAGTAGGAGACGAAAGATTTGAAACAACACCAACTCGCAATGGTCAACCTATAATGCGTGGTTTTTACGTTGGAGAACAAATGTCTCTAGGTGCAGGATGTACTTTAAACGGTCAAACTATTGAAAAAGCATTGATTGTTAAGTTCCTTAGCATAAAACATCTTTCATAATTATTTAAACAAATAATAAAAAAAAGGATCTATGAAACTTCTTCATGGGTCCTTATTTTTTTGAAACCGCTATTACCCCCCTCTCTGCATTTCTTGTTATTTTTTTCTAAAACTTATATTATAAAAATAGCTACAAACATAATAAACCACAGCTTTGTCGTAAATAAATGTTACATTTGTAAAGTTAATTCTTGTTGTTAGGGACACATGAAAAAACAGATTATTATGGCGACTATAAGCTTTTATAGCTTTACATGCGCAATGGATTATGTAGAACGTAAACCAGAAGCTAAGGTTTTTTTTGAAAACCTACAAGCAGACCAAAAGAACAAACAACAACCCGATCCTCTTCAACGCTATATTAACGCTCATCAACCCGAATCTCTAGAAAATCGTCAAAACGCACCAAACAAATCACTTTCCAGCGAATCACAACTTTTTGTGATGCATCGCACAAATCACAGTGCAAAACTATAGATACTTTCAGCACTACTCGCTTGTTCCACAGGCTTTATTAGTATATCCTAATGCTACATTATTTACTTTTTATCATTTATATAATTGGGACAAACATGAAAATATACATAATTTCTGCTGTGATACTTTTTTGCAATAATGCATTAGCAATGGATAAGACAAAAAAACGTCTCACTAATCTGACAAATGATCCTTTTGTGGTTATAGTTGCAGCATCCGGATATCAAACAACAAGCAACAATCAACAAGACGTAACAATTCTTACTCACAATGTAATAAATACATACAACAAAACACAATCACGCAATAGACCTTGCACGCTCAAAAGATTGTTATCTCCGTGTCGCTACAACCCATTCCGTTCAAAATTCTAGTCTTTTCTCCACATAATTGTTTTTAATAACATTATTATAAAAAATAAAAGGAGAAAATATGGAAAAACACAGTCGTAGTTTACTTTTTTTGAGTGTAATTATTGTTTTTTTGGCAACGCTCAGTTATTGCGCAAAAACAAAAGATATGGATAAAAAAATGATTAACAAAGCCTTTAATACCGCTGATATTGTTTCACTGTTTGCCCTTACCGTTGATGATATTACAGCAAAAACGCCGATATATATTGCGGAAACAAAACAGATCATTGATGGGATTATTGCTATTGCCGATGAAGACCGTACGTTTGCAAACACCGCAAAAGCACTTGATGAAGCATACTCATTATCAAATCTAGCCATTGCACACCGTGTGTATGAAGCACTTGAACTTTTAAGTCCTGATACAAATCTTCGCAACACCGCGCATGATGCAAGCTTACAAATACAAGCTTTTTGGGTTGATTATGTCTGCAGCAACAAAGCACTTTATAATGCGTTTAAAGCTTATGAATCACGCACCAAAGAGTATGAAAATCTTTCTGCACAACAACGCTATTTTATCACAAATACCATGGAAGATTTTAAAAGAGAAGGCCTTTCACTTTCTGATGAAACATTAGCAAAAGTTAAAGCGTTACGTAAAGAACTTGCTGGATTATGTGCAAATTTTGATAGAAATATTGCAGAAGATAACCGCACAATTACTGTAACACAACAAGATCTTGCAGGATTAGATGAAGAGTTTATTGCAACGCTCAAACGCACAGATGATGGTCTTTATGTTCTTGGGATTGATTATCCAACCTATTTTAAGGTAATGGAAAACTGTTCTGTTACAGCTACTCGTAAAACTCTCTATACCGCGTTCAACAACCGCGCATACCCTGCCAATGATGGATTATTAACAACAATCATTGAAAAACGTGACGAACTTGCACAACTACTTGGCTATACTGATTTTGCACATGCTGATATTGATGATCAAATGGCGCATACACCAGAAAAAGCACAAGCATTTATTGATAATCTTGCACAAAAAGCATCTCAAAAAGCGCAAGCAGAAATTGCACTACTCACCCAAACATTACCTGCATCAGTTAAACTGACAGCAGATGGCATCGTGCATCCATGGGATTTGGCATATCTTGAAAATAACTATAAAAAAAGCAACTTCAATCTTGATGAACAAAAAATAGCTGAATACTTTCCTATGGAAAACAGCATCAATGAACTGCTTGATATTTACCGTCAATTTTTAAGCATTGAATTTGAAGAAACTGCTGCGCACGGATTATGGCATGAAGATGCAAGCGTAATACGTGTATTTAATAAAGATAAAAGCGAGTTGCTTGGAACACTCATTCTTGATCTCTTTCCACGACCTAATAAATATAGCCATGCAGCACATACCACCATTATTCCTGCAACGTATACATTAAATGGCACTCGAATTCCTGATGTTTCGATTGTGATGGCTAACTTCACTAAGCCAACGGCACATAAACCGTCATTACTCAAACGCGATGAAGTTAAAACATTTTTCCATGAGTTTGGTCATGCATTACACGCAATTTTAGGCGCTGCAGAAATTGCATCACTTTCTGGCACAAATACCAAAAGAGATTTTGTAGAACTTCCTTCACAGATGTTAGAAGAATGGTTACATGACAAAGATATCTTAAAAAAAGTAAGCAAACATTACATCACTGGCCAACCATTGCCTGATGAGATCATAGACACCATTATACAGCTCAAAAATTTAACGACCGGATACTTTGTTGTCCGCCAAGCATATCTTTCCAGCATAGCCCTTTCTTATTTTAAAAAAGGGGAAAACAAAAATCCGCACGCTATCATGAAGAACCTTTACACAACAATGCTACCATATATTGCGTTCAGTGAAGATAATCATTTTTACGCATCCTTTGGTCATTTAACAGGGTATAGTGCAAAATATTATGGATACTTGTGGTCTAAAGTTTTTGCCCTTGATCTTTTTGCAACCATCAAGCAGTATGGTTTGCTTAATCCTGCGATTGGTCAAAAATACGTTACTGAAGTTATAGGCAAAGGTGGTGCACAAAACCCTAACGAACTGTTGTACAATTTCTTGGGGCGTGAACCAAATGCACAGGCGTTTTTTGCAGATATGGGATTATAATAAAAACTATTGTAATAAAAAAGGGCTGGCGTAATTGCCAGCCCTTTTTTATTGCTTAATTATATTCAGGGTCAAACAGATCAGGTAATATCTCATACGTTGATGCAGACGGTTTAGGAACATTCAAAATCTCTGCCAATGTATTAGCCAACTGCAATGCAACAACACGTTGACGTACATATTTACGTTCAAATTTACCTGGGTGGAAAATAATCAATGGTACATGCGTATCATATCCGTATGGTGTTTTATGCTGCGCACCTTCACTCCAATGAGTTACCATAGAGTATGGTTCTGTGTGAAGAATAACTGAACCGCTGCGACCTCTAAATAACTGTTTTTTTAAGTGATCTTCTATGGTATGAGGCTGTGTTGGTAAATGTGTGAGTTCATCAAATACCCATGCGTTTCTGATTCCTGGCACTTTCATTGCATGCGATTTAATATCATGCATCACACTCATACGTTTTTGTGGCTTTAATGCATTTAAAGCATCTTCATCAAGCACCAATTCTTGGCATTTAAATCCAATGATAGCGTTTTCAAGACCATATTTGTCTTGAATTTGTTGATTAATATCACGGATCATTTCAATACGATCAATTCTGCGTGCATGAGTTATACCTTTTTTTTCCAACATTTGAGGAATTGGCATTACTCCATGATCAGCAGTCAGTGAAAAAATAACTTCATGTTTACCAATAACTCGTAATGTCTGACGCATAAAACGACGTATCTGTTTATCAAGCTGATAAATCATATCAATCACTTCCATACTGTCAGGACCATATTTATGCCCAACTTTATCAAGCGGACTTAAGCAAACCCACAACAATAACCTATCTCTATGTTTTCTACTCACGTGCGTTTTAATACATGCTTGCGCACAATCAAGAATATGTTGATTAGCTTGTGGTGATCTTTCAAATAAATGATATTGAGCTTTGTTCGATTCATCACATACCGGCAATCTTTTATTCATCATTGATTCTGAACGGCTATAATCATAATTATTGATATTAAAAAAATTGTACGCGCGAGGACTTTCTGGATACATTGGTCTCCAGATAAATGAACTGTTTTTATTAATATCATTATCTTTATTAAATCGCTGTAACCACCCAGGCAAATTATCAAAGTATGCCTTGCTCGATGTAAAGAACCCTGTCTTGTCATCAAACCATACTGCTTTTCCAAGTTTACCTGCAGCCCCAATTGCTGAACGGCTTTTACCAGAAATACTGTACACCGCAAAATCACTAAACGGTTGTGCTTGTAATACGCATTGATCAGATAAACCGTCAACCATCAAACGATGTGCTGATTTGCCAAAATCATGCATACCATCAGGCGCAAACACCAGTGCATCTCCAGAATCATCACTATCACAAGCAACTTTTTGCCCCTTTTCATACCATGCATTAGATACAAAACCATGATCTTTAGCACATGTACCTGTATTAAGACCTGCATGTCCTGTTGCTGTTCCTGCTTGTGCATGTGGCATAAACGCATTCGTGTACACAACACCATTATCAAGCAAATATCTTAAGCCATGCTTTAACTGTGGATATAGTTTATTAATGTAATGATATGCAAATTGATCAATAACCAAGACAACGGCTAACCGTGGAGGACGAGTGTTATAAGCGCACGCGGCATGCACCATAAAAAGAAAAAATATACCTATATACTTCTTCATGTTACCCCCTAATTTTTCATAAAAAAAACACCCCTAATTTGTTTCTTTTTGCAAATTTAATCTAGCACATTATATATTCATAAAGAAAGATATTTATTTTTTTTAACATTGTACTAGCAGAATTTTTTCTTGTACGTTAGGATTATTACATACAAAATATAAGGGGTTCTAACCCCATTTCCATTTCTTCCAATGGGGACCCCAATTGGAGTAGAACGTAAATTGGGGAATAAAGGAGTGAGTTGTGTTTTTAGGTTCCGTGGGTATTATTTTACAAAAAAATAGAAGATCCCCTTTTAAAGTCGTAATTTTAGATAAAGTTCATGGAAAGATTGAATGTATCGCAAACACGCCATCTTTATCTGTAGGCGCACTCATCACCTATAATATTCGCGAGCAACAATCAAGCCGTTTTATCAGTGATACCACTCTGTTATACATCCCTCTTTCTCTTGCACACATTGATATGCTTTTTTTTCATCACGTACTTGAGTTAATTTATCACTTTACACAAATAGGAAACTATTCAAATGAGATATTTGATCTGATGGCATTTTTATATTCAGCTGAACATACAACCATGACAACGCAAACTAAAAAGTTTTTTTTATTAAAGTTACTCACCAGCATGGGCAGCATGCCAGAACTCAATACAGTACGTACTGAACAGATCACAAAACTGAACACTCTTGCTATACAAGAGCTCAGTCAGATGATAATTAATACTACACATGAACAAGAATTGGATAGATGGTTGTGGTCTTGCATTTGGCAACATCCGTATGTTAATGAATTTAAAACGGTTCATTTTTTAGCAGAAAATAGGGCGTCATGAATATAATAAAAAAAGCTTCTCTCATACTTCTTCTCTTTATACCAAATCTTTGCAACAGTGGAGATTTTTTAAAACAGTTTATAAAAAACGATTCCAATCAAAAATTCTTTGTTGGGGTTATTGAAGAAAAACAAAAGTTGTTAGAAGAGCTGGAAAAAGAACAAACAGAACAAGCAAATTCTAATAAAACTTTTACTGAAAAAATATCTCGTCAAATCGATGAAACCAAAAACTTACTCACTAATGCAGAAGCTGGCTTACAAAAGAGCCCTGATGATGATTTTTTAACAAAACAACAACTCATACTTAAAGAGTCAGATCAGGCTCTTAAAGATACGCAACGCATTCAAGACGACAATAGCTCTCTTTTACATGAAATCATCACACAACTACGATCATTTCTTGATGACCCTCATTTTGAAATATTCAGAAAAAAAAACAAATTAAACGAACGCCTTTACTACTCTTTTGATGATCTGCAAACATTACATGATCATATCTTGGACTACGAACAACGGATTGTGCAGTTAACTGACCAAGAAAAAAGCCTCAAAGTAGAACGAGAAAGTAGAAAACGTACAGTTGCGACGCTGCAAGAGGAGTATGAAAAACGCCAACAAGATATCAAGCTCTACACCGAAGCAATTGCAGCACAAACTGCACTCAGCGCAGATGAACAAGAAAAAGAGATTATTAAACTAGAAGATCATCTCTATAAATATAAAAAACAACTTGCTGATACACGCTTTAAAGAAAGTAACAATCGCCTCAAACTGCTTGATTTACAGATTTTTATCGCAAAATCGCATCTTGATCTCTTTAAAAAACAACTTCGGATTGTTAAATCAGCAATTCACGTGAGTGAAGCGGATATCACGTTTACTGAAGAAGAACTCGCCAAAGAACAAAAAATCTATTTTTCACACAAAGACACATTACATAAAGATCGTGAAAAAATTATCCATCTTCAAAAATATAAAGAAAAAGAGCTCAATGAACTGAGCAAACAGCTTTCTATTCCTTTGGGTACTGAAGTAGAAGAATGGACCAAAAAACCAAAACAGACATCTGATTCCTACGTTGGCCTTGCACACGTAGGCGCGTTGAATGCGGAAGTAATGTTATGTACCAAAGAAAAAGACTTACTTGATGCGCATTTATCTCTTGAAGGTGAAAAGTTTAATTATAAAAAAATAAAAACTGAAGCCAAAATAACGTACCATAAGATCTCCACACGAGGTTTTTTAACTGAAGAAGAAATTGCTAAAGAGCGAACTGAGTACGAGACAAAAAAGAAAATTGCTGAAGAAAACAGCAAGCTGTATCAAACCAAAATGAACGCTGTAGCCAATTCCCTCAATCAACTCAAAAAAGTTCTTGATAGAGTAAACGCTTTCCGTGAAGATACTGAAAAACAGGCTGATCTTCTCTTTAAAAATAAAATTAAAGAACATCATCAGTTTATTACCTATATTGCTCACGCTGATAGAGCAATCAAAAAACAGATTGATATTCTTGGAAAACTGACCGGAATGTATTCAGGAATTATTGCAACAATCAGTAGCACTGTACGATTAATCGATTTTATCAGCACTGAGTTGCAGGCAAGTACTATTTGGTATCGCCCTTCATATGCAATTACGCTCGAGGGAGTCAAAAACATCATCGCTGATACCAAAGGATTCTTTAATGATATTCGTATCTACCTAGCCAAATTTAACAGCAAAATCTTAGTCGCCCATCTGTATGAAGGTTTTTCACGTCCAATTAATCTTCTCTTTTTACTATTCATGCTTGTTATACTAATTGGCTCCTTCCTTTTTATAAAAAGGCATCTGACAATATTGCTACATCTTTCATTCGTAACCAGTAGCACCTACGGAATGTTGATCAGTATGATAGGTTTTATTGCTGGCACATGGATTACGTTCATTAACGCATTCAATCGATCCATTTTTATATGGATCATGATAGGACTGTTCTGCTACATTATTCCTGATAATTATCTATTTATTCTCTTTTACCTTCTTTCTATTCCATATCTTTTATACCTTTCACAACGTTTTATGAAAATACTTATTGCGCTTAATGAGCAATATAATTACGTACTACTTTCTGAAGATTTTCAACGTCGATTTGAGCTGGTATTCTCTACACTTGTATATTTAACAATTATTGTATTTTTTTTCCGCCAAGCATTTATGCTTTCTCCGGTGCATTTGCGATCAGAACTCTCTAATATTTTACTCGCGATTAATTTTATTATTTTACAAATCTCACTCATTCTTTTAATCACCAAAGAACAAATTGTCGGTATTATTCCTGATTCATCAGATGTATGGCGCTGGGTACACAGCCATGTTGATCATTACTACTACCTCATTCTCTTTTTTGTTGTTGCCATTATCATTATGAGCAACCCATACGTTGGGTTTGGCAGATTGGTACTCTACCTACTTTCTGGTACCATCTACATGGCAATTCTGATTAAGCTACTCTCGTTGCTCCACGACTTTGTTAAGAAAAGCACATCACTAATTTTTTTCTCTCAAGAAGATACCATTATCAGAGAACGTTTTTCATACGCAAAAACCTATTTTGGATTGGTTATTATTGCATCATTTGTAATTTTAGGTTTTATCGGATTTATTGCTACCGCAAAAATATGGGGATGGGATGTCAGCTTAACTGATCTTAAACAGTGGCTTAAAGCACCGTTACTTCTTGAAGACACCGTACACCCAATCAGTATCACCTCATTACTCAAAATTATTGCATTTATTATTGGTGGTCTTGCAATTGCATACTCACTGCGCCAATACGTTCTTGCCCGTATCTTTGATCTTTTATTGGTTGAATCTGGGGTGCAACACACCGTTAACAGCATTTTGCAATACATTGTGATTATTATTGCAGTCTTTTTTGCATTTAATAGCGTTGGCCTTGGATCATTAATTGGTAACGCATTCATCGCATTAGCGCTCGGTATTGGTTTGTATCTCAAAGACCCAATTAGCGACTTTATCTCTTACTTTGTTATCTTGGTTCAACGTCCGGTGAAAATTGGTGATTACATCAAAATTGATGAAGAAACCATGGGAGTTGTGCGCAAAATTACTCCACGCGCAGTTATTTTACGCAGAAAAAACAGTACATCTATAATAGTCCCAAATACCTATATTGTGAGTAAATCAATAGAAAATTGGAACTATGTTCGTAATTTTATTGCACTCAATGATATCACTCTTTTTGTCTATTTCAGAGAAGATGCCCAAAAAATAAAAGCCCTGTTACACGCAACCGTTGAAGAGCACCCGAATATACTTAAAAACCCTCGTCCTGTAATTCGTCTGAATAACTTTACTGAATATGGGTTTGAATTTATGGTGCGTTGCTTTGTTAGCTCTGCATACACTTTGGAAATGTGGGATCTGACAAGTGAAATTCGTCTTTTAATTGCAAAATCTTTTAGAGAAAACAATATCGACTTTGCAATCCCTATGTATAAAGTTGATGAGTTTGGACAATATTTTGAAAGTAAAATAAAAGAGAAAGACAGTGACCACCCGACACATCACGGCATTATCAATGATGGAAAAATAAGAAAAGAATAACGTAATCAACAATAAAAAAAGGAGTAGCTCAAAACTACTCCTTTTTTTTACTTTAAATCTTCTTATTTTCTATGAATAAGATGCATAATTTTTTTGTGTATGCCAAGCTTCATGTACCCAAAAAGAATCAAGCTTGCTGCTACTAAAATAACAACAAAATTAATGCCTTTTTGAACAAGACCAAGCGCATATAAAATCATCATTACACCAGCAACAACAGCTAGTAATCCTTGCAATTTCTCTGGCAATCTTTGAAAAGCATTCATCGTAATCCCTTCCTTTTTAGAATTTATTTAATTTCAACCATATATTTTTATAGAAATCAAAGTCAATCTTTTGACTCATTTTCGTATATACAATTGCTCGCATTAATGCTATATAATATGCGATTATAAAAAACAAAGAGGATCAATCATGAACAAAATATACATTCTACTGCTGATCACGAGCACCGTATCCCTTACGTGCATGGAAAAGAAACTTAGCACAAAAAAAACCTCCGATCTGGACATTCCTCTGCTATCAAAAAATTTACCTTCTCAACAGAGCTTTGAATACTCATTATTATATAATAACAGCTGCACTCTTATTAAAAATTTTACTACAAGCGATCTTCTGACCTTTGTTACTGATTTTAATGCCGCAAAAAACAATGGTCTTTGCGAAGACGATATGACAAAACATGCATACCAAAGCAAAAATATAAAGTTAGCCATGTTTTTCAGTTACATCAAAGGATATACTCAAAAAAAAGAAGCTCTCCCCGTATTGAATTATCTCATTACCACAAAAACAACTAAAAAAATTAATGATCCCCTCGCTGAATATTTTGAAATTGAATCTCCAGATAATACAACCATCACAGAAAAGACATATAACCAAAATGCAAAATATACGCATCCAGCATTTCATTCATTAAGATATAATGTCATGGAAAGGCTTGAAAGACCTAGTTTAATAGCCAGATATACAGATTTATTTAACTATATCTATTCAGACAACACAGAAAATTCACAAATCTTTCCTACAACATATGATGAGTTAAAAGAACTTTTTGATAATGAAGCTCATAAAATGTTCCAAGGATGCAAAGCTGACATACACATGTTACTACACATCATTGAACTTGGAAAACAACTAAACCCTCAAAAACAAGAATCTGATTTTGGGCGTGATATTGCTGCCGTTCCTCTTACCCTATCAGAACAATTTTGCGTTGCTGTCTGGGATCAAACAAAACCTGTTATTGATAAACAACGCATTGCTCTTCTTTGTAAAGCAATAGAAAAATATAATATAAAACGATCGTCTAAAATATCTCCAACGCACGGACAAAAAGAAGCCTATGAAATGTATTTTTTAGACCCTATTGCTTTACCGGATGAATTTGATAGCAAACTTTTGAATAAAAAAATATATGCATTTGATGAATTAGACACACTACTTTGGGTCACTAAATTAATAAAACAGTATGATGCTAAAAAAGTAGAGAACAGCTTTACAACTTTATATAGTTAAAATATATAGAACAACATAAAACTTTTTCTTAGATATAAAAAAAGGAATATTGATGAAAAAAGCATGGATTTGTTTGTTACTCGTTAACGTTGTTTCTGTATCATCTATGGATAATAAAAAAGGGATAATCAATAACCCATATCATGACCGTATCAATGAAGTTCAGCTACAACCCATTTACAAGCCTAGAACACAAGAAATTACTCAACAGCAAAAAAAATCACTATTAAAAACAAACTCCTTCCAACGTAACGAAAAAATACAGCAGTCGCTCTATGACACGGTATACAAAATCACTCTTGATACATACGAGAATAAAATTAATCAAGATCAACAAATTGGAAGGTTTATTCGCGTAATCGAGCAGATAAATAACGCAAAAGAGAATGGTATTGATGAAGATCGAATGGGTCAATTTGCATACAACAAATCACGCGATTATATTTTTATGAGCCGACATATCCCTCTTGTATTTTCTTTACTTAAACGGTACAACTGCAGCATTAATGATACAAAAGAAGAAATCCCCTATAAAATTGCTCATTATTACAATAAAAAACTGAGCCGCATGTTTGGCATTGAAAGTTCAGAAAACAATCAAGTTGAACCGTCTACATTCGAAGATCTTCTTAAACCGTATCCTGCATATGTTCAACTCACCAATAAGTTAAATGAGTTATTATGTATAAGTTTTAACAAAACCTTAGGTGATCTTACCGTTTACTTATATGAAAATAAAGACATATTATTTTCAGGATATTCAGATGATTCTTATACCAACTTACTGGACGATTTTTACACAAAAGCATACCTGCTGTTCTTCAAAAAAGGATCTTGCATTGATTTGTACAAAGCTCTTTTGATGATTGATAAAGCAAAGCAATTAGGCGACATAAATAAAGAAACAGATCTTGGTTATGGCATTCTCAACTTTGATCCAATACAAAGTTCAATATCAAAAAAATTATTAAAAACATTACAAAAACAAGAGCTGACCAACAAAGGTTATATAATTAACACAAAAAACCGCATAGCTCTTTTCTGTAAACTCATAGAACAATATAACAACACAGATATTAATAAAAAAAAACCCACACCGAGACAATATTTTTGTTATGAAAAACAAAAAGAACTCAATCTTATCTTACCAAGCTCTTCTACAAGCCTTGATGAAAACTGTTATGCTTTCACCGCTTTCCAACAACTCAAAGATAATTTTGTAGCTCTTGGCAACACTACCAACCGTCAAGAAATAGAGCTATGGGTTAGCAAAGTCTACCCCAACAAATAAACGGAGAGATCATGAAAAACAGATATCTCTTTTTATTGCTTGCAACTAACGTTCTTTCTGTCTTTTGTATGGAAAAAACATGTTATTATAACAATAACTCTGATCAAAAAATGATTCCTGTATACACTCTCGCAACGCCACCTCAAATCAATAACCAAAATAATTCACCATCTGTATACTGCCAAGCCAATGAATCTGGTTGGGAATTTTTAGACAACATCATGAATATGACCTATAAAAGTGAACAACCTAGCATTATGACTGAAGTCCCCCTAGAACCTATCTACAAACCAGCACATACAAACATTACTCAACAAGAACAAAACTCTCTTTTGAAAAAACCTAACTACGCTCTTATGGAACAACTATATGACAATGCTTATCAATATATTGACTACGAACGTACCACAGAAAAACCTGACTGGATGACTTCCCACAAAAACTTAACATTCCTAATTCACAACATGAATATTGCTAAAGAGCATAATCTTACTGAAGATGATATGGGGAAGTTTGCATATCAATCATATAACCGCAATGCTACCACCAAATATATTCCTCTTATATTTGCTTTACTCAAGCGATATAATTTCACTGTTAATAATACAAAGGAAGAATTGCCCTTTTTTAATATTGATGTTTGCGATGAAAATCTTAGTCGAATATTTGGCATTGAAAGCCCAAAAAATAATCCTAACATCTCGCCCAAGTCAGACAAGGAACTTGCACCACACCCTGCATATCTTGATCTCGTCAATAAGCTAAAAACCCTGGACCAACAAGACGATACTCAGACCCATCTTACCTCTTGCTTATATGCAAATGATAAAATATTATTTTCAGGATATACAGATGGTACTTACACAAACCTATTGAGTGACTTTTATATAAAAACATACAATATGTTCTATGGCAAAGATTTGTGTTACCGCAACTTATATGAAACTGTGTTGATGATTAATAAAGCAAAAAAATTAAACGCCATAAAAAAAGAAACCGATCTTGGCTACACTATTCTTAACTATGATGTAACACAATGTTCAATGTTAGAAAAAATAATGCACTGGGGTAAGAAAATAGACTTTAAAATTGATACAAAAAATCGTATAGCTCTTTTCTGCAAACTCATAGAAAAATACAATAACACAGAAACTAACAAAAAAAGACCTACTTCTAGGCAATACCCTTGTTACATCCGACAAAAAAACCTCAATCTTATTCTCCCAAGTACTATGACAAGTCTCGATGAAAACCATTATGCTTTTACCGCTTTTGGACAGTTTGCACAGGACTGTATAGACCTCGCAAACTCTCAAGATGATCAAGGCATACAATTATCTGTTAACAAAGTTTATTACAACAAAGAAGAGAATAAATAATGAAAAAACTACTTTTCTCTTTATTGCTTACAGCTCATGTTCTTTCTGTCTTTTGTATGGAAAAAGAACGGCATTATAATTACAATAGCTCTGATCAAACAATGATTCCTGTATACACCCTCTCTCCATTATTTCAAATGAATAATCAGGATTACTACCAACCTGGATACTGCCAAGCCAATGAACCTGGTTGGGAATTTTATGATGATATCATGAATATGACCTACAAAAATGAACAATCTAGTATTATAAGTAAAGTTCCCCTTACACCTGTCTACAAACCAGCACAAACAGTTATTGCGCAACAAGAACAAAAATCACTTTTAAAAACCAACTCCTTACAACCTAATAACGACATAATGCAATCCCTCTACACAACAGGATCCCATATTGTTTTTAATGCGTACAAAGGTAGTCCTCATGAAGAATGTCGATTGAAAGGCAATATTAACCAAAAATACCACAATGAACAATTTGTTCAGATAATTAAAGATATGAATAATGCAAAAAATAATGGTATCAACGAAAGTCATATGATAAAATTTGCATATAAAAAAAAAGATATCTTCTCTGTTAATGATACAGATCTATCTCCATTAGGTCCTATTATTTTTATTCTTTTAAAAAAATATAATGCAACCGTACAAAAAACAGGCGAGCAACTGCCGCCTTATTCCAGTTCACAAAAGCCCTCTCTTACAGAAATATTCAATGTTCCTAACACGATAAACACCACTATGAACTCTCTCACCAAGTGTGATGTTGTCAGAGCATATCCTGCCTTTTTTCAGTTGATTTATGACTTACGAAATGCTACACAAGAACTTTCTCTTGATGCCGTAACAATTTTCATGAAGTATCTTTGTAAAGATAACAATATATTATTAGAAGGTTATTCAGATGGTTCTTACAAAGACTTTAAAAGCGATTTTTACACCAAAGCTTGTGATGTATTAGATCTTAATCTACTGAACTTATTTATTGATGGTGACAGCGATTTACATGTGCTACTCCAAATGATTGATAAAGCAAAAGAGGTAGAAGATATAACTAATGAAGATGATCTTATCAACCACATGGCTGCTTTTACAGACATTCAATCTTTAGCAACGCAAATATGGAGCAAGTTTGATCCATCCTATATTGATAGCACAAGAAAACGAATCGTTCTTCTGTGTAGATTGATAAAAAAATATAATAATGAACGAGGTTTTAAAACAAATCCAACGCCTAACCAATATCATGCTTATTGTGTAAAAAAAGCTCTTAATGTTTCTTTACCCAAATCGCTGAACAATAAAGATTTACTTGATGGAGACAGTTACGCTTTTGTAGAATTTGCAGAATTAAGAGAAGCTTATGCAATATTAAGGAAGGCAAACGAAGAAGAAATAACAAGCTTATTTTAAAAGTTTTTTTCTATAATCACCCAATCAGAAAGACGATTAGAACAAAGTACCTCCAAACCATATTCTCCAGACAAATTCTGATCTATCAGCTCTTCAAGAACGAGGGTAACATCTTCAGAAATGCATTCAATTATTATTGCCTGCCAATTTTTGTCTTGAGGTGCTTTTTCAGAACACTCTATGTAATTCACCTCTCCCAGATTAGTACTGTACACATAAGGAAGTATATCATACCTCATATGATATGATGTATTATCTTGTGTGCATTCAACATATATATGCAAAAAGCCCGGATATTTTTGTGGACAACTATGTTTAATATACCTAGTAGATGCAGATGTTTCAAATGAAAATGGAACACGACTCTTCCTTATACTGCGGCTATTGGTTCTTTCAAGCATAATGCTTTTTATCACATCATTCGCTACAAGAATTTCCCTTTTTAATCCTTTATACGCGCTTGATATATTCACAATATAATTATTGATATATAAGATAGGAATTTGACAAACAGGTTTTTGCAATGGCAATACAACTTTTTCACATTCCATACCAAAAACCATAAAAGACACACCATGCAATGCGATAATAAAAATATAATTTCTTATGTTTATATACATACTCATCCTTTTTTATATTGGATACCAATAATGAGTAATTTATACAACAAATTTATATTTTAAAAAAACCGTGAATTGGCCACGCAAAAGAAAAATCAAGATGAGAATCATGCAATTGCTGATGTTGAACAAAAAATTGTACCTGCTTACACGCAATACCATTCACAGCCAATGTTTTGAGCAATCCTTCAATCAGCATCCATTTTTTAAAAATAGGATCTTCTTTTACAAAAACATTGTGATCAAAAGAGATATACAAACAGTCTGCAGTGGAAACAAGAGCGGATTGCACCATCGTTTTTTTAGGGGTAATATGTTCTTCATCAAGCAACATAAACCATGCATTAAGCAACTGAATAATATTATTCTCTATACTGTCTGACCATAATAATTCTTGTTTTTCCGTTTTCCATTTATCACCGTGATAATAATGATGCATCACCTGTTTCTTTTGTATTGCTGATGATGATGTTATTATATCACGCGCATTCCAAGGGGAACGGAATAAAATTAACTGATTATAAATAGCAAAAAAAAGAAGCGCTACGACAAATGCAGCGCTAGAGACAATACTATAAAACTGTTTTGTGTTCATATTATAACTCATCAACAACCGCAATAATTGCATTCACCAAAGGCTCAACATAATAATGCCACCAATCCTTACTTTTTAATCCCATGTCAAACGCAACACTCGGAGCAACAACGCCAATCAATGGTTTAATTGGCAAGCTATACGGTCCAGACATGCTGTATATTGATTGATATTGTTGTAATGAAAGTTCTTTATGAAACGATTGGCACACAGCGGTTGTCACATCTTTATTAATTCTATATGCCTGATCATAGGTGTGTAATGCTAAACCCTGCTCACAACACGCAAAATCATTTCCATACGAAAATTGGTACATGTATGCAGTCGGCTTTGTTTCTTGCGTATAATAAAAATTAAGATTAATAAACAAGCTTGCTTGTAAACGATTGGTTAATGTTGCATTTTGCAGATCATACACATTATCACCGGGCATGCGTGTAATAATAACTTTAATATGCGGTGCACGTTCTTCTATAATCTCTTTTATTTTTTCAACACACTGCAACGTCAATCCACGCTCAAAACTGTCACCAATGCGTCTTCCAACGCGTTTAGCATCACCTGAAGGATCGATAACAACAATGCGTTGCTCTTTGCCTTCGCGAATTGCGAAGGCGTAAGTTACGATAATACATAATAAGAAAATAAAATTTTTTTTCATCTGCAAGATAAATCTGTTGTTAAAAATTGTTGTAAAAACGTGAGACGTTCACTGTTTTTTTTATTTTTAATACCCATAGCCACAGCGCGTGATTGCCCTATGATGATACACAGTTTCTTTGCACGCGTAACAGCAGTATACAGCAAATTTCTTTGAAGCATCATAAAGTGTTGCATAAAAATAGGAATAACAACTGCAGAAAATTCAGACCCCTGACTTTTGTGAATTGATATGGCATATGCATGGACCAACTCATTGAGATCAGACATTTCATAATCAATAAGATTCTCAAAAAAACGAACCTTCATTATTTTATCTTCTGTATCGATCGTCTCAATAACACCAATATCACCATTAAACACATTTTTATCGTAATTATTACGTAACTGCATAACTCGATCACCGATATAAAAGTGTGCTCCTGCATACACAAGAGCCTGTCCATTGTGATCTTTGTTAAGCATTTGCTGCAGATCATGATTCAGCTTTTGTGTTCCTGCAACGCCACGATGCATTGGCGTTAGCACAATTGCATCATCTTTATGAATGCCATACCTGTGCAACGCTTTAGAAAAAATAGTTTCCAAATGGAGTGGTATGTTTTCTGGATTATCTTCTTTAATAAAAATAAAATCTTTACGCGTATTTTCCTGCTCATACACAAGAGATTCACCATTATTAATGCGATGGGCATTCACAACAATGAGACTGTTTTGAGCTTGTCTAAAGATATGTTTAAGGCCAACTACCTTTATTTTTTGACTTGCGATCATATCATTTAAAAAATTACCAGCACCAACAGATGGCAACTGATCAACATCCCCAATAATAATAAGATGTGCGGACAATGGTAACGCTTTAATCAATGCGTTTGCTAAAAACACGTCAATCATAGATGCTTCATCTACAATCAAAAAATCTACTGCAAATTGACGTGATTCGTTATACCTAAAACTCATAGTACTCACATCAAAATCTAATAACCGGTGCAATGTATACGCAGGCCGTCCCGTGCCTTCTGTGATTCGTTTTGCAGCTCTGCCAGTTGGTGCAGCAAGTGCATACTTTACCTGCTTGAGGTCAAGCAACATTAACAGTTTTTTAATTAATGTTGTTTTACCTGTTCCAGGACCACCGGTAATAATAGTCACTTTGTTTTGCAAGCACGCAAGAACGCCCTCTTGTTGTTGCTCGTTGAGCAGCAATTGCCCTGCAGATGATTGTTCTTGCAATAATTGTTGTACGTGAGGAATATCAAACATATGATGAGATGGTGATGTGATCATTTTATCAAGTTTATGCGCAATACCTTTTTCTGAAAAATAGAACATTGGCAACGTGATATAATGAATATCGTTATGCGTTAAAAGCTTAATTTTATCTGCATTATACAGTTCATGCAGTGCGCATTTGGTAGTTTGTTGTATTGCTTCAAGTTCTAACTCCAGCAACTCTGCCATATCTTTTTTAAGCTCATCAAGCTGAATGTATAAACTTCCATCAGATGCTGCTGTTTGAATAACATGCAAAATTGCAGCGGTAATACGCCGTTTACAATCAACAGCAATGCCGCTTTTTTGCGCTATCTGATCAGCTGACTTAAAACCAATACCCCAAATGTCTTGTGCGAGACGATACGGATTTTCTTCAATCACCGCAATAGCATTTTCTTTATACTGTTTATAAATTTTTACTGCGTATGTGGCAGAAATACCTTTATTTTGAAGAAAAACCATAATATTGGAAATCTCTTTTTGATCTTTCCATGCAGCAATAATTGTGGCGACACGTTTTGACCCGATACCAGGAACAGACATGAGGCGTTCAGGATATTTATCAATAATTTCTAAAACTTTTTCACCAAACGCTGCAACAAGCTTATCACCATAAACGGGACCGATGCCCTTAATAAGGCCCGATCCCAAATATTTTTTAAGTCCAAGAATAGAAGTAGGTGCCTGCTTTTCACACGATTGCATATCAAACTGTTTGCCAAATTTTTGATGCATATTCCAACTGCCACGTACTAAAACCTGTTCACCAACATTAATAGTTGGTACAGATCCTTTCACCGTGATGCTATCTTTGGCATTAACTTTTACCACAAAAACAGTAAACCCATTTTCTTGGTTTTGATAAATAACTCGATCAACAATTCCCTGTAAAGATTCAATTTCAGCCATGTGCATTATTCGTATGTTTTACATATTCAATTAATAAAGGTGCGATAACTTGTGGGGTAATTTCACTCAATGCTATTCCATCAAGATATCGCTCTTTCAGATGTTTAAGAAAATCAATTTCATTAACATGCTCGCTTTTTATATGTGCTTTTTTAAACACGGTCGGTAATATAATTTTAACAGCACTCCATTTTGCAACACGCTCTTTAAATTGCAGTTCTGCTTTGGGGCAACTGTGCGTTAAATCAGCAAGAAATGTTACTAAATCAGTTAAGAAATAACAGTACAAATTAAAATTGGTAATGTGATGTTCAAACATTGTTGATTCTTGACCTTCTTTGGTTCTAGCCCACTCAAGCAAAGGACTATCAAGATGGTTACGTTTTTGACAATATTCTTGAATCAACACAACCATAATATTTTTTGCGCCACGTCCACTTTCTATAAACTCAGCTGATTGCACAATAAAATCTGCTTTGGCAAGGGTTAAAAGTTCTTCAAGCGCCAATAATTTTTGTGCATCTTCTGCACGATTTGATGCCATTAATTCATGTTCTGCACGAGAAAGAGACTCTATACTATGCCATTTACCACCAAACCAATATTTACCTTTACGTTGATTATCAGCAAGTTGATCGCCAATCAGAAAAGAAAGCAATGTTCGACGAAACTTTCTAATAAACTCTATCTTATCAGCATTAATCAATGAACCATCTGCCAGCTTAATAACCGATGACTCCAACGTGATGTTTTCTACTGAATAGATCGTAGGCATACTCATCAGTGATAATAAAAATATTGTTTTTTTCAACTGAGTCTCCTTTTCAAATAAGCCTCACCTTTGTTCTTTATTATCTTTCTTAGCATATTACAACCGCTCATTAAAAGCTTGCTTCAAAATTAAGAGACAGCGTGTAATCTTGATTAAGACCTCGCTCAAAGAGTGAAGCGTCTGCATTCAATGAAAAAAACCACGTACTGCGATGTGATTTGTGCTTAAGAACAATTCCTCCAAAAATTTTACCTTGATATGCAATAGGCTGTTTTACCTTTGGAATATCAATCACCTGTAATGTGCTGCGCGGTGCATAAATTTTTGAAATATGAGGTTTGCTCTGTAACCAAAAATCAGGACCTAAATTAAAGCCCCACTGTTGGCCTTTATAATAAATACCACTCGACCAACGGAAGATTACTCCTGGAATAATACGTGTATCAAAAGCGCGTAAAAAGAGACGTGAAACGACCTGTTCTTTAAGAAATTGTAAATTGTCAGCTGCCACTTGTGCATTTTCAGTATCGGCAAAATTACGATCAGCAAATCCCTGCTCATTAATTTTATTGATATAAAAACGCTTTTCTGATGAAGGACACTGAATTTCTATAGAAGAACGCCCTGCAAAATGCATCCGATCAGCAAAGGTTGTGCTCACAAAATGGCGCAGTGGTAATTTCCATCTCGTGTACGCACCAACACCAAAATGGTGGTTATTACCAAGTGGTGTATCAAGCAAGTTAGCTGCAACACGATCTAAGCTATCAAGAAGAAACTCAGTTAGAAGATCTTCCGCTTCTTTTTTACTTGAATTTCCAAGTGCTTCAAATAAAGGTTCCAGCTCAAACTTTGGCAATGTAGACGGTTTAGGGAATTGAGAACCACTAAATCCGCCTCCCCATGTCCATGCAGTTGGTAACGTTAGAAAACCACCCCAACGCAACGTATATCTTGGTCTTTTTAAAGTAATATTATCAACTTCAATCCGCGTATCACCAAAACCGATTTTATCACTAATAAAATGCTGTTTATTAAAAATATCTGCTTCTTCTGGGTCTGAAGCACCGAGCTCTTCTGCTACCGCATCTTGCTCTTGTTGCGTCAAAGAAAAATTACTTTCTTGATAAAAAATAGGAAACAATAAACGAAACGTTGTTTTTCTCCAACGCTTCATACAATGAAACATAAAACCAGCTTGTCTCTCTTCTACTGTCATATTTTCAAACAAAGAAAATATTTTAGCAACATCAATGGAAACACCTGGGGAAAGCTGATTGGTTGCATCAATAGTGCTTTGTAGCTTTTCAATCAATGATGCTTCAGTCAGCGCAACATATGAACTTAATTTGGTGCTATGTTTTGTAAAATTTGAACGGTCAACTTTGTGCACAAATGCATGAGCCCCAACTACAAAACTTCCCGGGAATTCTGCACGATCTGGCTCAAAGATAGGCTGATCAAGCAAACTTCTTTTATTCAAAACATTAGTATGCAAAAAGATAGGCTCTTCTAAGATCTGGGGTACCCCCAAATGATTAAGAATATTCATAATATCAACCGGGTTAATTGCCCGGGATATATGATCCATACCCGCAGTATCAAGGTATTCCATTAATTGATAATCGTCATCTTCCAAAGAGATCATATCAAAATCAAAATCGAAATCTTTTGTGCTATCTTCCAGATAGCTATTTTCATGTGCCTTAACCTGATGGGGTAAAAAAAGTGATACCGTACTGCCTAAAAACAGTACGGAAAAAAACAATCGTATCAAATAACTCATCATAATTTTCTATTTCTTTACTTAAAATTTCAGATTTTTTTTAAAATAAAACAGATAAAATCATATAATATATCGATGATGACATGTAACAATTATTGCAAAATTTTAAAAAAAATGATACTACCCCCCCATAATACCCCTTTTTGTCAAGATTGTTCTTGTGAAAAAATAAAAAACTGCGTTACACTAAGAAAATAAGAAAACAACATAATAATAATCAATAAAAGGGTCACCATGGATGGAATCTTTTATGCAAAAGCGGCTGCTTACATCGGCGCAGCAATAACAATGGGTTTTGGCAGTCTTGGACCAGCGCTTGGCCAAGGGATGATTGGGATGAAAGCATGCGAAAACATTGGTAAATATCCAGAAAGTGCAAACAAAATCCGCGCAACAATGATTTTTGCTCTTATTATTGTAGAGTCTTCTTCAATTTATTGTCTTTTAATTTCTGGTGCTTTATTACTCTTTGGTTCACAGATTGGATAGATTTCAATGACTATAAATGGAACATTGCTCGTTCAAGCATTCAATTTTATGATCGTATACTTGATGTTGCGGTTTTTCTTGTTTAAGCCTGTGATCAGCATTATTGAACATGAAAAAGCACAAGAAAACGCCATGCTCAACAGCATTGATCAACAAATGAAAAGCCTTGATATTCAAGAAAAAGAACGGCAACGCCACTGGTATATCTGCCAGGAATATTTTAAAACACATCAACCTCCGATCAACAAAGAATCACTATTTCTTGCAGATGATACAGAAAATAGCCTTGATATCGCTCCATCTACACCACCAGATATTACCCATATAACCGCTGACGCTTACAGCGTTATAGAGGAAAAAATAAAACATGTTCAGTAATCAAGACATTATTGTTATTGCATTTAAGCTCATTAACTTTGCTGCACTCATTGGTGTAGGTTGTTATCTTTTTAAAAAACATGTTTTACCTGACCTTCTTTTAAGCATTGCACGCAAAAAGAACAAACAAGATTCACTTTTTCTGCAACAGACCAATCTTGAAAAGCAACAACTAAAGCTTGATGTTCAGCTCAAAGAGGACGCAGCACAATGCGAACTGTTCAGAATCAAAATTGATGAATGGAAAAAAGTTGTTGCACAAGAGGGCAATATGCTCAAAAAGAAACACGAAGGCATGCTGACGGTAATACGTAAGCGCACGGAGCACATTGCCTTGCAACGTGAACAACAACGTTTACAAAAAAATGTTGCTCACATTGTTGTTAAAAAGTTAGAAAAATCTCTTTCTGATCATTTTAAAAAAGCACAAGAGAGCTCTGATTACCTTAATTCAATCATTGATTTTATGGATGAAAGAATATCGTGAACTACACACTCATAGATAGAAATATTTCGCAAAAATACGCAAAAGCCTTTATGGCTATTTTTCCTAAAGCAATTACATTTGCTGATATAGGAAAAATAAATACTGCACACAAATTTTTGCAAAACCATAAACAAACACTTCTTTTTTTACAGTTGCCACGATTTAATCAAGAGACAAAAAAATCAATGGTCTTGGATCTTCTTGGTCACTTTTCTTTACCAGAGCAACTCTCAGCGATTATTACTCTTCTTATTAAACATGATCGCGCCCCTTATATTCCTGATGTTCTTTTGTGCATCAATCAACTGTACAAAAAACAGACAAATAGCATGACCTTCTCTTGTAAAAGTGCTCATGCTCTCACTGAAAAACAGATAGAGACCATTAAGCAGTTTCTTGGAAATTTAGTTCATAAAAACATTATAGCCGAACCATCTTTAGACAGATCACTTATTGCAGGTCTTCGTTTGCAAAGCAACGAATATTTATGGGAATATTCAATACGCAAACACCTTCAAACCCTGCATGAGTTAGAAAAATAGAAAGCGAAACCAATGAAAAATACAGATCTTATATCACTTTTTGAACGATCACTCCGCAATCTACCCGAAGAACAGTTACAAGAAATAGGCACCGTAATTCGCGTTGGTGATAATATTTGTACCGTATATGGATTATCACATGTTATGCTCGGCGAGTTGATCGCGTTTGAAGGAGGAAACAGTGGTATTGTGTTTCAATTAAATGAAACATCTGTTGCAGTATTTTTAATTGATAGAGCAATCCCTGTCGCAGAACTGGAAACAGCAAGACGTTCACATGATGTATTTAAAACTCCTGTTGGTATGGGACTTATTGGACGTGTTATTAGTGCTGATGGATTACCACGTGATGGAGCTGGCGAACTTAACATTACAGAATTTCGCCCCATAGAAACAGACATTCCTGGCATTATGGAAAGATCTCCAGTAAATGAATCTCTAGAAACAGGAATTTTAGCAATTGACGTACTGGTTCCAATTGGAAAAGGACAAAGAGAGCTGATTGTTGGTAACAGAAATACCGGTAAATCATCGATGGTGATTGATGCTCTGTTACACCAAAAAGGTAAAAATGTTATTTGCATCTACGTTTCCATTGGACAGCGCCAAGCAAACTTAGCGCGTCTTGTTTCATTGTTAGAAAAAAATGGCGCCCTTGAATACTCTGTTATTATAAGCGCTGATTCTGGTGATGCAGTCTTAAATCAATACCTTGCTCCATATGTTGGTTGCACTATCGCTGAATATTTCCGTGATCAAGGTAAAGATGTACTCATCGTTTACGATGACCTCAGTAATCATGCTGTTGCATTCCGTGAAATGTCATTACTGTTGCGACGCGCACCTGGACGTGAAGCGTACCCAGGAGATGTGTTTTATCTTCACTCTCGCCTGCTTGAACGTGCAGGAAAGCTAGCAAAAGGTGGCTCTATAACAGCACTACCAATTGTACAGATTCAAGGTGACGATATTAGTGCATACATTCCAACCAATCTTATCTCTATCACTGATGGACAGATATTTTTAGATACAAAACTGTTCAATCAAGGAATTCGTCCTGCAGTCAACGCTGAGCTATCAGTTTCTCGTGTTGGTGGAGCTGCTCAAACAAAAGCCGTAAAAAAAATGACCCGAGCATTACGCTTGGAGCTTGCACAATATCATGAGCTTCTTGCTTTTGCTCAATTTGGTGCAGAACTTGATGAAGTGTCACACCGTCAGCTTGAACGCGGCAAACGCGCAGTTGAACTACTCAAGCAGCCTCAATACGTAACGTTCTCATTTGTTGACCAAGCATTGATGCTACTATTCTTGAAAGATGGGTTCTTAGATACAATTGCTTTGAATCAAATTAACCATTTTGCGCTACAATGCGTCAGTTATATTAAATCTGTATACCCAGATATTTATAGCACCATCCTCAAAACAGAAGATATATCTGAGGATACACAAAAACAGATTCATACTATCGTGGCAGAGTTTATTAAGCTATTTATACCGGTAGTTGGTTAATTTCTGATGTTTTTTTTGAAATTATTGGTATAATAATTAGAAATAATCCATTGAAATCAAAATATCGTGCGCCCGTAGCTCAGTCGGATAGAGCAACGGATTTCTAATCCGTAGGTCGTAGGTTCGAATCCTACCGGGCGTGCCAGTCTCCGCATAAAGCTACAGCTAGCGGGCCAGCTTTTTTAAACAAATCTTTCTTAAGTTTTACAGATTTCTAAATACTAAAGCATCTAAAAACATTCGCGACATTTTAGTAAATCTCTGACTTAATCTTCAAAAAAGAAAAATACAAATCGTATTGCAAGAAGAAAACAGACAGTAGATATCAACTTTTTTTTTAATAAATAGACTTCATTCTGAAGAACAGTAGTTAATCCAAAATATACCGAATCCCTTATCCAGAGCTTCTTTTCAATTTCTACCAACGTTGACATAAGATCATTTTCTCTATACCATTTTACATGAATATACTTTTATGCAAGTATAGACAGCATGGTAATTTATAAACTCTATTCTGAAGGATTTTCTATGAACATGTCACGTATTGCATTACTTTCAACAGTTTTTTGCGCAACTTCTATGTTTGCAAGTGAAGCACCTGTTATAACAGCTGATGCTGCTCAACCTGGTATCATTTCACAAGCAGCTGGGCTTGTAACAGCTCCTTTTAAATTTGTATTTAACACAACCGATGATGGTTTAGCAGGATGGATCGCAAACAAATCATACCTGAATGATATCATCGGAAAAATTACTGGTGTTTCTTTACTCAAAGATACATGCATCAATAAACCAGCTTTAATCGGTAAATCTCTTGTTGCATTGGCAGCAGTTTACGTAGCCTATAAAGCTTACCAAAACTTAAATGAACAAAACGTTGATAACGATGATGACATGATCTTTGTTGACGAAGATTACGTAGCGTAACTAACGTTAGTTATATAAAATTAAAAAGAGGAACCTTATTAGTTCCTCTTTTTTTTAGCCCCAGCTTTCATTCTATTTCAGCCGGAGACCGCATATATAGATAAGATCTTATTTTTTTTCAATCTCTTTTTCCAATAATGCAGCTGTCTTAGAAACTTGTCTAATCCACTGCAACATAAGATCTTGTGTTTCTTCTTCAGATAATTTCCAATCAATTTCAGATGCTCGCAATCTGTGAATAACATCATATAAACATAATGCAACACTCACTGATACATTAAAACTTTCTACAAAACCATACATTGGTATTTTAACAAACGTATCTGCTTGCGCTAACGCTTCCTGTGATAAACCTGTTTGCTCACTACCAAACACAAGCGCTATTTTTTGATCAAGTGGTAAAATAGGCAGCTCATAACAATCGGTATGTGGTGTTGTTGCAACTATTTTATATCCCTGCTTTTTAAGCTCATCAATTGAATCAGTAATTACATTATATGAATGAACATCAACCCATTTTGATGAACCCATTGCAATAGTTGGAACAGCTTTAAAAGTATACTTT
>CAZWTF010000009.1:0-23964 GCA_964636815.1 uncultured Pseudomonadota bacterium
TGGGGCTGAAGAAGGTCCCAAGGGTTAGGCTGTTCGCCTATTAAAGTGGTACGCGAGCTGGGTTCAGAACGTCGTAAGACAGTTCGGTCCTTATCCTCTGTGGGCGTAGGGTATTTGAGGAGGGCTGTCCCTAGTACGCAAGGACCGGGATGGGTAAACCTCTAGTGTTCCAGTTGTTCTCCAAGAGCAAGCTGGGTAGCCAAGTTTATAAGAGATAACCGCTGAAAGCATCTAAGTGGGAAACTCGCTCCAAGATTAGATACCCCTTGTTGAAATGCCCCAAATAATCAGGCTTCGGTTTGAAAGTTTGACAAGTTTCAACAAAATATTAAGGTCCCTTGAAGACTACGAGGTAGATAGGTTGGGTGTGTAAGCATAGTAATGTGTTAAGCTAACCAATACTAATAGACCGAACGTTTTAACCGCATTAATAAAAAATTCAGGTTTCTCTTTCAAGCATTCATTTAATACATATATTTCAAGATCGCATTAAAGTTAATACTTTGATAATTTTGAAGAAAAATTTTTCAACATTAATTAAATTTGTTATAATATAATTAATGGAATAAAAAATTTCTGGTGCATATAGCTGTGGGGAAACACCCGTCACCATTCCGAATACGGAAGTAAAGTCCACAGCGCTGAGCATACTTGGTTGGTAACGGCCTGGGAAGTTAGGTAGTGCCAGAATTAATTAAAAAAAAGCCTCATCAATTTGATGAGGCTTTTTTTATTGTCTATTTTTTTAATCACTTTTTTTATAAACATTTTCTTTATTTTTCCCCATCACCTTCTTTTTTATTGCTCTTCTTGACTTAATACCGATGTATATTTTATTTTTTTATGTGAAAGTTTACTTGTAAAAAAAGAAAGAAGAGTAAAATGATAACAAAGGGCAATAAATTTTGTCTCATTTTAGTTGTTGTTTTTTTTATTTTTTCATCAACGATGTACGCAAAGAAAATTTTTTTGACAGGTGGTGCAGGTTTTATTGGTAGTCATCTTGCTCAAAAACTATTAGAGCGTGGAGATTTTGTTGTTATTGTTGATAACATAAATGATGGATATGATCAAAGAATTAAGGAATATAATCTTTCTTTGGTTAAGGCAACCGATATACATAATCGTCTTTCAGTTTATAAAATTGATATTTGTAATGTGAATACTATTCAAGAATTATGTTTGTCTGAACAACCTGATGTTATTTGTCATTTAGCAGCACGTGCTGGAGTTCGTCCGAGTATTAGCAATCCGTATGAATATTTTAGAACAAATAATAATGGTACATTATCTATCTTTGAAGCTGCTCGTATATGTGGAGTGCAACATGTTGTATGTGCATCAAGTAGCAGCGTGTACGGTGTTCGTGAAGATGGTCCATTTTGTGAATCTGATGCCGTTGATAAACAATCAAGCCCTTATGGTATGACAAAGCGAGCAGGAGAATTACTCGCATATGTCTATTATCATCTTTTTGGTATTTCAATAACTAACTTACGTTTTTTCACAGTTTATGGCCCACGAGGACGAACAGATATGGCGCCATTTATTTTTATGGATGCTATTCATAACCGTAGACCAGTGACTGTATACGGTGATGGAAGCGCTATTCGAGATTTTACGTATGTTGACGATATTGTGCAAGGTATTATCAAATCAATTGATATTCCTGCAGGATACCAGATTGTTAATATTGGTCGTGGTGAGCCTATTATTTTGAGTGATTTTGTTGCAACAATTGAAGCTGTTGTACAAGAAGAGGCGGATATTGAATATGCATCAAGTTTTTCTGGGGATGTTCCGAAAACACATGCATCTATAGAAAAAATACAAAAAATATTTAATTATGCACCGCAAACATCTTTGCGCTGTGGATTAGAAAAAATGTATGAGTGGTATAAAGATGAATATTTACCTCTTGTTGGAAACAAGCGCTTATCTAGGTCAGAAATTTATATTTTTGAAGATTAAGAAATAAGAGAGTTGATATGAAAAGTTATCGTGGTAAAAAATTTTTTATGATTGTTTGTGCTGAGTTTTTATTATTATTAACTCATTCCACGGTGATTGCTGTAACGCATAAAAAACCAATGAAGATTTTGATGGTTGTTGCGTGTTTTCCTCAGATAAGTAATATTTCTAATATGAATCAAATAACAGGTCTGATTGATAGAGGTCATACCGTTCATATTTTTTCAGTTGCTCAAGGTGATTATATTAATGTTCAAGAAGATGTTACTAAATATGGGCTTATTGATAAGCTACTTGATCGTTTACCTGCAGATTTAAATCAATATGATATTGTAATGTTCCAAATGGGACATAAGCTTTTTGATATTCGTAATAATTATAATTTTAAAGGAAAGATAGTTGTTTGTTTTCGCGGTTATGATATTACTGGATTTTTGCAAAAACATCCCCATGCCTATGATGAGTACTTTAAAACATGTGATTTATTCATGCCTGTATGTGAGGCATTTAAAAATTTACTTGAGAAAGAAGGTTGTGATAAAGATAAAATTATTGTTCATCATTCTGCTGTTGATTGCACAAAATTTAAATTTAAGGTTAGGGAATTACCTCAGAATGGGCGTATTAATCTAGTGAGTGCAGGTAGATTTGTGGAGAAAAAGGGATTAGAATATGCCATTCGTGCTGTAGCGCAATTAGTTCAAAAATATCCAAATATACGATATACCATTATTGGAGATGGTAATCTAAAGCAAAAATATCAAAGACTTATTGAACAATTACATGTTGGGGATAACATAAAACTGGATGGTTGGCATACGCATGATGAATATATTGATATTTTGAACAAAGCTCATATTTTTATTTTGCCGAGTATTACGGCAGAAAATAACAATCAAGAAGGAATACCCAATGTTTTAAAAGAGGCTATGGCAATGGGATTACTTGTTATAGCAACAAAGCATTCTGGGAATGCTGAACTTATTGATCATAAAATATCCGGTCTTCTTGTACCTGAGCGTAGTAGTACGTTGATTATGCATAAAATTGAATATCTTTTAAATCATCCTAATATATGGCCATCAATGCAATTAGCAGCAGCTCACAAAGTGCATCAAGAATTTAATAAAGAGAAAGAGAATGATAAATTAGAAGCAATTTTGTACGATCTTTTAGAAAAATAGAAATAGATTGCATTTTTAATGGGAGTAAAAAAATTATGGTGATACGAAATATTATTTTTTCCATGATTTTTTTATTTTTAGTGCCTTTTTTGAATGCTCATGTTCGTTATGTAGGTAAAGAAAAAGTGTTTGTAACAGGAGTATTAGAATCAGCTAGTTCTCATATTAGTTATGTTCGTATAAAGAATAAGCCTTATATTATTAAGCAAAAAAAAGATAACACAAAACAAATTATGGCAGTAGCACGCGAAGCGCTTGCTTCATATATTGCTAAAGAGCTTCAAGTTGCTCAATTCGTTCAAATCATCGCAGCAACAGATTTTATGCCAGGAAAATTATATCCATCATATCCAGCAACATTACATACTCTTGCTCCAGGAAAAATGGTAAGTCAATTACATGGTCATAAATATTTTCTTTTAAGTTTAAAACAACGGTATTTTCAAGGAAAAAAAATAACTGGAAAATGGTTAACTGAAACTATTATCGATCAAATTACTTGGCATAAAGATTTAGCTCTTATTATTGCTTTAGATTTATTTATTAGTAATACAGATCGCAACCGTCGCAATTTATTTTATGATGAAGTTACAGATTCTTTTTGTGCAATAGATATGGAAAATATTTATAGACGGAATGTTGCTGAAATGGCGTGTGAAAAATTATATGAAATGATTAATATCAAAAAGAAAAAATTTACTCCACAAGAGATTGAAGCTTTAAAAGTTGTTAAGCATACGCTTGAATTTTTATATAAAAAATATCCGCCATATAAAACAATCGCTCATTTTGATAAATATTTGTTTTTTGCAGGTTATGTTCAAGATGGTTCTATTTTATATACGAAACTTGCAAAAAAAGTAGAGCGACATAAAAATATGATTCAGCAAAGTTATCAAAGTACCAGGGAATTGATATTAATTTTAAATGAAATTATTAAGAGATCGAATGAGTAAGTTTAATAAGAATGTTTTTAGTAGTATTGACTTGTAATACTATTTTATTTGATAATTCTAATTGTTTTTTATCAATGTAATAAAGTAAAAAAAGGTAGTGGCAATGCGTGTGATACATATGCTGGTTGTTTTTTGGTGTATGGTAACATTGTCTGTATTTTCTAAAATGTCTAGGGTTATACATCAGAGGAAGCAGGATATTTCTCTTGTTAATACCATTGAAACTAAAAATTGTTTTGTTAGTTATGTATCGATCAATGGTACAATTTATTTGATAAAACAAAAAAAAGATTATAAAAAACAACTCGCTGTTGTCCGAGATGCTTTATCTGCACACGTTGCAAGGACACTTCGTGGAATTGCCCATCAAATTGAAATTATTGGAGCTCAACAAGAATTTTCTGGAAAAATAAAACAGTTTTGGCCAGCAACGTTACATACGCTTGCAAAAGGAGAAACGGTAAGAAAGCAATCTAAATGTAGATATAATGCATTAAGACTTCGACAATTTTGGGCACAGGCACAGTCATTTCAAGAAAAAGGTTTAACGAAGGCAATTATTGAATATATGACATGGCATCCGCAATTACCTGAAATTGTTGCGTTAGATTTATTTATAGGGAATTCAGACCGTCATTGTGGCAATTTGTGTTATGACCCTGTTACAGATAGATTTTGTGCAATTGATATGGATGATACTTTTGATAAAGATTTATGTAAATTGGCATGTAAAAAACTTAGCTACATGATTAAAGTAGAAAAGGTTGTCTTTAATAAAGATGAAATTAATGCATTAAAACATATGAGAGATACTTTAAAGTTTTTAGTGTCCAAGCATAGACCAAATGAATTGATCCAGCGACTTCGTTTCTTTGCAAGACAAGCAGGATTCTCTATTGGTGGCTTGTTGTATAATCCAAGAATAGAAAAAAAATTATCATCGTATGAAGTAATGATTATAAAAAGTTATAAAAGCACTTATGAATTGATTGCTTTGTTGGATACAATTATTGATTCTTGATATTAAAAAAGAGTTGTTTGGTCATAATGAAGGGAATACTGTTGTATAAAATCTTTGTTGTATTATTTACTATTTTATTTCATACAATTAGTTACTCAGCAAAACCATTACATATATTGTTTGTAGTAGGACATTTTCCTTCTCCCTCACAAATTTTTATTTTGAATATGATGACAGGACTTATCGATCAGGGGCATAAGGTTTCTATTTTTTCATTTAATAAAGATTCATTAGTTAATATGCATCCCAATATAAAAAAATATAATTTATTGAAGCATGTTACGTATAACACTTTGCCTGCAAAATTACCAAAATGTGACATTGTTTTTTGTCAGTTTGGGTATCTCGGTCAAAAAGTTTTTGAAATGCCACGTTTATCAGGATGGTTAAAAGAGAGAAGGGTTGTTGTTTGCTTAAGAGGATCGGATTTAACAGCTCATTTCAAGCAAGACCCAACAAGATATAAGCGACTATTTAGGAGAGCAAATCTTTTTTTGCCTGTATGTGATTATTTTAGAAAAAAACTCATTAAGTTGGGTTGTAAACATTCAAAAACAGTAGTGTATCACTCTGCTATAGATTGTTCACAATTTTCATTTATATCACGGATTAAACCGGATAATAATCATATTAATTTTGTATCTGTGTGTAGATTTGTTAAGAAAAAAGGCCTTGATGACGCAATAAAAGCTTTTGCTGAAATTGTGAGAAAATATCCCAAAGTACATTATTTCATTGTTGGAGATGGAGAAGAGCGAACTTATTTGGAGTTATTAGTATATCAATTAAATCTTCAGGATAATGTTACATTCTGTGGTTGGAAAAGCCATGAAGAAGTTGTTTCTATTTTAGATAAATCTCATATTTTTATGTTGCCTTCAAAAAAGGTAGATGATGGAAATGAAGAAGGTATTCCTAATGCTCTTAAAGAGGCCATGGCAATGGGCTTGATTTCGATTGGGACATGGCATGCAGGAACTCCTGAGCTGATTGATCATGGCGTATCAGGGTTTTTAGTATCTGAACAGAATGTGATAGAATTGGCACAGATGATTGACTACATTATAGAGCATCCAGGAATATGGGAATCAGTGGGGTTGGCTGCAAGAAAAAAAATAGAAGATGAATTTGAAACTAAACAATCCATAGAGAAATTAGAAAAGCTATTTTATGGATTGTTAGATAAGTAACAATATTTTGAAAGAGGAAAACAAAGTGACATCAGGCAAGACATTATTTTTAATATCATTTTTTTTGTTCTTGCATAATGTAGAATTTGCTTCAACAAAGCCTTTGAATATATTGTTTGTTGTTAATTATTTTCCTTCAGCATCACAAACCTATATTTTAAATATGATCGCAGGACTTATTGATAGAGGTCATAATATATCTATTTTTTCATTTAATAATAATACGGATAATAACGCATATCTTCATCCCCATCTTCAAAAATATCAATTATTGGATCGTGTTATTTATAAACAGTTGCCTCAAGTATTACCAGATTATGACATTGTATTTTGTCAGTTTGGTGAATTGGCTAAGGATATTTTTAAAATGTTTCGTCTTGCTGCATGGTTGAAAAAAAGAAAAGTAGTTGTTTGTCTTCGCGGTTTTGATGTAACAAAATATATAAAAAACTCTCCAGTCTTGAATAAGTATATTTTTGAAAACGTTGATTTGTTTTTGCCTGTTTGTGATTTTTTTAAAAAACAGCTTATTGGGTTGGGGTGTCATCCAGAAAAAATAATAGTTCATCATTCTGCAATTGATTGTTCACAATTTTTTTTTACATTGCGAGAGAAACCATTGGATGATGTTATTCATCTTGTTGCCGTTGGTAGGCTTGTCAAAAAAAAGGGCTTTGATTACGCAATAAAAGCATTTGCTCAAATTGTTAAAGAATATTCACAAATTGATTTTACTATTGTTGGTGATGGTTCAGAGCGTAAATGTTTAGAATCTTTGATAAAAAAGTTAAAACTTAAAAATAAAGTAAAACTTTTAGGATGGAAAAGTAGTAATGACATTGTTGATATTTTAGATAAAGCGCATATTTTTTTATTGCCATCAATCACATCATCAAGTGGTAACAAAGAAGGAATAGCTAATGCACTCAAAGAAGCTATGGCAATGGGGTTAATTACCGTTGGTACATGGCATGCAGGAACTCCCGAGCTTATTGATAATAATGTATCGGGATTTTTGGTTCCGGAAAAAGATGTTTCTAAATTAGCTGAGGCGATTCAATATATTATACAACATCCAGAGATATGGAAATCCATTGGTTCGGCTGCACGCAAAAAAATTGAAGATGAATTTGAAATAAAAAAAACAAGCGAACAATTGGAAAAAATATTTTATCAATTATTGAAGTAAGAGTTGTTTGATTTAAAGGGAAGAGATGAGTAAAAAATTAATTTTAGGATTAGTTTTTCTTAATGCATATGTAATGGGGATGTTTGAGCAGCGACCTTTAAATATACTTTTTGTTGTTGCTTATTTTCCCGCACCATCACAAATGCATATCTTAAATATGATGACAGGTTTGATGGACCAAGGACATAATGTGTCTATTTTTTCATTGCGCCGTAATGAAGATCTTCTATATTTGCATCCTGATATAGAAAAATATAACTTATTAGATCGGGTTATATATGAGACGTTTCCTGAAGAATTACCTGAATGTGATATTGTATTTTGTCAGTCTGCTACATGGGGTAAAAAAATTATTGAAATGGAAGTGTTGGCAGAATGGTTGAAAAATAAAAAAGTGGTTGTTTGTTTAAGAGGATCAGATATAACGGGAAATGTGATTAAAAATGATCCTCATATATATGATCAATTGTTTCTTAAGGCAGATCTTTTTTTACCTGTCTGTGATTATTTTAAGAAATTAGTTATCCAATTGGGTTGTGATGAAAATAAAGTAACTGTTCATCATTCTGCAATTAATTGTTCGCAATTTTTTTTTAAAAAAAGAAAAAAAATAAAACGTAAGCAGGGTGATATTCAACTGGTTTCTGTTGGTAGGCTTGTGCAAAAAAAAGGACTTGAATATGCAATACAGGCAGTTGCACAAGTTATTAAAAGGTATAACAATGTTCATTTTACTATTGTTGGAAGTGGGCATTTGCGTAACTCCTTACAAACATTAGCAAAAACGTTGGGTATAGAGGATAAAGTTACCTTTTATGGTTGGGGAACGCATGAGCAAGTTGCTGAGATTTTAAATAAATCACATATTTTTTTATTACCATCTATAACGGCAAAAAATGGGGATGAAGAGGGTATTGCTAATGCTCTTAAAGAAGCTATGGCAATGGGTTTAATTTCTGTGGCAACATGGCATGCAGGTACTCCTGAGCTTATTGAAAATGAAGTTTCAGGTTTCTTGGTAGCCGAAAAAAATAGTGATGAATTGGCTGATAAGATTAAATATATTATAAGACGTCCAAAGATATGGAAATCTATTGGTTTAGCTGCGCGTAAAAAAATTGAAGCAGAATTTGAAGTAAAAAAATCAATTGAACAATTAGAACAATTGTTTTATCAGTTGCTTGCTATAAAAAAGGACCGTTATGAAATTATATAAAAAATTAATGATGGGACTATTGATGTTTCATCTGTACGGAGTAGAACAACTGCAAGCACGCCCCTTAAATATACTTTTTGTTGTTGAATATTTTCCTGCACCATCTCAACCCCATATTGTACATCTTATTACGGGATTGATTGATAAAGGCCATCATGTTTCTATTCTTTCATTTAAACAAAATAATGTAGAAGGACATGCTGATATAGCAAAATATTCGCTCATGAATTTGGTGACATATAATCAAAATCCTACTGTGTTACCAGAATGTGATATTATTTTTTGTCAATCAGCGACACTCGGTAAAAAAATTCTTGCAATACCTGGTTTAAAATCATGGCTTAAAAAAAGGAAACTGGTTGTTTCTTTACGAGGGCATGATATAACCCAAAATGCTGTTAAAATTAATCCTAAAATATATAGAAAATTGTTCGCGAGAAGCGATCTTTTTTTGCCGGTTTGTGGTTATTTTAAAAATTTAGCTGTTCGTCTGGGTTGTGCTCCTTACAAAATAAAAGTACATCATTCTGCGATTGATTGCTCACAGTTTTTTTTCAAGCAAAGATCATATGAGAAAAACGAAGCTATTCAGTTAGTTTCTGTGTGTAGGCTTATTGAAAAAAAAGGACTTATTTTTGCAATACAAGCAATAGCTCAAGTTATTAAGAAATATCCACGGATTCATTATACCATTGTTGGTGATGGATCAGAGCGGGGACGCTTAGAAGGCGCAGTAAGACAATTAAGGCTAACAAATAATGTAACATTTGTTGGTTGGAAATCACCAGATGAAATTGTTGATATTTTAAATAAAGCACATGTTTTTGTATTGCCATCAATAACGGCGACAAATGGTGATGAAGAGGGTATTGCCAATGCGTTAAAAGAATCAATGGCGATGGGGCTTATTTCTATTGGTACGTTACATGCAGGAACTCCTGAATTAATTACAGACGGAGTTTCTGGATTTTTAGTTCCTCAAAAAAATAGTAATGCATTGGCTCAGAAAATTAATTACATTATTGAAAATTCAAAAATGTGGCCATTAATTGCGAGAGCTGCACGTCAAAAAATTGAAGACGAATTTGAGACCAAGCAATCCATTGATCAACTAGAGAGCATATTTTATGAATTGCTTGGTCAAGAGATAATGAATAATTAATTTCTCCGTATATACCCGTACCACAATGAAGAAATTAGTATAATTGTGATACTGTTTATATAGGCATACATACATGCGCCTGGATATGCGTTAAATATTCCTTGTTGTGCAATGTATAATAATGTAGGCCCACTCGTTGCAAGAGGAATGAGTGCATAATCATATCGTATGATCATACGATATGTTGCAAGTAATATCCAACCAAATGCTATGCCTGCAATAATCCATATTCCAATCATATCAAGAGATGATGAGTTCATCATCAACAACATGCCACAGATCGCTGTAAATCCTGTAAAAAATAGACCATGTTTCTCTTCCGCTCGTCCTGAGCTTGTCGAAGGATGTTGTGTTGCTGTATCAATAAGTATAAAAAGTAACGAACATACAACAGTTAGTTGTACATAGTATGAGATAATGTGGGTTATATTTTTAAGCAATGGCACGCTGTAACCAAGAGCTTCATAGTATGGCCACAGAGGCATGTTAGTAGGAACAACTGTTTGTAGTGCTGCATACATTCCCGATACAAAAAATCCAGCGCATATACCAATGGTTATTGTAATCCAATTGTGCGGTAAATGATGTGTTTTTTTGTGTGACATGATGAAGCTAATGACCGCTGCATAACCAACTATCTTCATCAGGCCATTGATCATAGCTGCTGTGATTGCCTGAAATAGTTGATTAGTAAGTGGTAAACTTGTGTTAAATCCTCCCACAACAGTTTGCCAAGAGTTGATGAAATCAATAATAAATATTGTGAACGTAATACCGCATAAAATAAAGAACAGTCGTTTTGAAAATATAAACGATCTGTTTTGTTTTGATACAATATAAAGCGCATATAATATGAGCAACAAAAAAAGAAGTGCAAGTATGATCGTAACAATTGCAAGTATATTTTGTTTATTTCGCTCAGCACGTTCCCATTCTTCTGGTACGTGAATGGTCCGTGTGATATGAGTTACTTCATTGCCGCCAATAGTAACGGAAATACGTGCTTGACCAATCGGTAATTGATATGCATCTGGATCTGAAAAAATAAATAACCAATCTTTGCGTTGCGGTAATTGTGCTGATGTTGCAGAAATTTCAGTTATGTTTTCTGGATTGAGGTGGAGTTGTTCTTGAATTGCTGCAATCGCAAGTGCGCGTGCTTCGTATTGTGGTAGCTCTATACCAGGGGCAGATTCAGGCAGTTGGTGATAATATTCCCACATTGTATTGTTATACAGCATTATTTTATATTCTTCTGCTCGTTGAATAATATCTGTATCAAATTGTGCGTAACGAATGGTCCAATGTGCTGGGTGCAAATAGTTGCCTAATAGTTGATGATACAGCTCTTTTTTGCCTTCTTGCCATGTAAATTTATGTTGCAATGCAATCTGTGGTATTGCCTGATAATCTGCGAATATGAGTGGTAATATTTTCCATGGCGTAGATGGCGTAAAGTTTTTTTCTGCTAGATATGTATGTGCAGTTGCAATTGCTTCATCGCGATTAATAGTGATGGTCACTCCATCATGCGTGAATGGTGTGCAATATATCCATGTAATTAAGCCCACAACACCAAGACCAATGATTGTGTTTTGTAGTGTGCGTGTGAGATTGTATAATGTTGTTTCAGGAATAGGTATAAGTTTTTTTTCAACTATTTTTGCGTCATTAGGATGCCACAAAGCATTGAGTGCTGTATGTGGAATTTCTGCCCACATCCCTTTTTTAATGCGTGCAAAGAGTACATATAAAAGAGGCAAGAGAGTAATAACAATAATTGTTATTTTATACGCGTATGCATATTGTGTTTGTGATACAAAAATAGGAATTGAAAACCAAACAACGTCATATACAAAGTGTGCAATGATTGTGGTAATTAAACCAAATCGCAAATAGATTGCACCCCAAATGAATGATGGGATGAGCAGTTCAACAAGACGTGCGTATGATGGTTGTACTGGATAATTTGCATGCGCTGCACCAAAAATAATTGCCTGCAAAATAAATGCGGCACCTATCCACCAGTTTCTTTTTCCAAATCGATTACCTAATAGTGCAGCTCCCGCTAGGGGGATTGCTCTAAAAAGACACTCTTCCATAAATCCCGCATTAAGGGATTGTGCGATTGGTGAAAACCATGGAGCATATGTTGCTAATATATTAGGATCAAATAACATTTCTGATGGTGACCACCAGCCCCAATAACGGGTAGAAATAAAATAAAATGCGATAACAAACGCACAATTAAAACCAACAAGAAGGTATCCCCCAAATATTCTGCCAAAAATACTATAAGATGCTTTGACATCAGGTTGTTTTAAAGACCATAGCTGTGGATGATGACCAAATGCACGACGCGTAAGACCTTCTGCTGCCATGATAATGAGTGTCAAAATAACGGTGTATCCAAAAAAGCTGATCAGAAGATTAAGCAGTATCTGTGTCAAAAAACCATACGATGATAATGCACTCTGATAATGCATCCATAAAAATGGTAACTGGTTTATTGATACAAGAACGGAAAGTGCAGCAAGAAAAATAGCCCATTTAAGAGGTTGTTTGATGATGTTCCAGCGGTGTCTGTTGAGATAAAACAGACCCAAACAACAACCGCCAATAAAGTACAGTAATATCATCAATAGTGTTGCAGCCCATGAAATAGTATTATTTGCCGATCTCATTTCAGCATATCGGCGATTAAACGCTTCTGGTATTTTAACAAAATGCATTAATGTAGTTGTTTTATTACCGCTTACTACTATTTTTAAACGGTATAAGCCAGCACCTATTTTTTCATGAGTTTGCTCATAAATAAATGTATGATCAAGGCGACCACCGAGTTCTATTTTTTGTGATGTCTCAACTAATGTATATTGAGAAAAATCAATATTGGAATATATTGCAGCATCGTTTTCTGCTATTTGACGCGCCTCATTTTCAGCCAGTTGTGCACCAGGAATATTTTCCGATAATGTTTCTACAAAACCGTATGGTTTGCCATCAGGAGTAAATATAAAAGTGGTTTCATTTTTTTCATGTTCTTTAAAATGACGCACGCGCCATGTGTATGGCATATAGAGTTGTTTGTCCATCATTGCAACAAAAGCGTCTCTTCCTCCTGCTTCTAGTTCAATAAATGTTTTTACATTGTTATCTGTATGAAACATTGCTGCTGATTGATAATCGTTAGGACCAAAATTATATTCTTGAGCAATATCATCAGCTTTATCAAGTGCTTGTTCAAGGTCCATGGTGATAGAAAGATGAATGATGGGAAAAGTTTGAGGGAAAAGATAAAATGCAAAAAAGTACATTAATCCTGAAAGTATTGTTGCATTCATCCATAGAAAAGGTGAGCGTAGAGAGAGCTTCATTATTATTTACTCCATATAAAAATTTTCTTATGTTGCATCCTTCGATATATTTTTGCAAGCAAAAACACTCAGGACGAGCGGGTTGAAATATAGATCTTTTTTGATTGTATTTCTAGATGTTACAGGCCGCTCGCCCTGAGTGTTCTACGTAGTGTAACGTAGTAGAAAGCATCAAAGGGTATGCGGCTAACAATTAAGAAATTATTGATGCTCTTCACTTTGCTGACACACATCAATAATATTACCATAAAGATCCTTGATCAATGCATCAATGCCCCAAAATTCATTGGTAGGTTGCTTTGCGATTGTAACATCTTTTGCAGCAAATTCTGCAATTGTTGCGTGGCAATCATCTACTAATAAAACAAAAAGAGGAATGCTACCGCTTTGTTTACCAACAATTGCGCGATCTTCTTCTGTTTGTGGTAAAAGGAGTGATAATGAAATATGTGAATCTTGAGTAGGAGCTATGGTAAGCCAATACCAGGTATTGTCATCTGCCTTGTGACTTTCTGTTACTACAAATCCAAGTTTTTCAGTATAAAAAGCTAATGCTTCATCCTGATTGTGTACTAGAAGTGAAAAATGACTGAGTTTGTTAGCCATAGATGGGCCCTTTTGAGAAAAAGTTGATATAACACTATACTTAAATTATGGTAGCAGGCTTTGTAATTAAGACAATGAATGAGTCTATGATCGCAATAATCTTGCTATTATTGATTTTTATATGCTACTTTTGTGGCGTATAATACAGTTAGGTAAATTAATATTGGGGGGGGTTATGAAACGTTATACATATGTGGCATTAATTGCACTTCTTGTGCAGTGTGGATTATCGAATGTTGTTTATGCAATGAATGTGGATACATCTGATGATTCTTCACTTGTACGTGATATTAAGCACTATTCTGATTTAAGTGATGTTGATGAGAAGCAATATAAATTGTTGCGGCTTGGTGATCTTGGTACAGCAGGTGCATTTCTTGCTGGAGTAGTTTCTGCTATTGGTGTTGGTGTAGGGACTTATAAGACAGCTGGAGTGGTACAAAGTGTAACGCCAGACAGTGTACCAACCTGGATGACAAATCCTGTAGTATTAGCTGGACTAGGATCTCTTGGTGCAGGTTATACGAGTTATACAACATTGTATCCACGTATTCGCGCAGGAGTGATATATAAAGTGCAAAGATTTATGGATTTGTGTGAAACTTTAAACCAAGATAGTCCTTCTCGCAGAAATACTATTCTAAATTGGAACTTTGTTACTTTTTCAGAATTAAAGAGATACTTGCCTCAATCTTGGTCATCTGCTAGTAATAAGGCTGTATATAATGCCTTATTTAATTTGCTTAATCAGGCAATTGTAGCAAAAAAATTGTTGCAGCAAGTTGGAATAGATGTTGAGACACAGGCAATGTATAATACATTAACAGCCTATATACAGGTGTTAGGTAATAACAAAGATCTTTATGCGTCTATGGTTGCATTTGAAGATCAAAGACAGAGACAAGAAGAGCATGCAGTTATTAATTATGAGTATCAAAAAAAACTTAAGGGAGCTGAGATTGCTGATTTAGAAGCAAGAGCTGATTTACAACAACAGGGCGCTCGTTTAGCACAAGTAACCGCAGCTCAGAGATATTTACAAATGACTACTGATACTATAAAAAACGTGTGGGATGGGTTGAACTATCTTTATAAAAATAAAGAAAAAATAGTTTATAGAGGAACTATTCTTAGTGGAGCTATGTATGGTGCATATCTTGCTGCAAAAGCTAAGTTAGGGTATGGACAGTAATAAGATTTAATCACTTTTAAAGGTCTCTCTTTAAGCAAAAGTAATATTTGTTTTAAAGAGAGATTTTTTTGTATAAAAATATTAAAAATTTTATATTCATGGTATAGTTTGCATCGTAAAATACATAATAATTTTTTCAGGAGACCGGAATGTTGTATATTTTTTTTGCGATAGCATGCGTATTTTCAAATTATATGATAGCAAGTGAAAAGCCATTCGATACAACGCAGAATAAAGAATACTATGATAAGCTTCTTGATGATCAAATTAAAGATCCTGTAGAAAGAGCAAAATATAATAAAGGATATGTAGTTCAATCTTTTGGTATTATACCTCTTGAAGAGTTGCAAGTAATGGTAGGTGTTGAGGGATGCATGGTGTCATTACCTTATCATCAAGCTGTGGAAATTCAGGCAGCATTAGATAAAAATAAAAAGAACGTAGAAGACGACATTAAGCTTACAGCAACAAAATAATTGTTAATAAATTTGTAAAAAAAGCCTCATTGTCCAAAAAGCGATAACAGTTCATACACATTATGAAAACGCTTGACGGTGCATGAGGTTTTTAATTACTTTTTTGTAGCATATTTTTTATGTAGATTGTTAAGTCTATTTTGTAGCTTTTTTTCTATAAAGGAATACTTTTCATAGTATTGTATATAATTTTGATAGTTTGGATTATGCCATAGATGTAGAATTTTATACAATAATGTTTGCCAGTTGCGCGAAGGATATTGCTTATGATAGTAATATTCTTTTTTTCTTTTAATCCGTTTTAAAAACTTATTGAGTATAGCTATTTCAAAAAAATCTCGTTCTGTAAGTTTATAAATTTCTTTGAGTTGGTCATTGAGTTGCTCTTGTGACATATTTAAAATGTTTTTTGCAAGATTTGCTATACTTTCTTTAATAAAAAAATCTGGAGGAAGTTTAAAAAACATTATTATCGTTGCTTGATTTTATATGGTGAAGATAGCAGGTCTATTAAAGATTTTAATTTATTTTATTGCCCAAAAAGAGATAGCAGTTCATACACGTTGTGAAAACGCTTGACGGTGCATGAGGTTTTTTCAATAGTCTGATTTTTTGCAACCAAAAGCGTTGTAATACCAAACTTTTCAGCTTCTTTGATAAGGTGACCAATGTTATTAATTGGTTTTATTTGTCCGGTAAGGCTGATTTCACCTAAAGCGATTGATTTTTCAGGTAATGGTTCTTGAAAATAGCTGGAAAGTAGCGCAAATGCTGTACCAAGATCACTTTCCGCTCCACTGATTTTAAAACCACCACTCACTTTAAAAAAGATGTCTTGCATGCTTAATTTTATTTTGACGTATTTTTCTAAGATTGCCGCAATGAGTACCACTTGTTTGTGATCTAAACCAGAGACAACTCGTTGTGGCATTGTTAATTTTGAAGCATTAGTGAGCGCCTGTAATTCAAGTAAAATTGGACGAGATCCTTCCATGATACTGATAATGGCTGATCCAGGAGCATGTGACATTTCACTTAATAAATGTGCGTTAATATTTGGTACTTCTTGTAATCCATGTTGTTCCATAGAAAAAAAGCCAAGTTCATTAATTGCACCAAATCTGTTTTTTACTGCCCGCAGTATTCGCGTTTGCCAACGGTCTTCACCTTGCAAATAAAACACTGCATCAACCATATGTTCTAAGGTTTTTGGTCCTGCAATAATACCTTCTTTGGTGATATGTCCGGTGATAATAACCGTGATATTGTTTTCTTTGCTTAATCGCATTAATTGGAATGCAGCTTCGCGCAGTTGTCCAACGCTTCCGGGTAATGTGGTTGCATCATTGATGTAGCAGTTTTGTATAGAATCGATAATCATAATGTCTGGCTTTTGTTCTCTGGCGGTTGCGATAATGCCGGTGAGTTCTGCTGCATCAGAAAAAAGAAGTGAGGATGTAGCAGCTTTAAGACGTAAAGCACGTCCTTTAAGTTGTTGCAATGATTCTTCTGTAGAAAAATAAAATACGCGTTTTGTTTTTGCTATTTCATACGCAACTTGCAACAATAAAGTTGATTTACCAATACCAGGATCTCCGGTAATAACAATGAGTGATCCAGGAATAAGTCCTCCTCCAACAACACGGTCCCATTCGCCAATGCCAGAAAGTATTCGTGGTAAATTTTGCGTGTCTATTGAATCTAATGATACGAGTTGAAGTGAATGTGCTTGGGAATATATTTTTGTAGTACCGTGTGCTGCAGAGATTACATTTTCAACTAATGAGTCCCATTCTTTGCATTCAGGACAACATCCCATCCATTTAATAGTTATGTAACTGCAACTTGAGCATTTAAATGATGTTTTTGTTTTGTTCATAGAATTTATCATAAAGGAGCGTAGATATTTTTGCAAAATATTGATTAAGCCTCAATAACCATAGCATTCTATTCAAGACCCTATTAAAAAAATAAATGAAGATTAAGGAGTAGTGCATGAAGATACATAAAAGTTTAATTGTTTCTTTATTATTGTTTGCTCAAAGTAGTATTGCGCGTTTAAAAGTTCTTGATACCAATCCTCAAAATATAAAATTAATCAAAACATTAGAAATGCGTTTTTGTTATATCAGCTTTGTAGAAATTAACGGCGAAGAATATATTGTTAAGCAAAAAAAATCAGATTGTATACGCAAAATTGGGAGTGTGGTGCGGGATGCAATAATGGCGCATTATGCAGAAGATTTTATTTATGCACATTTAGTTGATATTATTCCTGCTGGCCAAAGTTTTGCTGGAAAACCACGTGTAGATTGGCCCGCAACAATTCATACTGTTGCTAAAGGTAAAATGATTAAGGCTCAAGACAGTCAATTTAATAGTATGAATATAAAACAAGCTAATATTGGATTTAGACGTGATATGTTACCATGGATGGCTAAAGATGCAAGATTAGTAAAAATGGTAGCTTATGACACGTTTTTTTCTAATCATGATCGGCATAGAGGAAATCTGTTCTATTATAAAAAAGAAGATTTATTGACCGCCATTGATATGGATTCTGCATTTAAATATAACCTGTGTGCGCTTGCATGTGAGAACTTTACAGCAATGCTTAATGATAGAAGATTGCAATTGAGTGGTAAGGAGATAAATATTCTTGTTCAATATAGAAAACATCTACAAGCTTTGATTAATCGGCACAATCCAGAAGAGACTTTACGTATGTATGATTATTTTGTTGAAAAAGCAGGTTTTATTGAGGGGTCAGAGCTGTATACAGAACGGCTTGCTTTGGAATTGGCGAGTAATAGAGCTATCATTGCGCAGAGCTATCAGGATGCTCAAGAGTTGGTGAAGATTGTTGGTAAGTTGATTGAAAAGCAGAAGGGTCTGTCTACGCGGGCTTAGTGAGATTTTTGTATTAAAATCTCATGGTTGTGGTATAATAAAAGTATGAATACAACAAAAACCCAATCAAATTCTTTAAGTAAATACCTTGCCCAGGCGGGTATTGCTTCACGTCGTAAGGTAGTGGATATCATTAAATCTAAGGTTGTCACCGTAAACGGTGTCATGATCAATGAACCAGGATTTAAAGTTAATCCCAATGATTGTGTGCGAGTTCAAGATACCTTGATCCGTTCAGAAGAGAAGATTTACCTTCTTCTGAATAAGCCTAAAAACTGTATTACAACGGTATCTGATGATCTTGGCCGTCATAATGTTATTAATTTGATTGCACAAGATGTAAAACAACGTATATATCCAGTGGGTCGATTAGATCGTAATACCACAGGGTTATTGGTGCTTACCAATGATGGTGATCTTGCCCTGAAGTTATCTCACCCACGTTTTGAAGTAGAAAAAGTATACCACGTGCAGCTTGATAAGGCATTGACGCGTGCTGATATGAATAAAATAATAAACGGCCTTCAGTTGGAAGACGGCTTTATTCAAGTTGATGCTATTAATTATTTTCCTGATCGATCAAAGCAAAATGTAATCGTTGCATTGCATAGTGGGAAAAATTTGATTATTCGCCGTATTTTTGAACATTTAGGTTATGATGTCAGAAAGCTTGACCGTGCAAGTTATGCAGGGTTAACCAAATCCCGTCTTGAGGTTGGTCAATGGCGACATCTGACCAGACATGAAATTTCTCAATTAAAACAGTAAATAAAAAAGCTCCGGTTTAAACACCGGAGTTTTTTGTATTAAAAATTTTAAGATATATTTTTTAATTTTTGCTGACTTCCAGTACACTGCTCATATTTAACATGATATGCGCAGGAGTTTTTTTTTACATGGAAAATAGTTATTTAAAAATTGAACAATCGCCAGCATTGCACGGAGAAGCAAGACTTTCTGGAGCAAAAAATGCTGTGCTCGTTACTATTGCATCATTAATTTTAACAACCGGTAAATCGGTATTACATAATGTTCCCGCTTCGGCTGATGTTTTTGAGATGATAGAGTTGCTGCGCCATTTTGGTGCAGTTATTTTTTTTGATGAAGTACATCATCAACTGTTTGTTGATACAGCATTGTTGCATGCGTGGGATGTGAGTAGTGCGATGATGAAAAAAACCCGAACATCTATTTTGGTGATGGGACCGCTGTTGGCACGCTTTGGCAAAGCGCAGATAGGTGGACAACCCGGTGGTGATGCAATTGGTAAACGTCCCATTGATTATCATTTAAAGAATTTTGCAAAGATGGGAGTCGCTATTCATCATGAAGGTGATTACGTGTACGCAGAGACTGAAAAGTTAACTGCTGCAAAAATTACTCTTGAATATCCAAGTGTCGGTGCAACAGAAAATATCATTATGGCAGCAACGCGGGCCCAAGGAGCGACGAAAATTATTAATGCCGCTTGTGAGCCTGAAGTTTTTGATTTGATTGCGTGTCTGACAAAAATGGGGGCAAAAATAAAAATTGATGCTCCGGCAACAATTACCATAGAAGGCGTTGATGTTTTAGGTTCGGTAGAACACACCATTATGTTTGATCGGCTTGAAGCTGGATCATTACTTATTGCAACTGCAGCAACCGGCGGAGAAATATATATTCCTGATGCATGTGCTGATGTTTTAGATGTTGTTCTGATGAAGTTAGAAGAGATGGGGCATGCAATTGCTGTTGGTGCAGATGGTAAAGGTATTCATCTTCAATCCACTCGGACACCACGTGCGGTGTCATTCAAAACTGGTCCATATCCACAATTTCCTACTGATTTACAACCACCTATGATGGCGCTGCAATGTACAGCTGTAGGAATGAGTGTTATTGAAGAAACAGTGTTTGAAAACAGATTTCATCATGCACATGAACTGATCAAAATGGGTGCGTCTATCAAAATTGAACATAATAAAGTTATTATGACAGGCGTTGAAAAATTATATGGTACGCACGTTGTTGGTGCAGATATTAGAGCATGCATGGCATTGGTTGTTGCAGGTTTAGTTGCACAAGGTACTACCACTATTGCAGGGTTGCATCACTTTAAGCGTGGGTATGATGCGCTAGAAAATAAATTACAGCAATTAGGTGCATACGTGACTGTGCATGAAGATGAAACCATTGTTGTGTCTGAAAAGAAAATAGAAAAACAGTTGTTGCAGTAAAGTTTGCTTAAAAATTACCAGCAAGTTCAGTAATTTCTGTAGTGATTTTTGCTTGGCGTACTTTATTGTATTCCAACTTTGTTGTGTTTAGTAAATTATGTGCGTTGCGTGTTGAATTATCCATAGAAATAAAGCGCGCTGCATGTTCAGAAAGTAGCGATTGAAAAATAAGGTGCTGAACTTGAGCTTCAACATATTGCATAGTAAGTGCATCTAAAATGGTGTGCGGCGCTTCATCCCAGATATATTCTTGCGTTGGCGGAGTTACTTGAGTTGATATTGCTGTAGGGTCAAATGGAATAAGGTTTGTCACGGTCGCTTTTTGTACAAAAAAGTTTTTGAAGACATTGCTGATAATAGTAACTGATGTATACGCAGGCGTTGCTGTCATAATCATATCAGTTAGCTCTTGTGAGATGGTTAAAAAGTTACGTGCTGTGAGTATTGGGAAAGAAGAGATTAATTTGTCAGGATAATTGTTGATTAAATAATCAATTGGTTTTTTGCCGACAGCGGTAAAGTGGAAATTTTTCGATGGATTTTGTGCAATATAACTTTGTATCATTTTTGATATTTGTGTATTAAAACCACCACACAAACCTTTTTGTGATCCAATAACAACAATGAGTGGGTTGTTGTCTTCACCACGTGGCATTAGGCGTTCATTTGTCCATGATGGTGTGGCTAGTTGAACTTTGGTAAATAATGATTTCAGTTCATTAAGGTAATTGCTCAGTGGTTCTTGTTTTGTTTTAAGCCGTGAATGAGCTGACATAGAAATAATACGCATCACATCAGTGATTTTTCTTATTGTGGTGATTGTTTTAATGCGGTTGCGCATTTGAATGAGTTTTGACATGGAACTCCATAAAAAGCCTAAAATAAAGCGATTATAGTTTAATCTACCTTTAGTTGAGATGTTTTTCAATGAAATGTGTAGGTGACTGTTGTTTTACGTAAGGCTTTATTATACTTAAAGGGTAAGAGTAGGTAAAGTTAAGGGATATATGATTATTGTAGTGGATGCTTATAATCTTTTGCGATCCGTGCCACCGTATAAAAAAACGATTACGGACAGAGAACGTATGCAATTTATTGCTCGGTTGAGTGCGTATGGTCGTCGCAAGGGGCATAAGGTAGTTATTGTTTTTGATGGAGGGCCCCATGAATGGCCATTTAAAGAACATATGAAAACGGTGACTATTGTCTATTCAGGTATTCATGAAAGTGCAGATGATTATATCAAAGAGTATATTGAAGCTCATCACATGAAAGATCTTTTATTGGTATCATCAGATAGTGAACTGAATCGTTGTGCGGATCGTTTAAATATTCCTTCTATCGATTCATCAACATTTGCTCATCTTGTATATCAAGAGCTGTCCACAAAACAGGTGGCTTTGCATACGCAAGATGATGTTGTTAAATTACATGAGGGTGGTACTGTTGATATTGATGCTTTGATGATGGAAGCAAGTAAAGTTGTGCCTCAAAAAAGTGAAGATGTTATTGCCGAAACGCCAAAGCGTCATCACGTAAAGCAACATGACGTTAGTAAACAAGAGCGTGCGTTATTGAAAAAGTTAAAGAAGTTATAGGTTTATTGTATGTATGCTAAAGAAATAGTGTATTCACTGGATGAGCATCATGTGGTTATCCAAGAGCTTAAAAAGTTAATGCCGATGGTGCAGATATTCGCTTGTGTTGGTCCGCTTGGTGCGGGTAAAACAACAACTATAAAAGCGTTATTGCGTAGTTGTGGTGTAACAGGAGTTATAACAAGTCCAACATTTACGTATGTAAATGAATATACCAATGATAAACATGAAGATTTTTATCATTTTGATTTGTATCGTGTTAGTAGTGTGGAAGAATTTCAGGCGCAGGGTTTTGATGAATATTTATATCAACCCAATAGTTGGGCATTCATCGAGTGGCCAGAAGTGATTAAACCATTGCTTACGCATAATGTCTGTTGGGTGAGTTTTGACTATCATGAAGATCCGGATAAGCGGGTCGTAAATATAGAGTGTGAATAAAAAGCTTCATGTGTTTTGTATGAAGCTTCTCTGGTTGTATGCTTAAGGAATACTGATATTATGAGTTTGATGATGTTTCTTCTTGTAGTAAACTGTCTGGAAGATCTGTCAGAATATTATTGATCAGTACTGTGTAAGCAATAGCTATCTCTCGGTATCTTTTTTTCATAGCGATAAGCAATGGGTCAAATTCATTTTCTTTTTGTGCCAATCCACTTTCAGCAAACTTTCTGATTTTTTGTGCATTTCGATATAGCAGTATATATTCATCAATAAATTGAGTCCACGTTGGTGATTTAATGAAAGTCTCTAGCAAGCATGACAGCTGTGCATTATATTCATCTTCTGTTGTGAGCTTATCGCGTAATTGATCTTTTAGCGTTGATTCTTGAGATACCATTTTTTGCGTTACATTATCCCATACATTATATGATTCTTGCATTTTTTCTTCTGGTAGGAGTAAGAACCTTAACTTATGATTTAAATTACAGAGCAGTTGCTCTTTTTTTGCTTTATACTCAGTAAGTGCAATTTTTTCTGTCTTTGATAATGTATCAATACTTTTGGTTGATAGTGCCGCAATAAGTTTTTGGTCTGTTTTTTTAATATCATCGTTTATGGCTTGTAACTCACTCATTACTTTATTATCGAGAGAAAACGGAACTTTTGGCACTAACGACATTCTTTTTTTAGCTTGGGGAGTTAATTCGATTAAGATGCTTTTCGTAAAGATATGAATTCCTGTGTGTTGCCTGTTATTATTATCAGTTCTTGTGATTTCTCTAATGAATGCTGATGGTTTTTCCATACAATTGCTTGCAAGTGAAACTGCGAAAACTAATGAAATTAAAGCATATTTTTTCACGAATATCTCCTGGGTTCTGGTTTCTTGGGATTATTTTGAGCTATACATTAAGATGTTTGGGGTTAGATGTAAAGGATAAGGTTGTGAGTAATAAAAAGGTTATGTGGGGTTTATTAGGGCGAAAATGGGTCGATTTTTGAACTTTTTTTAAAAAAATGACGTTTTTCGTTAAAATTCAGTTGAAATCTATTTAAAAAAACAATATCATAATTGAACAAGCTTGTTGGAATGCTTGGGCAAAGGCGAGGTTCCTGAGCGGCCAAAAGGGGCAGACTGTAAATCTGTTGACTATGTCTTCGCTGGTTCGAATCCAGCCCTCGCCACCATTCTTCGCTAAAGCTTTGAATGGTAGCCATCTTTTTAAAGAGTTGGCTCAAAGTAAGAATTAAAA
>CAZWTF010000010.1:0-22019 GCA_964636815.1 uncultured Pseudomonadota bacterium
CTGATGGAAATCCTTTAACAGCAGGTTTGAATGGCCCTCCAGGTAATCCTGATATTAATGCGTATGCTATCCCAGAATTTTTTGGCGATGTTATTGTAGTGAATGGAAAAAGTTGGCCGTATCTTGAAGTAGAGCCTCGCCGTTATCGTTTCCGTTTGCTTGATGCAAGTAATGCACGAATGTACGGATTATATTTAACTGCAGATAATGGTTCAGATGTGCCTGATATTTGGCAAATTGGAACAGATGGAGGTCTTTTAGATACACCAGTTAATCTTTCAAGTTTTGTACCATTTACATACAACCCTTCGAATCTTTGTCCTCCTCAGAATCCTAATTTGGGGCCTGTATTCACCGAACCTCGTCTTTTCATGGCTCCTGGTGAGCGTATGGATATTATTATAGACTTTACTGGTTTTGAAGGTTCTATTTTTACGCTTAATAATGATGCCCCAGCACCTTTCCCAAGCGGAGGGACGATAGCAGACCCAGATGTAGAAGGTCTTGTTATGCAGTTTCGTGTGACAAAGCCACTTTCATCTCCTGATAAGAGTTTTAATCCAGCTTCTCCTGGCGCTATACTCAGATCTGGAGATAAAACTATAAAGCGTTTTGTGACTCCAGAAGGAACACTTACTCCTGAAGTTGTTCCAAATCTTACGCGTAGTTTAACGCTTATTGAACAGGAAGATCCTTATTCTACAGCTCCGGTTGTGGTGTTATTAAATAACACCAGTTATGACGGGCTTAATCCTTATAATGATCAACCGGTTCAAGATTCTGTGCCATTTAATAATGGATCTGTGTATGTAACAGAATTGCCTCAGGTAGGAGCAACGGAAATTTGGGAAATTATTAACATGACCCCAGATGCTCACCCTATTCATATTCATCTGATTCAGTTTCAGGTGTTAAATCGACAAGTGTATTATGTGGGAAATATAGTTCCACCTTTTACCTGCTTGAATTCTTATAGAGATTTGTATGAAAATTTATGGGACCACTATCCAAATAGGCCATCAACAGTACCTCCTGGAACAGTGTATTCTTATGGATCACCATTGCCATATTTAAGCACATTAAAATTGGGTGGTAATCCTGATGTAACTCCATACTTGCAAGGATCTATAATTCCATGTGATCCAAATGAGTATGGTTGGAAAGATACTATAAAAGTGTTTCCTAATACTGTCACTCGGTTGGTAGTACGTTTTGCTCCGCAGCATGTTCCTGTTGGTGATACAGCGGGACAGAATTTCTTTGAATTTGATCCAACGACTACGCTTGGTGAAAAAGATTCTTTTGGTTATCCAGGTGGAAGTGGTTATGTCTGGCATTGTCACATTCTTGATCATGAAGATAACATGATGATGCGTCCATTTATGGTGCGTAATCATGCACAACAGTCATCACGAACTGGTGCTGCTTTAGAAAAAACCATGTTGAGCGATCGTTCTGATAAAGCGTCAGCAACATCAAGTTGTTGCTGCTGTAATTGATTGAGATCTGAAGACAAGAAATCCCCGGCAAAAGACAAGAAATCCCCGGCAAAAGCTGGGGATTATTTTTTTATATTTTTATTCAGTCGTTTCAACAGGTATAACATATTTTTGCATCTCTGCAGGTATTTCAACATGCAATGCCTGTGCCGTCTGCATATTAATAAATATATTTTTACTATCGGCACCTAAAATAGGTAATTCATACGGTTTTTTATGATTAATGAGCAGTTGTAATGCAATATGTGCTGCATCAACGCCTGCTTGATAATAATCAACACCACGTGCCATTAATGGACCATATTTAACAAGCATATTGTCACTCACAATAAGCGGTTTTTCTGCTTTGCGTGCTAAGTTAGCAATAAGCGCGATACTGTTTGCAATGGTATTATCTGTTGGTGCTATTAACGCATCAACTTTACGCAGCGCACTCATTGTTGCTGGTTCTATGTCTGATTCAGATGCAATGCCAACGTTTATTGGTGTGTACCCTGCACGTTCTAATTCAGTAAACATTACTTTTGCAGTAGCAACTGCATTGGTTTCAGCGGTATTAAAAATGATGCCGACTGTTTGTATGTTTGGAAGTAATTGGTGCATAGCTTCCACTTCTGCGCGTACATTGATCATATCGCTTACGCCACAAATATTATCACCATCAAAGTTGATTCCTAATTCTGGAGACACAGTAACTGCAGCTATGATGACCGGTTTCTCTTTTTCAACAGAGGCCATTGCTTGAGCTGCAGGAGTTGCGATTGCATAAATTGCATCAATATCTTGGCGTGCATGGAACTGTTGTGCAATTGCATAAAGGGTGTTGATGGAACTTTCACCATTCCGGATGGTAAAGCCAATATCTTTGCCTAATTTTTCTTGAAGGCTGTTGATAAAACCATCACGTGCCGCATCAAGAGCAGGGTGTGATGCTGTTTGTATGATTGCAATGTTTATACGCGCATGATTGCGTGTGTTTGATTTTTTAAGAATAATGGCGCCTAGGGTGAGAATAATGATGCCAAATATAATAAGTGTAGACTTGTTTTGCATAAAAGTTCCTTAAACTGAGGATTTCTAGTTTTTATTATATCACAATAATGAATTTCATGCATGTAAAACAGTCCTTAGTTGTTCTTGGATTGTATAGCGTACGCCTTCTTTTGCAAATACAATTTATTATTGACACTGTAGGGATTTAGTTAGTTATACTACAAATAGAAATATGTAAAAAAAGGGGGGCGGTATGAAAAAGATAAGTGGTTTATTAGTATTGGTAGTGAGTCTGGGATTATTTGTCCAATCTTCATTAGGTATGGATAGTGCTTCTAGTCAGGTTGTGGTTAAACCGCTTGTAACAACATCTGATACCGATTTAACAGGAATAGGTACTCTTCTTGGTATATCTGGTGTTATTACAGGAGTTAAAAAAGGAATTGAATATGTAGGTGGACCTACTGCAGTTTTGACATATGCTGGTATTGCTGCAAGTATGTTGGTAGCTTACAAAGTAATATCGAATAAAGTGGCAGCAAATAAAGATGCTAATAAAAAATTGTTGCAGGCAGCTGTAGATTATACGAGTAATCGTGAAACATTGATGTTGAGTAAATTTCCTGAAACAATAAAAGAAAAAATAGATGCTCTTCTTGATCAAAAACTTGAAGGTGATGGCAAGTCCATATCTTTATTCCCTACACCTCAATCAAAAATATTTGTTCTGCAAAATATTGAAGATTTTTTTGTATTGAGAAAACAGTCTGAATCTTATAGAAACCTCAGTCAGTTTGTTCATACAACATGTATGGAAAAAATTAATGCAATACTGCTAGCTGAAAAAGATATCGATGAGGAAGCAAAAAAAATTAATCAAGCGATTGATAATGAACGTAAGAGATATATGAATCAATATGGTATTTCAGTTGCTACATTAAAAGATATTGCTTCTGAAGATTTACAAGCGAAAATAGAGGATGTTCAAAAAGGCATTAATTTTTTAGTGTTAGATGCTGTTAATAATAATAAGACTTTAGATAAAGAAAAAAATATTCAGTTCAGTGCGCTTATATCTATTTTAGCGCATCTTTTTTATAAACAATCTGAAAACAAGACGCCAATGTTTGAGGGCGCAGAACGTATCAGTAAATTGAAGCAAACACGGGTTGGAAAAAAAGATTTAGAATATAATCCAGAAGATTTTACCAAAGAAGCACAACAAAGAGCTGCAGAGGAAAATAGAGAAGCTTTGGCAAGACAATATGTGGGTATGAAATTTTTATCAGAGCAAGAAGGTATTCAAAAAAGAGAAGAAGAGATTGCGCAGTACAAGCAATCAGCACAACAACAACCAGTGCAGCAATCATATTGGTCAAGATTGACATCAGCAGTTAAATCTTTGTTTGGATGGTAATATAAAATCAACATTAAGAATAACGATTACAGTGAGATTACATTATGTAATCTCACTTTTTTGATTATATTTCATGTGCGTGATAAATGTGGTAAGCTAGCAAGCATGAATACAAAGTATGATGTGATGCATTACATTAATGATATTCGGCATAAAATTGCCCCTGCGTATGATGGGGATGAAACTTTGTGCCAGCAGTATGCATGGTGGATCTTACAAGCTCTATGTGAAATGACAAAAACTCAGCTGATTATGCAGGATGCAGTGATGTTGAGTCATGAGCAGCAAGAGCAACTTGATGAATGGATACATCAGATTGTTGAAGAAAAAAAACCGCTACAATATATATTAGGTTCTGTGCCGTTTGCTGATTGTGATATTTTGGTACAACCTCCTACATTAATTCCTCGTCCAGAAACAGAAGAGTGGTGTTTGCATATTATTGAACATCTTCAATTGCTGAATAATAAAAAAATTAAAATTTTAGATGTTGCAACTGGTTCTGGTTGCATTGCAATTGCCCTTGCACATCATCTGCCACTTGCGCAAGTTCTTGCAATAGACATTTCTGAAGCTGCACTTGAGTTAACAGAAAAAAATATTGAACGTCATACATTATTAAACATTACGTGTATACAATCAGATCTTTTTGGGTCAATTCCGCAAGGCATGTTGTTTGATATTATTGTTTCTAACCCCCCATATATTAGTCAAGCTGAATTTACTCATCTTGATGCATCAGTCAGTCATTGGGAGGATCCCAATGCGCTGATGGCTGATGACAATGGGCTAGCAATTATTAAACAAATTATTGCGCAGGCACCGCAATTTATACAAGTTAATAAAGAAATGCAAAATAAAAATATACCACAAGTGGTTATTGAAATTGGGTATGCGCAAGGAGCAGCGGTTAAAAAGCTCATGGAAGATGCTGGTTATAATGATGTTCTTGTGCATAAAGATTTAGAAGGTAAAGATCGCTTTGTTACTGGGAGAGTAGACAATGTGGCCAATTTTTGCTCTCGCACATAAGTTTGTTGCAGTTTTTTTTACACCAGATTCACTGACATGTTATTCCATAGAAAAAACAAAAAATGGTGGAACTTTGCGTGTACATGCATATAAATCGTATCCATTAGATAATGGTGAACTGCATAATCTCACTCTTTTTAATCCGACAATTATCAAACAATATATCACCTCTTTTTTAATTGAACATCATTTGCAAGATGCGTTTGTTGCATTTGTGTTGCATGGTGATGCGGTACAAGAACAGTTTATAACAATGCCAACAGCAACACCACATCACGCTGATTTTGTGATTCCAAAGAGCGCGCATATGATGTGGGAATATCAGTACATGTATCCAAATGATCACGGTCAATTTGTATTCTATGTGTACAGCGTACCACGATCTGTTTTGTTGCAATATAAACTGCTTGCTATTTCTGCACAATGCAATTTGATTACCATCACAACGCAAACTATGGCATTGTTATCAGCGTATCAACATATATTTGGCAGTGCGTTTAGGCGTAGTCAACTTGCGGTTGATATGATGCAGCATAATAATAACATTGGTGATTTAATTACAGCTGATACAGTACGACGCATGATAGATACAAGTGCAGTAAAATTATCGAAAGATGATTACTTACAATGCGTAGCATCAGCTGGTTTGTTTTGTTCTGAAAGGCTTAAGTAATGAAAAAAGTTAATTTTATTACAACATTGTCACCACAAAAACAGTACGCAATAAAACGTTGGTTTGTGATGACATTTTTTTTGGTTGTATGTTCACTTGGAATAAGCGCATATTTTATTGTGCCGCAATTATTGATATATATTGCATTGCATAAAGAAGTAAAAACATTGCGTATTGCAACACAAGAACATGCTGCGCATACAAAAGAAAAAGATGCACTCTCAACCGAACATGATACGATTCGTGTTCGCACAAAAAAAATAGAACATTATAACAATGCGCCAAAAAATCCTCATCAATATATTGCGGCAATTATGCAAGCATGTGGTGAAGGAGTAACATTGGAAGCGATTAAGTTTAATAAAAAAGATTGTGAACTGACGTTGTTGTGCCCTACATCTGAGCATGCAACGGTGTTGATTAAGCGGTTATCTGCGTCAGATCTATTTATGCATGTTAAGCTTGTTTCATTGCAACAAGATCTGCAAACAAAACAGTTGCGGTGTGTTGTAAAAAGTAAAATGATATAAATTTTTATGAAAGTTTTTTATGAAGAACAAGTTTTTGGCGATGACAGTCTTATTGTTGAGCGGTGTTACATATGCAATGGAACCTGAAGGGAATGATTCTTGGACGGCAATCAAAACATGGCAAGACGTGAGCCCTTTTGCAGGTAAAATTGTAGCGTATACGGCAATCAGATCTTTTCTTGATGATACGATTGATAGATATTTGTTGCCCAGTTCTAATTTGAGTTATGGGTATGTAGAAGGCAAGTCATCTCAGTGGGTAATTGGTGGAGAGGGGTATAAATTGCATCCATTGTTAGAAAAAGAGGGCGAGCAGCGTAATATTGCATTAAAAGATGCATATATCGCTAAAAGATTTTTTGATATGAGAAAAATTACTTCTCAAGAAGCAGAAGAAATAAGGGATGCGCTTACTGCTCAAGAAGCTAAATTTGCTTATGTATGGAAAGATAAATTTGATTATATATTGAGTGATACAGAAGAAGAATTAATATCTCAATTAGATTTGATTATAGAAAAATAAATTACATGTTGATATTTGTGTGTAAAAAGACCGGAATTAAATATTCCGGTCTTTTGTTTTTTATATTCCTAAATAGTTATATAAAGCATATAAAGCTATCAAAATAGTGCTATATGTTACAGTAGGATTTATGATACGTTTAAGCGTTGCTTCTTTGTTACGTACATTATAAAAATGATCAAGCCATTTTTGTTTTATTTTAGGTTGATAAGCTTGTAATGCATTAAGACTAAGGCGTTCGTTTGGATGTGATGGTAATAAGTTATGTATTTTTAAAATGGTATTGATAGCAGTAATTGCTTTTGTGTGATGTTCTGTTAATAAAAGAACATGGTCACCATTTTCACTTCTTCGAGCAAAGAGATATACATTTTTATTTTTTTTTACGTCAGTTAAGTAAGCATAAAGCGCTTGTGCATCTTTAAAAGATAGCTGAAAATCTTGCGTATCGTGTAAAATTATAATGGGTAAGTCAGTAGGTAATGCTTCAATGTTGTCAATTGGTTGTTCGCCGGCAGGCGAGTAGGATGGATAAATACACCGTGCTAGATAGGGAAGTCCGTAATAATCGCAAGGTATAGATTTTACACCAGGTAGCATCATTGTGTTGATGGTATGTTCTATAGCACTATTGCCACTGAGCATGACGCTTTCTAATATGAGACATTTAATGTTTTTGGGATTTTTAGCAGTATAATTGATGGCTGTTGCAGTGCCTTGAGATGATGCATGAATAATAAGAGGATCATTGTTGCGTAAGACTTCGTTTTCTTTTAACCAGTCGATTTTATCTTTAAGATAGTTTTGACATCTGTTTTGACCAAAATCAGGGAGTTTTAAAGGAGTCTCTATTGTATGAGCTTGTTGATGATTTTTCTCAAAATAAGGTAAAACGGTTTCTATATTTTGACCGCCAAGGCCATTCTGTCCTGGAATAATCAAAAGGTGTGTCTTATTTTCTGGCTCCATGCTTAATGCGTTATGACTATTGCAAAGTGTGATTGCGAAAATACATAGATGTATTATTTTTTTCATAATGTACCTTTCTGCCAAACGGATTAAACTAATAAATAATATTTTGTCATTATAGTAATAAAAACGTAACTGTTTAGATAGGTAATTGTATGAATTTTGATCCTAAAAAAACATTATTTCTCATAGACGGTTCTTCATTTTTATATCGTGCATATTACGGCCTTAAGCCATTGCACTCACCATCAGGTGTTGCAGTGCAAGCAGTGTTTAGTTTTTGTCGCATGATGAAAAAATTGATTGATACATATAAACCAGAACATGTTGCTCTGGTATGGGATAGTAAAGGTAAAACAGCACGTCATGCAATATTTCCTGAATATAAAGCAACGCGCCAAGCTCCACCAAGTGATATATTTGAGCAAAAAGAATTCATTATTAAGTTTGCTGATTTGATTGGTATGATGCAGGTACAGCAAACAGGAATAGAAGCGGATGATTTGATGTTTTCATTGGCAAAAGATTGGGTAAGCTCAACTGAGCCGGATGAGAACGCAAACAACACTGTTGTATTTGTGACACTTGATAAAGATATGGGACAAGCTTTAACGCTTGGGCAAGAGATATATTTACTTGATGCATTTAAAGAGCAATTTTCTGATGCAGCTCAGGTGCAAGAAAAGATGGGTTTGCCGGTAGAAAAGATGCCATTTTATTTTGCGCTTCTTGGTGATGCTTCAGATAATATTCCTGGTGTAAAAGGAATTGGTAAAAAAACAGCAGTCGATTTGGTCAATCAGTTTGATTCGATTGAAGATATGTATGATAGGCTGCATGAAATAAAAAAAGCTGGCGTAAAAACTGCATTGTTAGAACAAAAAGATAATGCGTTTTTAAGTTTTCAGCTTTTTTTATTGCGGTACACACCAATGAATACAAATGCAGAACAGTTATTGTTTAATGCAAGTAATTGGAATAAAGCACGACCATTGTTTGAAGAGCTTGGTTTTAAATCTCTCACTGCAGCTGCTGGTGAAACAAAAGAAGAGCGTGCAAAAGATATTCAGCAAAAAATTGAGTATTGGAAGAAATATAATTTTATCACCGTAACAACAACGCAACAGTTGCGTGATATGTGTGAGTATCTTAAAAATGAAGGTGCATTTGCGCTTGATACTGAAACAACAGGATTATCACCTTTAGAGGTTGATTTGGTAGGGGTTTCATTCAGTTGCGATAAAGGAGTTGCGTACTATGTTCCGTGTGGGCATAAAACGGATGAAGCACAACTTTCTTGTGATGAAATTGTAACTACATTAAAACCGATATTAGAAGATGCTCAGTACAAAAAATATCTGCACAATGCAAAGTATGATCAATTGGTGCTTAGTAGTCACGGTATTGAACTAGCTGGCATTGCACTTGATACATTAGTTGGTGCAAACTTAATTATTAAAGAGTGGCAGAGTGCAGGTTTAAAAAAACTTTCACATGCTTTTTTTAATGAGGAGATGCTGACATTTGAAGACGTGGTTAAGGCTGGCAAGTATAAAGATTTTTCATATGTGCCACTTAATCTTGCAGCGCTATATTCATGTGCCGATTCGTATCAAACCTATCGTCTTGTTGCAATTATTGAAGATGCATTTTCCAAAGATAAAAAATTACATGATTTGTATACAAATATAGAACACCCATTGATTGAAGTTTTATATGAGATGGAAAAAGAGGGTGTTAACTTAGATGTTAATCTGTTGCATGAGCTTGATAAAAAAGTTGTTGTGGATATTACTATGATTGAATCAGCAATTGCACAAGTTGTTGGTAAAGAAACAATCAACCTCAATTCACCAAGTCAGATGGAATATTTACTATTCTCTGTGTTGCAACTTCCACCGCAAAAAAAGAGTCCAACCGGTAAATTTTCAACTGATGCAGAAGTGTTGAAAATTTTGGCAACAATGCATCCTATTCCTGCATTGATTATTAAGTATCGTGAATTAGCGAAACTGAAAAATACATACATTGATGCATTACCAACATACGTCAATAAAAAAACGCATCGTGTACATACAACATTTAGTCAAACATCAGTTGCTACAGGGCGTCTTGCAAGTAACAATCCTAATTTGCAAAACATTCCTGCAGATGCATCTGGGTATGGTATAGAAGTGCGTGCTGCATTCAAAGCTGGTGCAGGACGTTTGTTTATTTCTGCTGATTATTCACAAATTGAGTTACGTGTTCTTGCGTATTTATCACAAGACAAACATTTGATGGATGCCTTTGCACAACGGCATGATATTCACACAGAAACTGCAGCACGTTTGTTTGATGTTGCACTTACGGATGTTACTAATGAACAACGCCAACTTGGTAAACGCATTAACTTTAGTGTGTTATATGGTATGACACCGTATGGATTATCAAAAGATTTGAATATTCCGTTTAAAGATGCAAAAAAATATATAGAACGTTATTTTGAGCAATATCCTGGCGTTTCAGCATGGATGGAATCTGTGATTGAGTTTGCAAAAAAACATGAGTATGTAGAAACGCATTGGGGACGTCGCCGCTATATCCCAACTATTTATGAAAAAAATCGCACAATGTATGAAGAAGCATGCCGCATAGCAATTAATACCGTTGCACAAGGAACCGCAGCAGAAATTATGAAGTTGGGTATGCTTGATGTGCGCAAAGAGTTGCAAGCACATTTTCCTGATAGTTGTATTGTGTTACAAATTCATGACGAATTGATTATTTCTGTGCCTGAGCATGATGCTCAGGCGGTAGAAAAATTGGTTAAAAGAGTTTTGGAGTCGGTCGTAAGTTGGAATGTACCATTAGAAGTTTCTACGCGCAGTGGTGCTGATTGGAAAGAGATTACAAAATAATATGAGCCCCAGAAATGGGGCTCATATTTTTATGCTTGTTGCAGTTCATTAATTTTATTTTTGATATCTTGTAATAACAAAACAAGTGTTCGATGGCTACATAAAAGAAGGTTAAGTTCGTTTGCGTTATCTGAGTAAAAGAGATCAATTTTTTCTTCTTCAGTTCTGCTATCTTCTTGAGACTGATATTTTTTGAGGAGACTTTTTACTATCTGACTGAATCTTTTGTTTGCTTGTTTAAGTTTAAGTGGATCGAAGGGTTCCATATTATACTCAGCCAATATGTTAGTTTCTGTTGCATCATCTACAGTATAAAGAAGTTCGGTAATTTCAGATAATGTTTTTACTTCACTGCATATGTAATAGAATATCACTTTTTCTATTTTTAAATGCTCTTTTGTAAGGCCTGCGATATCAAAAAAATCATATAAAATTTGACTGATGAGAGAAAAATCTGAGCCTAATTTTTGTTCTAACTGTTGTGCTTGATGATAGATTTCTTCTAGATCTTTTTTTCCAATAGCTTGCACTTGTTGTAAATGCATGAGTAATTCAAGATCGGTTGGTTTGGTGGTAATAAAGCATGGAAGTATCGCAAAAGCGAACATCAGTAACTGTTTTTTCATATCGTCCCCCTGAAAATTATATATTGCATCATCGCATATTTATTATAAATCATCAATTTGATGAGAGGGGAACGATATGTTGTTGCTTTTACATCACTGATTGGCCGATATATTCTTGCGATTGGCCAAATTCTTGATCGGTAGGTCCAGCTGGAGTTTGTTGGTTGCTTTTGATCTGTGCGCTGATCTCTTTGACCTTATCAGCCAGTTTTTGCCCTAAACGCAGTAAATACGCTTTATTTGCCATAGCTTTATACAGCTTAGCGCCATATTCACTCATTTTAACGTTAGGGAACAGGTCTGATAGATTATTATCCACTTTTATATTTTTGAATGAACCGTTTTTATTGATAATTTCATCATATTGCATTGCTACGGTGGCATCCATATTTGTGATAAAATCCGTGTTCATGATAAGTTTTTCAATAGATGGTTTGATAGCATTGTACAAAGCGGAAGAAGCTTTTTCTGCCATTTTTATATTGATACGTTCTGTGTTCCATGCGCGTTTGATAGCGGTCATTTGTGTGTTGATGTGGTTGAGTTGAACTGTAAGTGCTGCAACATCCGCAGTTTGTCCTTCATACCCAAGGGGAGCCATTGCCATTACGTGAGCTGTGGCAAGCAGCGTTAAAAGATACATCTTTTTAATCATGACGTCCTTTATTTTAACCCCATTGTTATATGAGGGCACTGTTATTTCTTACTTTGAAAGTAGCAAAAGCGATTTCTATTTGTCAATACTAATGGTAGGTGGAGGGGTAAGAAATGGAGGGGATAGAGTAGGCTGAGGTTGACATTTGGCTAAATATAAGACATATTTTTTTATATAGGTCTTACCCCATCTTTCGATAGGGGTTCCGATAAGAAAAAAATAGTAAGTTTCAATTTTTAAGGACGAATCCAATGGCAACCAGTAAATCCGGTGGAAGTACCCAGAATAATAGAGAAAGTCACAGTAAGCGGTTAGGCTGTAAAATATTTGATGGACACAAAGTTTTTGGTGGCGAAATTATCGTTCGTCAACGTGGAACTCATATCCATCCAGGTAAACAAGTTGGTCGCGGTAATGATGATACATTGTTTGTTAAAGCTCCTGGTGTAATCAAATTTCATTTTGGCCCTAAAGGTCGTAAATACGTTTCTGTTCTCAGCCCTAAGTAGTAATGAGGGTTCACCTACATAGTTTTACAGCATCCACCAAAGCTTTTAGCCAAGGATGGAGCAATGTAGGTCTGAAAAAATAAAAAAAGGTGTTTTTAAATAGCGTGCTGCTAAAAAGAACGGGTAACTAATGGTTATTAATTTTTTGAAATATCGTAAAGCAACAGCTTTGTCTTCTCTAGCATTAATGATTGCATTTGTCGGAGTTGCTGTTTACAGACAACAAACACGTGGATCAGTATACACGTACAGCGTTGATTTTACGGGAGGAACACAAGTATTGCTTGGTTTTGAGCAAGAAGTTGATGGTTCTTACGTAAAACAAATAATCGTTGATAACGGTTGGCTGAGTGCAAATACGCGTGAATTTGGCAAAACAGAAGTTCTGGTACGTGTTAAAGAATTTGACGCTGATATGGTAGGGCTTGGTGAACGCATGAAAGATGCGGTGCAGCAAGAAATGCCAGAAAATAGAGTTCAAATTTTGCAAACAGAAAGCGTTGGCGCGGGTGTTGGGGCTGATTTGCGTGGCAAATCGGTGTACGCGATGTCTGTAGCATTGATTCTTATGTTGTTGTATATAGCAATGCGTTTTTGGTCAATAGCTTTTGCAACAGGAGCAATTTTTGCACTTATTCATGATGCACTTGTGATGTTAGCAATCTTTTTATTTTTGGATCGCGAAATATCAATCAATTTTATCGCAGCAATATTGACGGTTTTAGGATATTCAATTAACGATACTATTGTTATCTTTTCTCAAATACGTGAATTTATGAAAAAGAGAAAAGGTGTACCTTTAGACACCATCGTTAACGATAGTCTTAATTACACACTCAGAAGAACAATGCTTACCAGTATTTCAACAGGATTACCTGTATTGGTGATGTTATTTTTTGGTGGCGAAGCGTTACAAGATTTCTCACTTGCGTTGTTGATTGGAATAATTTTTGGTACATATTCATCAATATATGTTGCAAGTCCTATTATGATGTTGTTGCAGCCGAAAAATACACCTTCCCTTTAAGCTTTTCCCCTTTATCTTTTTGAAATATATTGACGATTGATTTAAAAAATATGATCATTTTGATATACATTTATTGTATGATCAAAATGATCATTTCACATATGTAAGCTTACATATCTCATATTAGTACATCATTTTTTTTAATCTTATTTTCACAATTCAAGGAATAATACATGACGTACAACGTCAGAGTATCTTTTTACAGGAGGTCTGGATGAAAACCCGTGATATAAAAACAGCTGATTCTGCGCAAGAGACAGAAGAGACGCAAGCAGTTAAAAAAGAAACATCTTCACAACCAACTCGCACACGCACTCCAAGAGTAGCTAAATCTTCTTCGCCTAAAACAGCTTCTTCCGATAATAGAACTTCTTCCGAGGCAACTCCTGAAGATAGATCGGCTGAAATTGCTGCGCATAAAGCATTTGAAGAGTCACAAAGAGCAGCAGCTGCAGAAGCAGCAAGAGCTACAATGCCTGAACAATACGCTGATCGTGATCGTGAAATTGGTGCGCAAGAGCGTAGAAATATGCAGCATTCTCAATATCAACAACCGCGTGAAGAGTATAATCGTCCAGCACAACAGCAATATAATAACAACAACCAACATACTCCTTATGAACGCCCTGGATTTGTCAGACGGCCATTGGAAGATTTGTCCTTAGCAGAGCTTATTCAGTATGCTCGCCGTTATGGTATTATGGGTGCGGCAATTACTAAAAAAGATGAGTTGCTTAAAAAAGTTCGTTATGCCGAAGAACATCCAAATGCTGAAATGGCGGTAGAGGGGGTTCTTGAAAAATTACCTGATGGGTTTGGATTCTTACGTTCAGCATTATATGACTATGTTTCTGGAGCAGATGATATTTATGTCTCTCCATCTCAAATTAGACGTTTTGGTTTACGTACCGGTGACACTATTAAAGGTGAAATCAGAAAGCCAAAAGAGGGTGAAAAATATTTTGCGCTATTGAAAGTTTCACAGGTTAATTACGCCGAACCTCTTTCTATGATTGATAGACCACACTTTGACAGCTTGAGTCCGCAACATCCTATTACAAAATTCAATCTTGAATTTGATCCGATGGCTCTTTCAACACGAATTCTTGATCTGTTTACGCCAATTGGTAAAGGTCAACGTGGATTGATTGTAGCTCCTCCTAAAGTTGGTAAAACACTTCTTTTAAAAGAAACTGCACGCGCAATTATTACTAATCACCCTGAAGTTCACTTGATTGTATTGTGTGTTGATGAGCGACCTGAAGAAGTTGCTGATATGCGCCGTGCACTTAAAGGAACAACAGCAGAAGTTATTAGTTCAACATTTGATGAATCAGCAGAGCGTCACGTAGCGGTTGCAGAGATCGTTTTAGAAAAAGCGAAACGATTAGTTGAATGTAATCGTGATGTGGTAGTATTACTTGATTCTATCACGCGTCTTGCTCGTGCATATAACACCATAGCTCCTGCATCAGGAAAAGTTTTAACCGGTGGTATTGATGCTCATGCATTGCAACGTCCAAAAAGATTTTTTGGTGCAGCACGTGCAACAGAAGAGGCAGGTTCATTAACTATTTTAGCAACAGCGCTTGTTGAAACTGGTTCACGTATGGATGAAGTTATCTTTGAAGAGTTTAAAGGTACGGGTAACATGGAAATGAATATGACCCGTAAACTTTCACACCGTCGTATTTTCCCAGCCTTTGATCTCTTGATTTCTGGAACTCGTCGTGATGACTTGTTACTTTCTGAAGAAGAACTTAATAAAGTTTGGATTCTGCAGAAATTGCTTTCTACGATGAACACCGTGGAAGGTATGGAATTCTTGATTGATAAAATGAAGAAAACCAAAACGAATGCTGAGTTTTTTGACTCTATCAATAAACGTACTGCTGAAGTTTAAGAACATTAAAAAAGGGCCCCAAATCTGGGGCCCTTTTTTTGTTTGCAATTAACTTGTTCAGAGAGGAATTGGTTCTATCTCTTGCATAGTTTCCCATGCGTCCGTGATGCTTGCCCATGCGCCTGACCAGCGTGAGCTGAACGCAGACCCAAGAGCTTCTTTTCCTTTTTGCAGAGATTCAAAGAATCCACCCGCTTTTTCACTTTCGTTAACGATAAAGTTAGTTGCCTCTGTAGCAATAGCTTGTAACACACCAGTGATAACAGCTTGTGGTGTTGTAGCAATATTAACACCAGTTGAAGCAACCATTTGTTGGCTTAATGGAATGGTACTGATGCTGACAAGCGCGCCAGGAGTTGTATTATTGGTAAGCGCAGCTACGTTTGCGACAACTCCTTGTGCCATGCCAGTAAGAACTGCATTGCTCACTGATTCAGCAAATGAGGTGTTTGCATATCCAAGTCCTGCTGCCCAGAAAAGTCCCCCAAGTGTTGCAGATTGGAAGAAGATCCAACCAACTTCCGTAAGAGCTAACGCAAATTTTTGATTGTTGATAACCGTTTTAATTTTTGGTAAAGCCATTGAAACAAACATGTTACTTGATGGAGCTCCTTTTTTACCAAGTAAAATTTCTTTAATGTTGATGTTTTTGATTGTTTGCGTTATTGCACCATCTGGTTCAAGCATTTTGTTCATCACTGCATATGCTTCATTCATAATTAAAGAGTCAATAACACCCCTAAATAGTGGCATTCTGAATTGATATGTTTTGTTTTGTACTGATGGTGCAAGAATTGCTTGGAATAAAATATTTGTTTCGCCTGCAGTAATAGTAGATTGTACTGCGGGATTGCTTGTAAGCAACGTATTTGTTTTCTCTATTAACGCTGCAGATGCATATGTCAGAAAGGTAACCAGTAATGCATCAGTATCTAATGTTTCAATGTTGCCAGTTGCCATCTTAGCATATTGGGCAGCAAAGACACCTAATGCACCAGTAATTCCCATATTTGTTGATTCTATCGCGATCTTGAGTATTGCTGCACCATGTTGTTTCCAATTACTTTCGATGCTTTCTTTAATGAGATTTTGTAATGCTGGTGTTGCAGGTGTCAGAAGAGCTGTCTGTTTTTCTTGCCATCTTTGCCAATCTGTTGCAGGCAACTGTCCAATTGCTATGTCTAATGCTTTAACATTTCTTACAATTTGAGCAAGTTGTTGTTCTGCATTTGAAGTTTGTTCTGCTTGTATGGCAGGAGAATCGATCTCTTCAATGGGTTGTTTTTTTGCTTTATTCGCTAATTGCTCAAAATTGAATTTAAGTTTTTGCTCAACTTTGGGCTTCTGAACAGATTGTTGTATCATTGCCAAGGATTGAGCTACTTTTTTAAATGCTTCATCTACATTTTTAAATAATTCTTCTATGTTTTGAGCTTGCGCTGGTATCATACCTTCTAAAGGTTTGCTTACAGTTTGCAGTTGCATTGCAAGATTAGTAGAAATAGTGGGTGAGCTTGTTTTTGGTGAAAAAAAAGATTTTATGTAGTTAACGCTATAATTGTATGTTGTTTGTAGTCCCACTGTCATATAGAGCAATATGTTTGCTAAATTGGCTTTTATAGATTGGGTAGTGCTTTGAGATTCTTGAGGTTGCAGATCTTCTGGTAGTACAGTTGTTGCTGTTAAGAACATTATCGACGTGGCAAAAAATAGTTTCTTTATGATCATCACATTTCCCCCTTATTTTTGTTTGGACGTTTATGAACATAAAATAATATTTTTCATTTGAAATTGTAAAGAGTTGAGGGTGAATTGACCTATTTTCGCGGGGGAATTTTTTTGCTATTGTGTGGTGAAATAATGTGATCAAAAATTATAAAAAAGAGGATTGAAGATGAATGCAAAATGTATGGTATTTATTGCTTGTTGTTCAATAATGAGTGCAGTGGTATATGGAATGGAACCAGAAAAATCTATTTCTCAAGACAGTATTTTTGTGTGGACATCAGAAGATCGTCAATATCATGCAGTGACAGAGCTGGGTAAGGTTTCTGAAGATAATATTTTACAAAAAAATGATCAACCGCATAAAATTTATAGAGCTCAATTGGTCGTTAAAAAAAATGAAGAAGGTGAAGAGAGTAATAAATTATTTTTGAGAACTACTCAAGAATTGGTTTCTTATTATACAGGTTGTAAGTTTATTAATCTGAACAAACAACAAAGAACTTTAATACCAATTTCTTTTTCTCAAGCGCAACGCAAGACGATGTGGCATAGATATTCCTATTGTTGGGATAATCAGAAAGAATCAGTCTTAGCGATGGACAATGAGAGTAATGTTTATTTTATTACTCATGTATATGATGAAAATCGTGATAATTCAAAAAAAGTTGATGTATATAATACTAAAGAGTTTCAACATCAGCAGGTTCCTTTATTATCTAAAAAAAGAATGTTGTTAAAAATAGATACATTAGAGAAAGAAGTTGCGCAATTAAAAAAGAGTATGGGTGCATCACAGGTAAAAATCCCTACTATTACTGCCGAACACAATCAGGAGTCGCTAAGTCAGCGTAATAGATTTAAAGGCAAAGTAATTGTAGGAAGTGTTATTTTTGCGCCGATTTTTGTATTTTTGTTATACGCATATACTAAAAATGCGTAGCTTTAATCATTAATATCAAATAAAAGTAATATAATTAAAATGTATAAAAAAAAGAGGATTGTTGATGAATGATGCAAAATGCATGACGTTTATTGTTTGTTGTTTAATGATGAATGTGGCGGTACAGGCAATGGAAATAGAAAAATCTATTCCTCAAGCGCGTATTTTTGTCTGGTCATCGGAAGATCGTGAGTATCATGTGGTCACAGAGCGCGGTGAAATTTCTGAAATCATTTTAGAAAAAAGTGAGCAAGAGCGTAAAATTTCTCAAGCTCAGTTAATCATTGAAAAAAATGAAGAAGGTCAAATAAGTAAGAGATATGTATCAACTGCTACTCACAAATATGGTCAGTGTAATACTACTTATGGATCTGCTGCTTATGGGTGTTATCAAAGAACACAGATACCGATTTCTTTCTCTCCAGAGCAACATACAATAATATTGGATAGCTGCGGAGATCAAGAAGAAGCAGTTTTGGTGATGTATGATGATAACAACGTATATTCTATTACGGGTATATCCGATAATATCCATGAGCAATTAGAACCGATTAATATTTTTGGTGATAATTCTTCAGAATCTTCCTCTGCAAGCCGCTATGCGTATTATAGACAAGTTGCAAACCAAACAATGACCGTTATTGCTTGGGGAGCTGCTTTTGCAGTCCTTATATCTTTGCTGAATTCACCCGCACATTAATGTGATTTTTTTGCTTTAATCATTAATATCAAGAGTAAAATCTGCAAACAAGCCTTGTTGTGCTTTGTAATTACCAACAAAGGCAATCATTGCAGCGTTATCAGTGCAGTATTTGCGTGATGGGTGAAAGAACGGAATGTTGTGTGTAGTGGAGAATGTTTTAAGACGTTCAGTGATATATGCATTACACGCAACACCACCAACAAACGTGATTGCTTGTGCTTGCGGGTGCGCTGCCAATGCAAGTGCAAGTTTTTGCTCAAAAATATCTGCCATGCACACAAGTAAAGAGCTTGCAACTTCTTTTATAAACTGTTCGTCGTCAGAGCGTAAGAATGTTTTTTTAGAAAGATCATACGCATTCTGTTTTACTAAATCATAAAGTACAGCAGTTTTGAGGCCAGAAAAACTAAAATCTAAGGTTTTTTGTTTACTGCGTGGGTAATGGAAAAAATCTTTAAATTCAACTTCACGTGCAAGTTTTTCAATGACTGGTCCGCCTGGATACGGTAAATTCATCAATTTTGCGATTTTATCAAATGCCTCACCTGCCGCATCATCTTGCGTTTCACCTAAAACTTCATAATCACCAAAATCTTTAATCAGATAAAGTGATGTGTGTCCACCCGATGCTGTTAAACATATATGAGGAAACGGAACATTGTGGTCGAGGAATGAAGAAAAGGCATGTCCTTCTAGATGATTGATACCAATCAATTTTTTATTTTGAGCTTGCCCTTCGAAGCTCTCAGAGCGTAGTAGGGACCATGCAATTGCTTTTGCAAAACAGATACCAACAAGTAATGATCCAGGAAGTCCTGGTTTGTTTGTTACTGCAACAACATCAATGTCATCAAGTGACATGTTTGCTTGTTCAAGTGCTGTTGCAACAATCGGGTTAATTTTTTCTAGTTGTGAGCGTGATGCAAGTTCAGGAACAACACCACCAAATTTTTTGTGTAGTTCTATTTGTGAGTATAAAGCGCTGGAAAGTAAACCTTGTGTGCTGTGGTACACTGCAGCTGCTGTTTCATCACATGAAGTTTCAATGCCGAGAGTAATAAATGGTTGTTTCATAAGTTATGTAATAGTGTCCATAATAAGAATGCGTTTTTTATCTGCCACAGTTTGTATTTGACGTTTAATTGGTGCATGAATAATTTTTGAATCAAGCGCTGTTAACTCTAATTTAATTAAAGCCTCTGCAAAGCTTTCTTCTGATGCACGATCACTTGCATTATTGACATACAATGTTGGAAGTTCTACAGCAGAACCACCTTTAAATTCACTTATCCATTCTGAATAACATTCAACAATAATGGCACGATCAGGAATTTGTCCTGTTGCAGACAATGTTTCTTCTTTTATGTTCCATACATCATCAATAAGATCAAGAACATAATATTTGTAAGAAGATTGTGGATCTATTTTAAGGTAATCAAAGGTATTGATAATTTCAGTTTTATCAGGATATTGTTTAAGTTGACATTCAATTTTTGCTGCAGTCACAAGAACTTCAAAATGCGTTTGATGTGTTGCTTTAGGGATTTCAAACGTTATTTTAGGGAGCGATGTTTCATGCGTTGTTGTTGTAATTTGAGTTCCACCGCAGTTCATATTTAATGGTACAAACGTTGAGGTTTTACTAAATTGAATAGTGCCACCAATTAACGATGGAGCTGTAAAAAGGTTTGAGTGTGCTGAGAGGACAGTGAAAACAAAAGATAGTGTTTTATAAGATGTTATTTTGACTTTTTTCATAGTAAGTCCTGCTTCTTTAGAGGTTAAAGAATGTCCTTATGATTAATATAACTAGAGTAACTTAAAGATGTTTTAATTTCAAATGTATGCTACTCCTTCTTGTTCGCTAAAAGAAAGGGTTTTTATGTTGCGTAAACGAATGCGCTCTTTATCTAAACGACTATTATTACAAGAGCGATGTCCTCATAAATTAGCATTAACATGTTCTTTGGGTGTGTTTATTGCTATTTCGCCACTTGTTGGCGGTCACACCTTGATGACCTTTATATTCGGTTGGTTATTGCGTTTAAGTATCCCTGCAGTTTTTGCGGTATCTCTTTTTATTAATAACCCTTGGACTATTATTCCTATTTACTCCTTTGATCATGTGTTTGGCAAATGGCTTTTTGGAGTATTTCATATAGACCATACACAATGGGAACCAACGTGCTTAGAGTCTTGTTATTTATTTTTAAAACAACATACTGGTATTAGTGGGTTATCTGTCTCAGCTCTGTTAGTGGGGGGACACATACTTGCTTTAAGTATGGGCTTTATGGCTTATATACCTATGAAGAAAATTTTTCAGCGGATAATTGTTACAAAAAAATAATGATGACCAGATAGATTGCATAAAGATTGTATGAAGATATTAGCACAGAATAAAAAAGCATTTCATGATTATGATATTTCTGAAAAAATAGAAGTGGGTATCGTGCTCACTGGAGATGAAGTTAAATCATTACGAGCAGGCAATGTATCATTAGTAGGTGCATTTGCCGCAATTCGTAATGGTGAAATGTCCCTTGTTAACTGTCGTATTGCGCCATATGATAAGGCCTATCTAAAAGATGAAGAGGCTGCAGCACGCAGCCGTGTCCTTTTGCTCCATAAACGTCAAATTCTAAAGCTTATTGGTGAAATCGCCCAAAAGGGCGTAACGGTGATACCTTTGATGTTTTATCTGAACGATAAAAGTAAGATTAAAGTGCAATTGGGTGTTGGAAAGCATAAAAAGGCGCCAAGTAAGAAAAAAGAGCTCAAAGAGCGGGATATCAATCGGGAAACGAGCCGTGCTATGAAAGAAAGCCGCTAAATATGGGCCCTTTTGTGTTTATTTGAGGCCTTGATAAGCTTATAATAAGAGATAATTGTGTATTTAAGCATAATTTTTAGGGGAAATTATGAAGAAAATATTAGCCTTGTTATTGATGGCTTCATTGATTCAAACAGTACAATCTACGCAATATACACATTTGAGTGAATTACCAGCAGCTTCAGTTATTAGAAATAGTTGTGAGCATGTTGATCAGTTTTCATTTTTAACGCGCGGGGCTGTGAGCTCAGCATGTTTTAATTTGAATGAAATGTTTGCTCAGTTAGATGATTTGTTTGCTCGAAAAGATGAATTTAAACCAGAAGATATACTCGCAAAAAAACAAGAAATACGCACATTAGCGATTCCTATTTTTATTTTTGAGAGCCAAGAAGTGAGAAATAAAGAAAAAGAAATTATTCGTGAGTATATGAGAAAACGTTTTGGTTCAGAGATTGTTGATGAAATGGATAAATATAGTTTATCGCATCAAAAATAGTATTATTTTCTCATGTTCATGCAATTGATATCTCTTTTATTAAAAAAATGTTATTAATAT
>CAZWTF010000011.1:0-9275 GCA_964636815.1 uncultured Pseudomonadota bacterium
GTGTAAGTGTGTTGAATGCTAAATTTTGCATTGCATTGTACTGATTGCCGTATCCAACAAGCGTGAGATTAAAATTTGCAGGAAGTTGTTTGAAAACTTCAAAAACAAAAGGGATATTTTTTTCTGGGACAAATCTGCTGACAACAAGAAGGTTAAAGGTTTTTTTGTGCGCAAGTGCGTTTTTTTGTTCATGTTGTGTCAAAAAAATTGCGCGTAGCGGGCTTGGAATGACAGTAATTGGTTTAAGAATGTTTTGCTGAATCAAATATTCTTTGATTGCGCTACTTGGTGCGATAATACCATCAACAGACTTACAAAAATGGGTGACCATAGCATGTATCAATTTTTTTGTGAGACGCTGTGGCAATGGTACATAGTGTGCGTAATCTTCGTATATTGTGTGGTATGTAAATACGCACGGAATGTTGTATGCATGTGCAGCGTGCAGTGCACTGACTCCAAGAAGAAATGGGTGATGGACGTGCACAATGTCAGGTTTATATTGTTGTAACAGTTTTTTAATAATATGTGTTGATCGCCATGGGATTGCCATATAATTTTTTTTGTACATAAATCTGATGGGGCATGGAACGTGAATGACATCTTTTTGTGGCTCTGTTTTTTTTCCTAAAAAGTCGAGAGTGATAACAAACACTTCATGGCCTTGCCCACGCAAAGCATCCGTTTCAGCAATAATTGATTGTGTAACGCCGCCAGAATAGGGTGTGTAGTTATTAGTTACAAAAAAGATACGCATAATTTATGGAAACCGATTGACGTTAAGTTTTTTCCAATCTGCTAAAAATTGCGCCATGCCTTTATCAGTCAGCTGATGTGCAAGAGATTTTTCAAATACTTCAACAGGAACGGTTGCAATATCAGCACCAGCAAGCATTGCTTGTTCAAAATGCGCAACATCTCTGATTGATGCTGCTAAAATTTCCGTTTCAAAATCATACCAATCAATGATGTGTCTCAAATGTTGTATAAGTTCAATTCCATCGGTTCCAATATCATCTAATCTTCCAACAAAAGGAGAGATGTATTGTGCGCCAAGTTTTGCCATCATTAATCCCTGCGAGAGAGAAAATACGAGTGTGATATTGAGCGGTATGCCTTCGGCAATAAGTTTTTTTATGACGGTATAATAGTGTGCGTGACAAGGAACTTTTACAACAATATTATCGCACAAAGAAGCAAGTTTACGTGCTTGCAGATACACCTGTTCAGGTTCTGTTTCAGTGACTTCAACACTGATGCTACCATCAGGTAAGATATCACAAATGGCAAGAACTTGTTCAACAGGGTTGTTGCCTTCTTTACTTAAATGAGTGGGGTTGGTTGTTACCCCATCAATCAGTCCGGTTTGAGCCCATTTTTGTATAGACTCTGTGTTGGCGGTATCTAAAAAAATTTTCATATCACAAAACCTACTATTCCGTTATAAAAATTTCAAGAAAAAAACATGGTATGTAATTTTTTTCTCGCTTTTTTGAGTGAGATTGCATATTTTTCCATATCTTGCCATATATCACCAACTGTATTCATACGTTTTTTAAGATTGTTGATGGTGTATTTTTGGGCATGCATGCCAGATGATTGCAACTCTTTCCATGTTACAGGCATTGCAACGGGCGCATTTTCACGAGCACGCACTGCATACGGAGCGACGGCAGTAGCACCAAAACCATTACGCAGCCAATCAACAAAAATACGTTTTCCACGTTTGTTTTTACGCATATCAGTAGTCATGAGCTTCGGGAATTTATCTGCAAGCAGTTGTGCAACATCACGTGCAAATTCACGTGTTTCATCAAAGGTGTGTGTGCGTTTGAGTGGTATAACAATATGAGCACCACGTGATCCTGTGAGCATGTAAAAAGTTGGTACATCACAAGCATCAAGTATTTTTTTAATTTCTTGTGCAGCTTTTTGAACATCAGAAAAAGAAAATTTTTTGCCAGATGGATCAAGATCAAAAATCATACGATCTGGTTTATTAAGTTTATCAGCGCGGCTTAGCCAGATATGAGGAGTAATGCATGCTTGGTTTGCTAAGTAAATAAGCGTTGCTGGTTTATCAACAACAACGGTGTTCACAATGCCATTTGTTTGTTTGGGTATTGCAACACGTGTAATCCAATCGGGGAAATATTCACCTGCTTCTTTTTGGAAAAATCCCTCATGATCAATACCATTCGGATAACGTTTCATAGCGATGGGGTGTTTATTGCAATGGCGCAGCATGGTTGGAGCAATGGAAGTATAATAATCGATAAGCTCACCTTTGGTGATGCCTGATTTTCCAAATAAAACTTTATCTTCATTGCTGACTTCAATGATATAGCGGCCACTTTTTATTTTCATGTTTTTTTTTGCTTGCCCTATTCAAGGGTTGGGACAATCTCTATTATTCTCTCGTTCTTAATTCATCAAGTGATTTTTGCATGCTTTCTTTTAATATTCCTTTAATTGGTTGTTTACGTTGCATAATGGCATCATATATTTCTTTATGCTCTGCTTGTATCAGGCTCAAAAACTTTTGTCCTATAGGTTGTTTTTGTATATAGCTCAGATGGTCATGAATTGCAGGGATTAACTTTCCATTAATATTAAGTAAAGAGATGAGGAAAAACTTGTCGGTGATAGGAAAATCTAGACTAAAGATACGAATAGTATTCTTATCAGCCCAGGACATAATTTTATCCGCGATTTTTGTATTGTTTTTGTTACCTAAAGATATCCCGAACAAAAGAGCAAATGTCTTTTCATTAAGAAAATCAATTTCCTGGTTTGAAAAAATAAGTGTGTTAAGGAAATTATCAATACCGCTTTGATTTTGTGTTTCTAAAAACGTATCAAAAGATTGTAAAGCGCGTGATTTTTTATTTTGAATATCGTTTAAAAGGGCAGTTGTTTTATCGAGTATAGTTTGTTGGTAGTTTTGGCCATACCATAATTGAGAAAGGTTTTGTGTAACTTGATTGTAATATAGTTTAAGACGGTCAAACAGGATCGGTTTTTTTGGGGAGGTTTTTGTGTAATAGACTGTTTCTGTTTTTGTTTGCGGAATTCTGTATGAAAAAGGCTTACGTGCTTTGGACGTTGTCATACTATTAATAACGGTATTGCTAAAAATGCATACAACAAAAAATGGTACAAAAAAACCTTTTTTCATTACTTTCTCCCGGTATTACATAATGGGGTATTTTGTACCAGAATATCTTAAATGATTTCTGATAAGCCATAATTTTAATTAACATGCTGAGCAATTTTAGTTCTGATTCCGGATTAAGTATAGCGAAAAGCGCTACTGCGCAGAAATAATTGCATTCTGATTGCGATATTCCTTACATTGATAAAAAAAAGGGACTACGTAAAGCTTGCAAAGGACTATCCGCATGCAAAATAAAAAATTTTCTTTTTATACAAATATTTCAGTAGAAGAGACATTCAATGATTTGAACTCATCTGTAGTAGGGTTGACGCAGTCAACCGCTGAACAACGTTTACAAGAGGTTGGTCCTAATGCAATTAAAGAAGTTGATATTACCTGGTGGCAGATTTTAAGAGTTCAGATAATGAGCCCATTTATGCTTGTTTTTTTAGTGATTGGGCTTGCGTACTTATTAACCAATCAAAATGCAGAAGCGATTATCGTTGGAATGATTGTTTTAATTAATGTTGGTATTGGTTTTTTTCAAGAATATCGTAGTAATTCTGCAATGCAGGCGCTTAAGAAATGTCTGATGTCTCAAGTAACGGTTAAGCGAGATAATGTTGAGGTGAATATTCCACTTAATCAGTTGGTTCCTGGCGATATTATTGTTTTGTATGCAGGTGATGTTGTTCCTGCAGATTGTAGATTTATAGAGGTTGATAATCTTGCCGTTGATGAATCAAGTATGACAGGAGAATCAATTGCGGTTGTTAAAAAGACTGAAAGCATGCAAGATATTGCCAATGATGCTTACAAGGCAGAAAATATTGGTTTTACAGGAAGCACAATCACACAAGGTAAAGGCAAAGCTATAGTAATTGCGACCGGATCTGCAACAGCGCTTGGTACTATTGCAACATTAACCAATAAAACAGTTAATAAGAGTAGTCTTGAAAAAGGTTCTATTTCTATTGCACGTCTGACGATTTATCTGGTGTTTGCAAGTTTGTTGATTATTGCATTGGTGCATATTGTGATGCGAGGAGGAGAATTCAGTTTTATTGATTTCTTTCTTTTTGCTGCAGCACTTACTATTACGGCCATTCCAGAAGGATTGCCGATGGTTATTACTTTTTGCTTATCGCAAGGTGCGTCATCACTAAAAAAGAACAATGTTATTGTAAAACGTTTGTCTGCAATTGGTGATTTAGGTTCTGTTGAAGTTTTTTGTACAGATAAAACGGGAACATTAACTGAAAATGCTTTGAGCGTTCAAGATATTTATGGAAACAATCCTGATGCAACATTAATGTATGCAGTAGTTTCTTCGCCTGCACAAACGGCATCAAAAGAGAGTATGACAAAAGGATTTGATTTAGCCTTACAAAAAAAACTGACTGATACACACAATGCAGAAATTGCAAAACATACATTGCTGAAAGAATCTCCTTTTACACCACAAAAAAGACAAAGTATGGCATTGGTGCAAAAAGATGGTCTGCATACGTTGATTCTTAAAGGTTCTCCTGAGATTGTTATTGAAAAATGTAACTTTTTAACTGAAGATGAAAAAAAGATAATTCAGTCATGGATTGAAACGGAAGAAAACAAAGGCAATCGTATTTTGGCAATTGCAACTAAAAATATAGCTGCATACAATGGCAATGCGTATAATATTGAAGCTGATGATCATGATTATGAAACAATAGGATTAATCGGTTTTCAAGATCCGCTCAAAGATACTGCGCTGGCAACTGTACAAAAAGCAAAAGAGCTTGGTATTCAGATAAAAATATTAAGTGGTGATAGTAAAAATGTTTGTTATACCATTGCAAAGCAACTGGGACTTGAAGAAAATATTGACAATATTGTGCTTGGTGAAGATTTTGAAAAAGCTTCAGATGAGCAAAAAGATTTTCTTGTGAATAATCGTTCTGTGTTTGCGCGTGTTAACCCTGAACAAAAATATGCAATTATTGGTCATTTAAAGAAAAAATATTCCGTTGGTTATATGGGTGATGGAATTAATGATGCGCCTGCACTTAAAATGGCGCATGTAAGTTTTGCAGTGAATGATGCAGCACCGGTTGCACGTGAAGCTGCTGAAATTATTTTATTACGCAAAAGTTTACGCAGTGTTATTTTGGGTATTGAAGAAGGTCGACGTACTATTGTTAATACTTTGAAATATACAAAGATGACAAATGCTCCAAGTTTTGGACATTTTTATGCGCTTGCTGTTGCATCATTATTGGTAAGTTATCCACCAATGCTTCCTATGCAATTACTGTTTTTAAACTTGCTGACTGATTTACCTATGATGGCAATTTCTACTGATAATGTAAGTCCTGAAGAAGTTCAAAAGCCACTGACGTATGATATGGTTGATGCAGGTATTTTGATTCTTTTATTTGGCATTATTATGTTTATTGCAGACATGACTATATTTTTAGTATTTAGATCACATTTCCCTGAAACATTACAAACAAGTTGGTTTATAACAAGTACTATTTCAGAGGTTATTTTTATATTTTTATTCCGCACACCATTATTATTTTTCAGGGCACACCATCCATCGGTGACTATGGTAACGCTTTCTATGTTTGTGATTTTAACCGCAATTATTTTACCTTGCACAGAATTTGGGCATAATGTGTTTCTATTTACAACACCAGAATGGAAACATGTACCATGGTTGGTGGGTGTAGTACTATTTAATTTGGTAGTAGCTGAAGCGGTTAAGTTGACGTATTACCACTTAAAGAAACGATACGGAAGAATATAAAAAAAGGGCAGTGTTTTTTACACTGCCTTTTTTTATTAATTTAACTCTTTTTGTTGTTGTGTATCACTGATCTGTTGCGGACTATGTTCCTCAAAACCCAGTGTAATTAACTGATCAAGAAACTCCATTGGCTTAAGCCCAATTTCAGCAGCTTGGTGGAATAAACATGTTGCTGGTGTTAACCCTGGTAACGTATTGTTTTCAATAATTACTACGCGCTCTTTTTGTGTGGAGCTTTGTTCAGCTGTTTGATAAAAACAGTCAATACGTGAATAGCCTTTGCATTGCAATGTTGTAAATACTCGTTCTACTGTGCGCTGTACCAATTCGAGTACTGCTTGTGGAAGTGGTGCGGGTGTTTGATTTTCGCCAGCACCAGGTAAGAATTTTTCTTCGATAGAAAGTATTGCTTTTGTAGTTACTGTTTGGCTTGGTGGTAATGCGCGTGGATGCTGGTTTCCCATAACGCCTACAGTGAGTTCCATGCCGATGATACATTCTTCTATAAGTACTGTATCTTTTTCTTGTAAAACATTTTCAATTGCTGTGGTCAGTTCATTTTCATTCGTTACTTTTTGCACCATCATGCTGCAACCATCATCATGAGGTTTGACGATCAATGGATAATGTAAGTTTTTTTCTTTACGCTCGTCCTGAACTTGTTGAAGGATATCTTTGAGCGCTTTCTGTTTTGTAATCAAAATATTTTTAGGAACATCAAAGCCGTGCGCAGCAAGGAGTTCATTAGTTTTATATTTATTTATGCATAACGCGCTTGCAAGTACTGACGACCCATTATACGGCATACCGAGTATTTCTAATGTACCTTGTACTGAACCATCTTCACCTTCACCGCCATGCAGGCAAATAAACACAAAATCTGCAATAGTAGGTAAATTGCCCCATTTTATTTTTTGTGATGGTTGTAACAGTTCAATAATCTCTTTGGTTGAATTACGCACCAGTTGCGATTGCGTTAATATATAAAGTTCCAAACTTTCACTTACAAAAATTGCAATGGGGTCATATGTATGTGGAGATAATTTATAAAATACGTTGCGGCCAGAATCGAGTGACGTTTCTTTTTCATTTGATTTGCCACCAAGTAAGATTGCAACACGAGTTTTTTGAGTGAGCATGGTAGGTGATTCTGATGTTTTATTGTTCATATCTGTGGTTACTAGGTTATAGCGGTGCAGCTCTGTTTCAATAATATAGTTAACAAGTTGTGCAGGGCTCATGTTAATTTCTGCAGCTTGATTAAAAATGTAACTTGATGGTGCCATGCCAGAAAGTGTGTTGGGATCAATAATAACTATTGTGTTATCGTGTGTTACAAATCCATCAATGCGGCACATGGTATCAAATGCTAGTGTTTGCATAACTTGTATACATGTTTTTTGAATGCGTTGTGTTGTTTCAGCGCTGCAGCGTGCAGGAGTACGTTTTATACCTCTTCCAGGCATATATTTTTGTTCGTAATCAAAAAAACCGATTTCTGTATTTGAAACACTTTCTGTTGGTGGTAAAGCAAAAAGCTCACCAGTTTTGTGGTTGTTTAAAATAATGCAGGTGAATTCCATGCCATTAATTTTTTCTTCAATAAGTACACGCTTTTTTTTGCCAGGTTCAATGTAGCATGCTTTTTTGAGCGCTTGTTCAAGGTTTTCTTTGGTAACAATAGAAATACCAAGACTTGAACCTTCATTGTATGGTTTAACAACAAAAAGATCATTGTTGAGCGTACTATTTTCATTCTGTAGCGCTCGTCCTGAGCTTGTCGAAGGATATCTTTGAGCGCTCGAAGAAAACCCTTCAACAAGTTCAGGGCGAGCGCGGGGGGATAAGGATTCAAGTTTGTTAAAGACAATTTCTTTGTATTGTGCAAAATTGTCTATTTCATACGGTTCAACGGCAATATATTTTGGCGTTGTAATGCCAGCGTTATTCAAAAATGTTTTATGCATAATTTTATCAGTGCGCAATGCGCTTGCAAAAATATTTGAGCCAAGATAAGGGATGCCAAGAATGTTAAAAAACCCCTGCAATGTGCCATCTTCAGCGTAACGACCATGTTGTGCTATGTAGATAAAATCAACGTGTTGTTTAAGATCATCCCATGGAATATGTTCAGCTTCTTGTGCAAGACGATGTTCAAAATCTGTTGTTTTACCTCTGTGTAAAAAGTGCCATGGTAACAGATATATTTTTGCACCTGTTTGATACAGTGGAACGGTAGAATATTCTGTTGTATCAATGTAATCACATACCGTTCTGCCTGTGTTAAAAGATACCTCTTTTTCAAGTGATTTTCCGCCCATCAGGACGCCGATACGTGTTTTTTGCATAAGTTATAAACCTTTTTTATGCGCTTTAATCCTTTATCCCCAATTTTCACTCTGTTCCAATCGGGGTCCCCATCAAGAGAAATCTAAGATGGGGTAAGCTGTTGAGCGCGGAAGGGTAGTTTCTAAATGTAAGTTTGTCGTCAAGTGCAGCTTACGTTTTATACAAATATCAAACTGCGTTTATATTCTACTGTTTTGCGAGGTTATGGTAAAGAATCATCTATCTTGGTATGATGGAAAATAAGAATAAATTTTTCTTTATATAGGTGAATACATATGGCAAAGAATGAGGTTCTTGGAAATCTTGTGTGGCTGGATCTTGAAATGACGGGATTGGTGATAGCAACTGATGTTATTTTGGAAATAGCTACGGTGATTACTGATGGTAATTGTAATGTGATTGCGCAAGGGCCTCGATTGGTCATTAATCAACCTGAAGAAAAATTAGCCGCAATGGGTAAATGGTGCCAAGATCATCATGGTAAAACAGGATTGACAGAAGAAGTTCGCAATTCCCAGACATCACTACATCAAGCTGAAGAACAAGTTTTTGCATTTATTAAACAACATTGTGCACCGGGAACCGGTATTCTTGCGGGTAATACGGTGTGGCAAGACCGTGTTTTTTTGGATAAATATATGCCACTTATTAGCAGCTATTTGCATTATCGTCTTGTTGATGTTTCAAGCGTTAAAGAGTTGGTGAAGCGCTGGTATCCTGATAATAAAAATATTGAGTTTAAAAAGTCTGATAGGCATCGCGCATTGAGTGATGTGTATGAATCGATTGCTGAGTTGCAGCACTATCGGAAAAATTTTTTTGTATAATTTTTTTTCTTGCGCTCGTCCTGAACTTGTTGAAGGATATCTTCGAGCGCATTTTTTTTAAGACAAGACTAATCTCCAGCTTAACGCCGTAGACCTCAATTTTTCGTTTTACTCAAATTGTTTTTTTCGCAGAGTGTTCTCGTGACCACTCTGC
>CAZWTF010000012.1:0-3096 GCA_964636815.1 uncultured Pseudomonadota bacterium
TGGCCGGTAAGATAGATTAAAAATACCCTTTAGCTATGCGTAGTTAACGTCCATAACGTTATACCTGTATTAAAAGAATAGCTTTTTTGTCTATTTAGGTAAAGAATTTTATGGCCATTTACATGGTAACTGGCCATATTATTTTTATTTATTATTGTCCTGTTTAAGCCTATAAAGCTCGCCATACAGAGCCTCTATCTGTTGGTGTAACTTCTTGATTTTTGCTTTTAATGCTCGATTTTTATTTTTTAAATTTAAGATTTCAGCATCCTGCCTTTCATTGATATTTTTCTGATCAATAACTCGCTCAATTTTTCCTGTTTTATTTCTTAAATTGGTAATTTCATCACTTAAATCTGATTGACGATATATCCAGGTTTTTGAAACTCCTGATAGCTTAGCCACGGACTCAAAATTAATAGGAATGTTCTTGTCTTTCATGACGCGCATGACGGCTATAACTTTTAACTGGGTATTTTTGCGTTTTTCTTGTGATGCCAGGTTAAGCGCAATGATTTTTTTATTTATCTTTGACATTATTTTTCCTCGTTTAGTTTATTAATAATTTTTTCTAAATTATTTTTAACAATAGTATTCATCTCAACCTGCCTTTGCCAACCATTCAGTTTTGCAGATTCAATAATTTTAGCTGTTATTTCTAATTGTTTATTATGCTGAGGAAGAAACTCTTTGTGTGTTCTAAAATTTACGCACGTTAAACATGCGTTTGCATGTGGGCAACGCTGTTGAGGAGATGGTAGAGCACATAATCCATTTGGTAATGCTTGCGTCATTACATTATATTGCAACCATTTTGCTTCATCATAACCCTCTTTAAATGTACGTGACACGGCTTTTCCATCAATGCCAATTAATTTGCCTTGATAATCATTGAAAGCTGCTTTTAACGTCTCATCGTGTATATGTGCATAACGTGCGGTCATTTCGGGAGATTCATGCCCTAAATATTTTTGAACGATAGTTTGTGGAACGCCAGCATTTATCATACGAGTACCGACTGTATGCCTAAATTGATGCGTATGGAATTTCCAAATGTTACCATTCTCATCCAGAATGCGATGATTACAAGCAAGTGTTGTTAAAGTACGGTTCACGCAGCGTGCAGTAATATGCGGTGATTTAGTTTTAGCTTTTCCTGCGAATAAATATACTTTATTTTTAAACAACTCGTTATTAATGAGTTCCTGTTGTGCGCGTATTGCTTTAAGGCAAACGTCAGAAATTGGAATTAAATATGACTTTTTCAGCTTTTTATCATTTACTATGAGATAAAAGTCTCCTTGGTCATCGCTTTCTATGCAATTCAAGGGCAGGGTGCATATTTCACCAATTCTTCTTCCAGTTTCTAAAAGAACGATAATAAGGTTTTGCATGTACGCTGGGCAATGATGCAGACTTTTTTGCAACTGTGCTATGACATATTCAGGGATATACTTTGGTATTGTTTCCATATTTCTTGGTAAGTCTGATGAATAAATCAAAGGTTCTTTCGGCCATGGCAACCATTTTTCTTGAGTGACGACATTATGAAATGTTCTTAAATGAATAAGAGCCATACTTCTCGTCATAACACTCAAATTACTCTTTGCCAAAAATGATAAATATTTAATTATTACACCGCGATCAATCTCATCTGGTAGTGGATCGACGTAACTTTCAATGATAAAGTCACTAAAATGTGCCAATCTTCCAATGTAACTAGTACAAGATGCCAAGCTTTTAATGGTTGATTGAAATCGAACAAAACGTTTTACAGCTACTTTAAACCAATCTGGTTTCAAACGAGTGAAATTCAATTGATAAATCCCTTGTACATCATCAGGCTTAAAACCTAGTTCTTCCACTGGCCAAATATCACGGTGATCTAATATTGAATCATTAATTTTTTTTGGTTGTTGTTTATATGCTGACTTCATATTACACCTTCTTATTCTTTTGATAGAGCTTGAATGCTTTCTTTAAATCCTGATGATCAATATGCGTATAAGTGTCAATAGTGGTTTGAACATTCGCATGCCCAAGTCGCTTTTGTACCCATGCAGCATCCCATCCATTTTTAATCAATTCCGTTGCATGTGTATGCCGGAACATATGAGGTGTTACGTGAAATCCTACTTTTTTAATTAGTCTAAAAAAAATTTTTCTTACAGCTCCGTAGTTGAGTGGCTCACCAGTTTGAAAGTTAATAAAAACATACTCACTACTATTTACTAAAGATTGAGCAGATTGGAGGTAATCAGTATAGGCGAGCATTAGATCTTGAGAAGCATGTAATATATTAGGAGTCCTGGATTTATTTCTTGCTTGGTTGACATTATTTTGACGAAATATCACATGAATTTCATTATCCCAGCTTTTTATGTCCCCATGTCTTAATGAAAGAGCTTGTCCAATACGAAGACCAGTTTCATGTAATAATATGATTAAAAATTTATCTCTTTGATTGCAGCAACAATTAATCAATTTATCAATTTGCTCATGAGCAAGTGTTTTAGGCAATGTTTTGTGTGCTTTAAGTCCAATTATGCGTTTCCAAAGAGGTTTGTGCTTAAAAACATGGTATAGAAGTGATTTATGCTTGTTAACGGGCAAATAGCACGGCTCAGTCAATTTAATATCAGTATTGCCTAATTGGTTGTGGTAGCGATAAAAGCTAGCCAGCGCTGATAGAATCGTGTTTACAGTACGTTCAGTTCTGCGCAAACTAGAGTCGCTATTTAAACAAATAATATTGGTCGCTGGACTTCGTAGCCAATGTATAAATCCTGCAAAATCAGATATTGAAATTTGCTGCCAGTTTTTCTGGTGAGCCTCTAGATATTCCCAAAAAAGTTTTAAATGCGTTGCATAACTTTGAATGGTATGAGGAGATTTTTCTGTGTGATGTAGGTATTGAATAAAAACTTTAATGGGCTGAATTGGTAGGTAATCATCATCAATCACCAGCCAAATATATTGATGTTGAGCGACTTGAACACGTTGAACCTTCATAAAATGAACTCCACAAGTTAATAAAATGGTCAATTTTATAACGTTGTGGACGTTGTGTACGGTTAAGTTATAGAGGGCCGGTAA
>CAZWTF010000013.1:0-2990 GCA_964636815.1 uncultured Pseudomonadota bacterium
ACTTTGAATTTTGAATATACAGAAAAACAAGCGCAGCAAGTGATGAACCAAACTGAGTTTAATATGGTGGTTAATAAAGATAAGATTATAGAAGTTCTTAATTGGGTAATTGATCGTTAAGCATCATTCTTGAGTGAGTAATTTGTGAGTATTTTTTTTGTGATGTTGTATCATATAATCTTTTGATCGCTGGAGCTCTTGTTCGGTTTGTTGTTTTAATGCAAGAGTTTCAGCGTATTTTTCTGGGACTAAAGGTTTTTTTATTACCTGGAAGATTCTATGTAGTTTTTCTTTTGTAGGAACTTCTTCTTGTTCTAGAAAAAATAATTTAACGAGTAATGTACTGGGAACAGGAAATGATTTGTATTTTTTTTGTATATGATATGATCCAATACCATAACATCCAGTACATATTAATGTCAGTATATATTTTTTCATGCTTCCTGTGATGAATGCTATGGGTATGCCAGATAATGAAGCTAAATAAGCACCTGATATACCTTCGAAGCATCCAGTTTCAAAAATAGTATTTTTAAAAGAATATTCTTCTTCCCCCATAATAGTCATGTGCGATAGATTACCAAGCTTAGATCTTAATTTTAGAGGTAGTCGGAGTATTGTTGTATATTCGTTGTGATCGGATAAAAAAGATTTTTCAATTTTGCATTTGTTATTGTCCCATGTTTCTTGAGTATGTGTACAAAAAGGTCCATATTTATTATCGTTGTCACAGACAGACAGAGCTGTTAAAAATATATTTTTTCCTTGATCATTCATTGTAATAAAATCAAAATCATTAACTTTGATTTCTTGACCATAATAAGTATTAATTCTTTTTTTATCATTGATTTTATCGAGTCGAATTTCCCAAAATTCTTTAAAAGATAGTGTTTCAATTTTAGATGTCAGTAATTCATCACAATAAAGATCATAATTATGTTTTGCGATCACTAGAAGTGTATCTTTATTGAGATCTATTGATTGTGGATCATTATTTTTTGCCATAAGTAATGAGAGAGTTTTTTGCAGTTTTTGCTCAAAATAAGAATTAGAATATACATCCATTCCCATTAAAGATGAAGAAGTGTGAAAACTAATAAGTAAAGTTAAAACAGCTTTAAAATATGACATATTGCCCCTAAACAATATTTTGATATGAAAAATAATTTATAATTTAATTTTTACATGAAAGCATTATGTCGTCAAGTCAAAAAGGGCAAAGTGTAAACTTTGCCCTTTTGTTTATATGATAATTTATAATATGTAGTTTCTTATATGCTGAATAAAAAATTATTGTTTTTTATAATATTGTTCTTTTAAATGCTCAGGCTCAGCAAGATAGTTATAATCTATAGTAATTTCATCACCAGCTTTAATATCTTGTATTGCTGTAAAAGGGCGCGCTTTAAAGCTATTAACTTCTTCATCAGTATATTCAACGGTTTTACGAATAATGTTTGGAGTATCAGAATGATTGATATACCAACCTATTTCCATGTGATCAAACTGTTCAGGTCCTAAGCATTCTTCATCATTCAAATATACGCAATAGCTTAGAAGTTCAGCAGGAATATCTTTTGTTTTTAATAATCTGATCTTAAATTTGGTGTGTAATACTACTGCACCTTTTGGAATATCATGAAGAGCAAAAACACCAATTCCTGCGATCAGCGATGGTTTGAGGATAAATGAAAATTCTGATGATAGCATTGGTGGTGTCATGTTATTTTCCTGGGATAAAATGTGCGTGTGTGTCATAAAAATAATAAGGTAGCAAAGCGTTATTTTTAAAATATTGTGGCAATATATCATTTTAATTTCTCCTGAATAAATTTGATGATAGCATAATACCAAGGCATGAAAGTTACAAATTAAAGAGTATGTTGAGAGCGTATTAATAAGGAGAGATGATGAAGGTATTTAAGTTGTGTTTGATGACTGTATTTTTAACTTCGTATATATGCGCCATGGAAAAATATTTACAGTTAAGTGATGTTGAAAAACAGTTAATTGTGAAGAATGTAAAAAAACGGGGTAAGGACAAGGTACTCGCTGAGATACATATAGAAGCTAAAGAGCAAACATCTCTTGTGTATGATGAACCGAGCGGGTTGGTTTTTTTTAAAAAAAACCGTGCGAGCTTTAGAAACTGTATGGGTTTTCAAATTGATGAAAAATTCTATCAAAAAGATGTCAACAATGATCCATTAACAAAACAGATTTTTGATATTGTAGAATTGTCGGAAAAAGATAAAAGTTTTAGGCCAGAAGTTGCTTGGGAAGCTGAATGTGAGGAATTTAATAACGTATTAGGAACGCGAACAAAATATTGGTGGTTTAAGGATACTGAAGATGACTCTCTGTCTGGAATAAACGTGAAGTTTCGTCCTCATTACTATTCTGGTGATCAAGAAGTAATAAAAGAAGTGGTACAAGGTGTTGTCGATCAGAGTGATCAAAAAGCAGTAGAGGATCTAGTAAATAGTGTTATAGAGCAGATTAAAGAAGAAAAAAAATGTTTACAACTCAGCGCTATTGAAAAATTGCTTGTTTTACAACAAATAGAAAAGCGGGGAAAAGATAATCTTCTTTCTGAAATACGCAAAGAACGAAAATATGGGTCATGGCAGCATGATGAAGAAGGACAGGGTCGTTGGCGAGAAATTCCTATGGCTTTAGAAATTGAAGAAATATTTTATAAAGAGAATATAGAGACAGATCCATTAACAAAAACTATTTTTACGACAATACAAGATATGGAAAATCAGAATACACATTGTCCCAATTGCCATGTAAAAAAACAAAATGAGCTTTGTCCTGAATGTCATGTGGGAATTAATGTTGATCAATGGGAAGTGCTAGGGTATAGAACTAGTTATGAATGGATTGATGATGTACAAAGTAATTTTTCAGCAATAAAAATGCGGTGCTTATTTAAGGCAAATGCTTATGATCAACAAGGATTAGAGAAATGTATTGCAGATAAAGGT
>CAZWTF010000014.1:0-1682 GCA_964636815.1 uncultured Pseudomonadota bacterium
AACCATATTATCAATTTTTATTTTAGTAATAATCATCTTGCTTATTTTAAATATTACTATTAGCCAAAAAATAGTCAATATTTTATTTTGCATATTCATTTTGATTATATTGATTAATCAGACAGGTTGGATTCATTTTTAAAACGGTAATGTTTCTTCTTTTATCAATTCAACCATATCATTAATTTTTGATTTTGGAAAGAAATTTCCTACAATCCAATAACCAATTGAACCTCCATTTAAAGATTGCTTTAAGAATCTATTTCTTCTGGTATTAACAACCTTTCTACAACTCGTAACAGCATATTGAGGGAATTTCTTAAACCGCCATTTCAAATCATATTTTATTGATACTGTTTGCATAATTATTTGGTTTTGTTTCGCAAATATAAACGTAATATGCAATGCCGCCAACGCCACACTACAGTTCTTCGATTGGGCTGACCTGCATATTTTCATCTTTTAATCCCAATCTCTCATGTAATCCATAGCGTGATACCCAGTATCTAATCTTTCTTCACTGTAATCACTCGTATCGAAATATGGTATTGGGTCTTCGTATTTATCACATTCTAATGGCATCCGTATGTTATCATTTTCGCTTATTATTGGCAGTTTCTTTCTTTCCGCTATGTAAGAAAACATCTTTTGTTCTGTTAATGCACATTTAAAAATAGTTCTATTGCCAACAAAATCACTACCCTCATATTCTTCATCCTCTTTAATTAAATGCTTGCAGTACTGAAAGCATTTATGTTGATTATTTGGGTTTTTCTTACACCATTTTTCATGCTTAGTCATGTCACTTTTTCTGAATTGCTTTTTACCGCAATAGTCACACTTGTAAACGTTTTGTAAGGTTATTTCCATCGTTTTTTATTTTTAAAGTTTATAATAATTTAAAGACATGCTCCGCAGCACAAGGCACTGCATATTACATTGGGTTTGGCAATATGTGGGCTGTGGAATGTTAGTCATCATTTGTTCTCTATTTTACTTTTTGTTGTTAATTGGGCTGACGAGCGTTGAAGTCCCACACATCGCCAAGCCCTGAAACGTTGGCAGAAATGCTACCTTACTGCACTATCAAAGACGGTTGCGTCAATTGCAAGTCCTTTTTTTATCAGACTGAAAACATCCAAGTATCTGTCGACAAAAAACTTTATTCTTAAAGCATAACTCTGATATGACTTAACGCCCATGCTCCAACGTTCTTTTTCTTCTGCATTCATATCAGACATTGGGCGCAATATTGGTTTTATCACATCCAACATAATAGTGTCTGTTTCGCCGCAACGAACAGAAGTTTTATCCTGTACTAAATAATTTACATACCAGTTTGCATCGTGCTTGTGAATGCCTGTAATCGCAATTCTTTCATCATTGGGGAGTAAAGCGTATAACGCTTTTTTACCGTTCAAATAAAAATGCAAGTACTGAGTTAATGAATCCTTTTTCATATTGTTTATTTTTTTTGTATAATTTTCTAAATTACCCGCACTTCTGCCAACAATCGGTTTTCTGCTACGGGGGCTGAAAGAATAAAATCTCAACATTTGTTCGTTTACTGGCTTTTCTGCTTTAGTGGGCTGACGTTCATTGAATCCCCCGCATCAGAAAGCCGTTAAACGTTAGCCGAAATACTGCACGACCATCCAAACCCAAATGGCGTGAAAGATATT
>CAZWTF010000015.1:0-1599 GCA_964636815.1 uncultured Pseudomonadota bacterium
TATAAAGTACCTTCAAATCTACCATTCTAATGCAACTCCGCAAATATCAACAATCGTTTACCTACGAAGTGAGAAAAGCGCTAGCCAAGCACAAACGCATCATTGCTCAATCCCCCACCGGAAGCGGTAAAACAAAGATGTTTATTTACCTCGCAAAGAAAGCGCAGGAAGCAGGGAAAGCAGTTCTTATTATCATCGATTCAATTGATATTTATGAACAATTGCAAGCTGAATTTCCTTGTGAGCAGATAAATGCGGGGAATAGGTTTAATCTCATACAAGCCGGTAAACGTTACATCGCTATGGCTCAAACTTTAAAGATGCGAGAAGCCACACTCCGCCAATTTCAAAGCCTGTTCGATAATCTATTCATCATTTGCGACGAAGCGCACGTAGGTCAAGCAACTAAGATTCTCGAAGCATTGCCTAACGCCCTTCTTGCCGGCTTTACTGCTACTCCTGCTTATCAATGGGCGAAACATTTACCAAAGCTTTACAATAATCTGGTTGAAGGGCCACAGGTTAGCGAGTTAATTAATGATCCTGATGGTCCGTTTCTGATGCCTTATAAGCATTTCGGCAGGAAGAGAATAGACGCATCCCCACTACAACAAAAGCATGGTGAATTTACAGAAGATAGCCAAATGAAGGTTTTCGACGTGCAGAATGTTTATGACATTTTGAAAGAAGACCTTTCAACATTCCAATACAATAAAGCTATGATCTTTTGCTCTTCCATCGAACACGCAGAACACACGGCAAAGCACATTCCAAATTGCATAGTGGTTCACTCAAAAAAAACAGTCGATGAAAACAGATGCGCCATACAGTTATTTAAAATCGGTCGTATTAAAATATGCATTAACGTGGCCAAACTTACAAAAGGATTTGATTTTCCGGCAGTCGATTTTATCATACTCCTTAGGGCTACAACATCACTCCCGCTTTACCTTCAGATGCTTGGTCGCGGTTCGAGGCCTAATGAAGCCAAGGAGTTTTTCACTTGCCTCGATTACGGCGGCAACTTCGAACGTTTCGGCTTCTACACCGACGATCGTAATTGGTCCGAACTGTGGAAGGCTAAACCAAAAAAACAAGGTGTAACACCTACAAAGCTTTGCCCGAAATGCGAATATATTTGTCATGCAGCCGCGCCGTCATGTCCTGATTGCGGATATATTTTCCCGGTGAAAGAGAAGGAACAAGAAGCGGCTAAGACGGAGTTAGTGGAATTGACGCCGCAACATAAATCATGGGCCACAATGACCGCAATTGAACTTTACCAGGCAAGTAAAGAACGAAATTACAAACGAGCAATACAAGAAGCACGGAAACGAGAATCAACTCATCCTGGTTTTCTTGGCGAATTCGCTAATGCTGCCGGTTATAAACTTTCCTGGGTGCAGGATCAATTACGATTTATTTAAACTTTTATCTATATTCGCATTAACACGGCGCAAATATTTTACGAGAAGGGTATTATATTTGCATCAGTCTTTATCATCACATAATTGGCGTTTTAAAATGAAAGGTCCTTCTCACCTCGATTTTTAAGGCGCCTTTTTATTTTTATGCAGCAAATTCCAAGCTTTATTAAAA
>CAZWTF010000016.1:0-1582 GCA_964636815.1 uncultured Pseudomonadota bacterium
AAAAATAAAAAGGCGCCTTAAAAATCGGACTGTGGTAGAGCCGTCATTTTAAAACGCCAGTTATGTGATGATAAAGACTGATGCAAATATAATACCTACCACGTAAAATATTTGCGCCGTTGCATGAAGATAGTGAATTAAATGAATCTTAATTGATCCTGCACCCATGAAAGTTTATACCCGGCAGCATTAGCGAATTCACCAAGAAAACCAGGATGAGTTGATTCTCGTTTCCGTGCTTCTTGTATTGCTCGTTTGTAATTTCGTTCTTTACTTGCCTGGTAAAGTTCAATTGCGGTCATTGTGGCCCATGATTTATGTTGCGGCGTCAATTCCACTAACTCCGTCTTAGCCGCTTCTTGTTCCTTCTCTTTCACCGGGAAAATATATCCGCAATCAGGGCATGACGGCGCCGCTGCATGACAAATATATTCGCATTTCGGGCAAAGCTTTGTAGGCGTTACTCCTTGTTTTTTTGGTTTTTGCTTCCATAGTTCTGACCAGTCGCGATCGTCATCATAAAATCCATGCCTTTCGCAGTTTGTGCCATAATCAAGATGCGTAAAAAATAACTTCCCTATAAATGGTCTTGAACCGCGGCCAAGCATTTGTAAGTATAAACCAAGAGATGTTGTATCTCGTAATGTAACAACGCCATCAATTGGTGGGTGATCTATGCCTTTGGTAAGCATGGCAACATTTATACAGATATTAACGCCGCCTTTAGTGAAAAATAAAAAATTGCATTCGTTTTCCTCTGGCGATAATTCAGAATGAACAATGGCTGTTCTGAATCCACGGGATTCTAATTCATTTTTGCAATGCACCGCATGTTCAATCGAAGAGGTAAAAATCATACACTTTTTAAAATTGAAAAATCTTAAATCCTCTTCAAGAATATCGTAAACGTTTCTTACATCATAAACTTTTAATTGGCTTTCTTCAGTGAAGTTTCCGTTTTTTATTTTAAGTCCTGAATGATCCGCGCATTGACGCGCGTAATGCTTGCATGGCATCAAGAATGGACCATCAGGATCGTCTGTATAAATCAATTCTTTTACCTGTGGACCTGGAGTTAAATGCTTATAAATCTTTGGAAGGTGTTTAGCGCAACGATAATCTGGTGTTGCAGTAAAGCCTGATAGAAATGCAATAGTAAGTTTTTCCAAAATAACAGTCGCTTGCCCAACGTGAGCTTCATCAGTAATAATATAAAGATTATCGCCAAGACTATTAAACATCGAAATAGTGGACGGCCTTTTTTTAAGGGTCTGAGCCATTGCAATATGGTGTTTATTTCTTTGTACTAAAACAAACCTATTACTAGCATTTATTTCAATGGAAGGGTATTCATCTTGCAATTGTTTATAAAGGCGCTTCCCTTCAACAATCATCAAAACTGTCTTTCCTGCCTCTATTGCTTTTTTAGCCAAGTAAATAAACATCTTTGTTTTACCGCTGCCGGTTGGCGATTGCGCAATGACATGCTTGTATTTTGCAAGGTCTTTCCTATGCTGAAGAGTGAATGATTGTTGATATTTGCGGAGTTGCATTAGAATGGTAGATTTGAAGGTACTTTATA